>NZ_JBWKAW010000007.1:0-166567 GCF_056437345.1 Kitasatospora sp. NPDC042419
GAGGCGGGTTCGGACGCGGCGGGGATGAAGACCCGGGCGGTGCGGGACGGCGACTTCTGGGTGCTGAACGGTGTGAAGCGCTGGATCACCAATGCGGGGGTGTCGGAGTTCTACACCGTGATGGCGGTGACGGATCCGGAGGCCCGGTCGAAGGGGATCTCGGCGTTCGTGGTGGAGAAGGGCGACGCGGGGGTGTCGTTCGGTGCGCCGGAGCGCAAGCTCGGTATCAAGGGTTCGCCGACGCGTGAGGTGTACTTCGACGAGGTGCGGATCCCGGCCGATCGGATGATCGGTGCGGAGGGGACGGGTTTCGCGACGGCGATGCGGACGCTGGACCACACGCGGGTGACGATCGCGGCGCAGGCGCTGGGGATCGCGCAGGGTGCGTTGGACTACGCGAAGGGGTACGTGCGGGAGCGCAAGCAGTTCGGGAAGCCGATCGGTGACTTCCAGGGGGTCCAGTTCATGCTGGCGGACATGGCGATGAAGCTGGAGGCGGCGCGGCAGTTGACGTACGCGGCGGCGGCGAAGTCGCAGCGCGGGGACGGGGACCTGACGTTCTTCGGGGCGGCGGCGAAGTGCTTCGCGTCGGACGCGGCGATGGAGATCACGACGGACGCGGTGCAGTTGCTGGGCGGGTACGGGTACACCCGGGACTACCCGTTGGAGCGGATGATGCGGGACGCGAAGATCACGCAGATCTACGAGGGCACCAACCAGATCCAGCGCATCGTCATGGCCCGCAACCTGCCGTAACCCGTCGTCACCCCCGGGTGCCCGGGCCGGTCCGCGCTACGACGTCGGCGCGCCGGTCCGGGTGTTCGAAGCCGATGCTATGTTCCGGGAATGAGCGAGAAGGAAGCGCAGGACCAGCCCATGAACGACGGGCCGCCGAAGCCCGCGATGCGCGAGGCGCTGGTCGCCGCCGCCTTCGAGCTCTTCCTGGAGCGCGGATTCGAACAGACCACGATCGACGACATCGTCTCGCTCGCGGGCGTCGGCCGGCGCTCCTTCTTCCGCTACTTCCCGGCCAAGGAGGACGTGGTATTCCCCGACCACGAGCGCAGCCTCGCCGAGATGACGGAGTTCCTGGAGTCCGGCACCGGCGACGAGGACCCGGTCCGGCGGGCCAGCGACGCCGCCCGCCTGGTCCTGCGGATGTACGCCGAGCAGCCCTCCTTCTCCGTCCAGCGCTACCGGCTCACCCGCAAGGTGCCCGGCCTGCGCGCGTACGAGCTCTCCGTGGTCTGGCGGTACGAGCACACCCTCGCGCACTACCTGCGCGGCCGCTTCGCCGACCGGCCGGACGGGCCGCTGCGGGCCGACGTGATCGCCGCCGCCGTGGTCGCCGCGCACAACCACGCGCTGCGCACCTGGCTGCGCTCGGGCGGCGAGAGCGACTGGGTGGCCGAGGTGGACCAGGCGATGGCCTTCGTCACCGGCACCCTGGGCGACCGGTCCGGTGACACGACGCCGGACGGCTCCGCGGGCGCCGGTCCGCTCTCCGCTTCCGCAACCGGTCCCGGCGGCCGGGACGGCGGGCACGAGGACGGGGCGGACGACGACGTCGTGGTGCTGGTCGCCAGCCGCCGCGCGCCGCTCTGGCGGATGGTCCAGGGCATCGAGAGCGCCCTGGGGGAGTCCCACCGGGTCCGACAGGACTGACCCGGCCCGGTCAGCGCCCCGCACCTCCGGTACGGGCCCACCCTTCGGTGCCTGCCTGCCTGCCTGCCCGCCCGCCTGCCCGGCCGTCAGGCTGCCCGCCTCGCCCACTCATCCGTGCCACCCGCTCATCCGCGCCACCCGCTCACCCGTACGGCGCAACCCCGGCGGGGCGCGCCGTGCCGGGGGCGCCGCCTGCCGTGCGGGGCCCGGGGGCGCGGGCGAGACTCGGTCGCAGGACGCGGCCGGGGGTGGACCGGCCGGGGAGCGCGAAGGAGCCGGCATGCCCGAGCAGAGCGGTGATCCCACCCTGCGCCGTCTGCTGCTGACCAAGGGCTACATCGGCCTCCTGCTGATCGCGGCGCTGGTCGGTGCCCCGGTGTCGCTGGCCGCCTTCGGCTTCGTCAGCCTGGAGCACGAACTCCAGCACTGGATCTGGGAGAGCCTGCCGGAGGCCCTCGGCTACGACCAGTCGCCCTGGTGGTGGCCGCTGCCCCTGCTGCTGGTCGCCGGACTGCTGCTGGCCCCGATCATCACCCGGATGCCCGGTCGAGGCGGGCACGTCCCGGTCGACGGGCTCGGCGGGCCGCCGTTCCTGCCGAACACCGTGCCCGGCGTCGTGCTGGCGGCGCTCGTCTGCCTGCCGCTCGGTGTGGTGCTCGGCCCGGAGGCGCCGCTGATGGCGATGGGCAGCGGACTGGCGCTGCTCGCCGTGAGCTCCGCCCGGCGCACCGCCCAGCCCCAGCTGGCACCCGTACTCGGAGCGGCCGGCTCGACGGCGGCGATCTCCACCATCTTCGGCAGCCCGCTGGTCGCCGCCGTGATGATGATCGAGGCGGCCGGGCTCGGCGGTCCGCGACTGATCGCGCTTATCCTGCCCTGCCTGCTGGCCAGCGGTATCGGCGCGCTGGTGTTCACCGGCTTCGGGCACTGGACCGGGCTGTCGATCGGGGCGCTCTCGCTGCCCTCCGTGCCGCCCAGCAGCATCCCCGACCCGGGCGACTTCCTCTGGGGCGTGCCGGTCGCCGTCGGCGTCGCCGCCATCTGCGTGGCCGGCCAGATGCTCGGCCACCGGGTCAAGGCGTTCACCACCGGCGACCCGGAGGGCCCCGGTGGCCCCGCGGCGGTGCCGACCGCCCGGCAGACGGCGGTCCGGACGGTGCTCTGCGCGGTCGCGGTCGGTGTCACCATCACCGTGTACGCGCTGATCACCGGCCGCTCACCGGAGCAGGACGCGCTCTCCGGGCAGGCGACCCTCGGCGCCCTCGCCGCCGACCCCGGCTCCTGGTCGGAAGGCGCGCTGCTGGCGCTGGTCCTCTGCAAGACGGTCGGCTGGGGCATCGCGCTGGGCAGCCTGCGCGGCGGTCCGATCTTCCCGGCGGTGCTGATCGGCGGCGCCATCGGGGTGGCCTGCGGCCCGCTGCCCGGCCTCGGCGTCGGGCCGGGCCTGGCGGCCGGGCTCGCCGCCTCCGGCGCGGCGGTGACCCGGCTGCCGGTGACCAGCACCGTACTGGCGACGGCGCTGCTGGGATCGACCGCGACGGACGCGATGCCGCTGCTGATCGTGGCCTCCGTGACGGCCTTCATCACCGGCGAACTGCTCCGCAGCCTGCGCGACCGCCGCACCGGGGCCCGCACGGAAGCCCGGCCCGCCTGAGCGCTTCCCGCTCGTCCTCCCCGGGCTCCCCTCTCCCCTTCTCCTTCCCCTTCTCCGCAGCTACTCCCCGGTGGGCTGCGGTGCCCCCGCGCTCAGGTACGCCTCGACCTGCCGCTGGTTCTCCACCAACCGCAGGCAGAGGTGGCGCAGCTGGGCGAGCTCGTCCGCCGAGAACCCGCGGAAGACCGCGCTCATCGCCCGCTCGGTCGGGGCCCGGAACGCCTCCAGCCACGCCAGCCCTTCCGGGGTGGCGGTGACCAGCACCGCCCGGCGGTCGCGCGGGTCGGCCGACCGCCGGGCCAGGCCCTCCCGCTCCAGGGTGTCGACCAGCCCGGTCACGTTGCGCGAGCTGACGCCCCCGGCCCGTGCGAGCTCGCCGACGGTGAGGCCGGACGGGCCCTCGGCGGCCCGGCCGGCGGCGCCCAGCCGGACCAGGACGTCCAGCGCGCCCGAGCTCAGTCCGCGCCCCTCGGAACCGTGCGCGCGCAGCCGCTCCACCGCGTGGAACGCCGAGCGGGCCGCGGCGGCGGCTTCCAGGGCGAGGGTGTCTCCGTCGTGGGTGAACGTGGTCATGGCGGTCCGGACCCGGGGGTCGTACAGCCGCCCTTCGGCATCGCGGTCCAGTGGACCGGCGGCCGGCTCGGAAGAAGTATGTACGTCCTTCATAATGAATGAATTCTCTACTTTGCCTGACTCGGCGTCAACGGATTTCCGGCTCACGCTCGTTCGAGTGGGTCCCGGGTTGGTCGGCCCCGGTCGGGGCAACCTCGCCACCGTGACCACCTCTTCACCCCGCCGCCGACGCGGCCGCCGTCCCGCCGTCCACCGCACCGCCGCCCGTCGGCCGCACCCGCACCCGTGCTCATCCGCGACCGCGACCGCGTCCGCGACGGTGCCCGCGTCCCCGACCGCGTCCCCGACCGCCGGTCCCAGGCCCCGGGCGGTACCCGCCCACCCGCCGGTGCGCACGTCCGTGCGCGCACCGGCGTCGTCCCCCCGGCCCTGCTGTGCCATCTCGACGACCGAGCACCGCTCCCTCGGCGGCACCGTCATCCGCACCCACCGTCACCAGCCGGCCTGTCCGGTCTGGACCGCCCGCTGAACCGGGTGCCGCCCCCCGCGGCCCGCCCGCCGTCTCCGGACCGGCCGGGCCTCAGGCCTTCTTCACGACACTCGACTTCAGCTGCATCGCGCCGAACCCCTCGATCCGGCAGTCGATGTCGTGGCCGTCCACCCCGTCGACCAGCCGGATGTTCCGCACCTTGGTCCCCGCCTTGATCCCCGAGGCGCTCCCCTTCACCTTGAGCGCCTTGACGACCGTCACGGTGTCGCCGTCGCTCAGCACGTTCCCGACCGAGTCCCGCACGACCCGCTCCCCGGAGTCCCCCGCCTCCCCGGCGCCCTCCCCGGCCGCCGCCCACTCGTGCCCGCACTCCGGGCAGACGATCAAGGCATCCATCTCATACGTGTACTCGCTCGAACACTTGGGGCAGGGAGGCAGATTCTCACTCATCCCGCCAGGCTATCCGAGCCCCTCGGGCGCCCCGCGGAACCGTGGAGCCCGCCTCGCGGGGCCGAGCGCTCCCAGCCGGGGCCGTCCGCCGGAGGGCCTGCCGCGGCCGGGGCGGCTGCAGGCGGTGTGCGGCCGTGCCGGAACGCAAAATGCGGGCCAGGATTTCTCCTGGCCCGCACGTTGTGTCCGAGGGGGGACTTGAACCCCCACGCCCGATAAAGGGCACTAGCACCTCAAGCTAGCGCGTCTGCCATTCCGCCACCCGGACGGGGTGTTGTCTTTGCGGCTTCCTTCTGTTCGTCGGCCGCGCTGACAGATGTAACTGTAGCAGTGATCGGCTTTGGGTCCCAAAACGGCTCCGGGTGGGGGAGTGGGGGTTGCGGGGGTGTGTCGGCGTGTTTCGTGGGGGTGGATCCGGGTCGGGGGCTGGGAGAGGATGGGCGGACGTGCTCGTACGGCCCGGGTGCAGGTCCCGGGGATGGCGCGCTGGGGCGCCGGTGCGGGCCAGAGACGAGGAGTGACCGTGAGCGAACGGAGCGAGTCGGCGGGGCGGGCGGCGGCGAAGGTGACGGGCGAGTCCGAGGTCGCCGAGATCTGCCGCGATCTGATCCGGATCGACACCAGCAACTACGGCGACGGTTCCGGTCCGGGTGAGCGGAAGGCCGCCGAATACGTGGCCGAGCAGCTCGCCGAGTTCGGTCTCGAACCGCAGATCTTCGAGTCGGCGAAGGGTCGGGCCTCCACCGTCGTCCGGATCGAGGGCGAGGACCGGTCGCGGCCCGGCCTGCTGATCCACGGGCACACCGACGTGGTGCCGGCCAACGCCGCGGACTGGACGTACGACCCGTTCGGCGGGGAGGTCGCGGACGGCTGCGTCTGGGGTCGCGGCGCGGTCGACATGAAGGACATGGACGCGATGACCCTGGCGGTCGTCCGGGACCGGCTGCGTACCGGGCGCAAGCCCCCGCGCGACCTGGTGCTGGCCTTCCTCGCCGACGAGGAGGCGGGCGGCACCTACGGCGCGCGGTACCTCGTGGACAAGCACCCGGGGCTGTTCGAGGGCGTGACGGAGGCGATCGGCGAGGTAGGCGGCTTCTCGTTCACGGTCAACGACCAGGCCCGCCTCTACCTGATCGAGACGGCGGAGAAGGGCATGCACTGGATGCGGCTCACCGTCGAGGGCCGGGCCGGGCACGGGTCGATGGAGAACGACGACAACGCGATCACCGAGCTCTGCGAGGCGGTGGCCCGGCTCGGGCGGCACCAGTTCCCGCTGCGGATCACCAAGACCGTCCGGGCCTTCCTGGACGAGCTGTCGGACGCGCTGGGCGTCGAGCTCGACCCGGAGAACATGGACGAGACGCTCCGGGTGCTCGGCGGCATCGCCAAGATGATCGGCACCACGCTGCGCAACACCGCCCAGCCGACCATGCTCGGCGCCGGCTACAAGGTGAACGTGATCCCCGGGCAGGCCACGGCGCACGTGGACGGGCGCTTCCTGCCCGGCTACGAGGAGGAGTTCCTGGCCGAGCTGGACAGCGTGCTCGGCCCGCGCGTGAAGCGGGAGAGCCTGCACTCGGACAAGGCGATCGAGACGAGCTTCGACGGCGCCCTGGTCGAGGCGATGCAGACCGCGCTGCGGGCCGAGGACCCGATCGCCCGGGCGGTGCCGTACTGCCTGTCCGGCGGGACGGACGCCAAGTCGTTCCAGGACCTGGGGATCCGCTGCTTCGGGTTCGCCCCGCTGCAGCTGCCGCCGGAGCTGGACTTCGCCGGGATGTTCCACGGCGTGGACGAGCGGGTGCCGGTGGACGGGCTGAAGTTCGGCGTGCGGGTGCTGGACCGGTTCATCGACGCCTGCTGAGTCGACGTCTGCCGAGTCGACGCCTGCTGAGTCGACGCCTGCGGGGTCGACACCCGCCGTGCGAGGGCTCGCCCGGGGCCGTTCCGACCCGGCCCCGGGGCGGCGGACGGTCCGTTCCCGGAGTTCCGGGGGCGGGCCGTCCGTCGTGGTCGGGGCGGGTGTCCCCGGTCGGTACGAGCCCTGATGCAGCCTGACTTAGGTCGATTACCTGTTCGTCGTATCACCGCTCCGAGTGAATGGGACGCCTGTTCCGTACCCCGTTTGCCGCAACCTCGTTCACTCCTATGACGGCCCGGAACCGATATCCGGGTGTTCATACAGGAGGAATGATGAAGGTCAAGAAGATCGCCGCCGTTACCGCCGCCACCGGCGGTCTGCTGCTCGCCGCCGCCGGTGTCGCCTCCGCCCACGGCGGGGCGGGTGCCCAGGGTGTGGCCGCCGGCTCCCCGGGTGTCGTGTCGGGCAACCAGATCCAGATCCCGGTGCACATCCCGGTCAACCTGTGCGGCAACACCATCAGCGTGATCGGCGTGCTGAACCCGGCGTTCGGCAACCACTGCGCCAACGTCTGAGCCCACGCCAGTCGTTGAGACGGGCCCCCGGTGGCGGATTCGCCGCGCCGGGGGCGCTTGTCTGCCCGAGTCCGCCCCGTGCCTTCCGAGTCACATCCCTCGAACGGGTGAATAGGACTGGTTCGGGTCAACCTCCGCTCGGGTTTCTTCGTTCTCTCCCATGCAGCCGAAGACCTCTCCGCTTATTCGGAAATTCCGACTTTCGGTAGGTCATCACGTCGTCTCGATACGTCAGGGGAAAATATGAGGAATGCAGCCAAGAAGGGGCTCCTCACGGCCGTGGCCACCGGCAGTGTGCTGGCCTCGACCGCCGGCTACGCCTATGCGAGCGCCGGGGCGGAGGGGGACGCGGTGGGGTCACCGGGTGTGGCCTCCGGCAACTCGGTGCAGGTGCCGGTGCACGTGCCGATCAACGCCTGTGGCAACACGGTCGACGTGATCGGGGTGCTGAACCCGGCGTACGGCAACAACTGCGCCAACGCCTCCGGGCGTTCGGGCGCGGGCGGGCACGCCGGTTCGGGTGCCGCGGCCTCGGGGGCCGGTGCCTCCGGTGTGGCGGCCAACTCGCCCGGCGTGGTCTCCGGCAACAGCGTCCAGGCCCCCGTGCACATCCCGGTGAACGCCTGCGGCAACTCGGTCGACGTGGTGGGCGCCGCCAACCCCGCCTTCGGCAACGACTGCGCCAACGCGCCCGCGCCGGTGCACACCCCGCCCCCCACCCCGGACGAGGACTGCCCGGAGGGCCACAACCCCCACAACCCGCCGCCGCCCGCCACCAGCACGCCGTCCACCCCGAGCCCGAGCAGCAGCGAGACCACGCCCGGCATCCCGCGCACCGGCAGCCCGACCCCCGCCGCCCCGGCCGGCACCCCGAGCAGCACCCCGAACGGTGCCGCCACCGGTGGGGCGGGTCAGGCGAGCCCGAGCGGCCATGCGGTGCCGGCCTCCGCGCGGACCGGCAGCCCGTCCGCGTCGCCTTCGGCCGATTCCACCGCGGTCGGCAGCCAGCTGGCCTCGACCGGCGCCGGCTCGACCGAACTGCTCGGCGCGGCCGGACTGGCGCTGCTGATCGGCGGCGGTGTCCTCTACCGCCGCGCCCGCGCCGGCGCCCGCTGAGCACGGCACCGGGAACCACTGAGCACCGCACCGGCCCCGGGCCGGTGCGGTGCTTCCGTCCGGGGGCGCACGTCCACTGCGCGCCCGGGTCGGTCGGACGCCGCGCGCCCGTGACCGTCAGAGGAACGGCGGCCACGGGCGCGCGGCGGAGCGTCGCGTCGGCGACGTCGCGTCAAAGCAGGGAGCGGGCCTGTCGGGAGAGAGCCGGGAGTAGAGGCGGACCGAAGCGGACCGGGTGAAGCGACCGGCTGAAGCGGACCGGGTGAACCGGCCGAAGCGCGTCGACCCGGGGAAGCCGTCGAGGAGGCCGGTCGGCGGCGAAGGCGACACGCCGTCTCAGCAGGTGGAGGCCGTCACCAGCTCCGGACCTGCCGGATGATCCGCCGGCGCAGCAGCACGGTCCGACTGCCGTCCGGGAACAGGCGGAGCCTGTCCAGTTCCCAGTGCCCGTACTCGGCGTGATCGGTGAGTAGTTGGCGTGCCGCGTTGCGGGAAGTCCCGCGGGGCATGCGCAGCGACTGGTACTCGTACTCCGGCTGCCGGACCGGCTTCGGTGGGGTCAAAACGCTCCTCCTGAGGGACACCTGGAGGCAAGCCTACGGCCTGCTTCCGACAACCGGCCCGGGTATTTTCGGTCGCGATCCCCGCCGCCCTCCCGCCGGGACCGCCCGACGGGCCCCGGTCCGGTGCTGACAATGCATCAGTTCCGTTGCTCCTGTGGCCGGCATACCCCGAACGCGGCTCGTGAAGCGGCACCCGTACGGCTCAGCCCGCCCGCCCCGCGCCCCCGGAGGCCGGTCCGGGGGTGGGGACAGAACCACGCGGAACGGACATCGAGGGGGAAGTTGCGGTGAAATCGCGGGTGTAGGTGACAACCGCTGTGCGTACCGGCACCGAGGGGAGATAGCGTCTGCACCATGTCTGATGCCGCGCAGCCCACCATTGCCGAGGTACGCGCCGCCGCCGAGGCGGTCAAGGCCGCCATCGACCGTCATCTGGAAGCGGTGTCAAGCCCCACCGCAGCGGACGATTCCGCTGTGTCCACCGCCTACGAGCAGCTCGCGACGGCGGCGATCGCGTACGACCAACTCCTCTACGAGGTCTACGACGAGGTCACCCCCTTCGAGGTCCCCGGTGACGAGGGCCCGGGCGGGTACCACGGCCCCGAACAGCCCGAGGCGATCAGCGTGCTGATCCGCCGCGACTACCACATCGTCGACCCCAAGCGGCTGCGTGCCCAGGCGGAACGGCTGGACGATTCGCTGGTCCCGGGCGGGGGCGCGGACAGTGGCGGGGTGAACGCCGCGATCGGTGTGCTGTTCGGCGAGTTCGAGCCCGACGAGATCGCCGCCCGCAGCGAGGAGTTCGGGCTGGAGGAGGCCGACTCGACGCTCTGGGTGGCCGCCGCCGAGCCGACCGAGCCCGGGGAGTGGCTGCCGGAGCCCTTCGAGCACGCGGACCCGCAGCTGCTGATCTGCCGCTTCGACGTCAGCGAGGTCTACGACGACGAGGACCTCGACGACTGACCCGCGGTCCCGCTGCCCGCTGCCCGCGGACCCGCCGGCCCGCCGGACGCTCGTCCGCGCCGTCCCCGACCGCTGGAGCGGGGGCGGCACCGGGGCACCTCCCCCGGTGCCGCCCCGCTTCCCGTGCCCGTGTCCCGCGTTCCGGGTCCCGTGCGAGGAGCGGCCGGGGGCACTCAGCGGGCGGCGGCGACGCCGAGTTGGGCGAGCAGCGTCCGGTTGTCCTCGATGTGCCAGTCCTCGGTGATCCGGTCGGTCCCGACGTGCTGGATGTCGATCGCGTTGAACTCGACCCGCTGGCCCTGCCCCGTCACGCCGTCGAACACGCCGGTGAAGTGGCCGCGGAAGACCAGCCGGGCGGTGATCCGGTCGCCGGTGACCAGCAGGTCGGCGAGCTCGCAGCTCAGGTCCGGTACGGCCGCGCGGAAGGCGCGCGAGGCGAAGGCCGGACCGGCCGGGCCCTGCGGGCGGCCGGCCGGGAGGGTGTTGTCCCGGAAGCTCCGGTCGACGGCGGCGTCCAGGTAGCGCTGTTCGCCGGTGTTCCAGAAGGTGTAGAGCTGCTGGGCGAGCCGGACCTCCTGGGCGGCCCGGCGCTTGCCGAGCGACCCGTCGACGGTCAGGGCGCGCGGCTGGACGAGCCCCGGCGAACGGTCCACCAGGCGCCAGGCCCGGTCGGCGGCCGTGCCGGTGCCGGGGCGGTGGGAGTCGGCGGAACCGCGCGCGGTGGCGGTGGTCGCGGTGCCCAGCGCGACGGTGGTGGCGAGCAGGCCGGCGAGGGCGGCGACGGTGGCGACGGCAGTGGTGCGGGGACGCTTCGGCGAGCGCATGATTTCGGACGTTCCTCTCTCGGAGCGGTGGGTGGCGCGCAGGGGTCCGGGCCGGTTCAGAGCTGGCGCAGTGCGCCGCCGTCGACCGCCCACTCGGCGCCGGTGACCTGCCCGGCCAGTGGCGAGGCCAGGTAGGCGATCACCCGGGCGACGTCCTCGGGCGTGCCCAGCCGGGCGCTCGGCAGGCGCCGGACCTCGCGGACGAAGTGGTCGACCGCCTCCTCGACGGGCAGCCCGAAGCCCGCGGCGAGCTGCTCGGCGAAGCCGCCGGGCGCGTCCCAGAGCCGGGTCCGGGTCGGCCCCGGCGAGACCACGTTGGAACGGACGCCGCGCGGGCCGAACTCGACGGCGAGGGACTTGGAGAGCGAGAGCAGCGCGGTCTTGGCGGCCGCGTAGTCCACCAGCGGGCTGTCGGGCAGCCGGGCGGCCTCGCTGGCGACGTGCACCAGCGCGCCGCCCCGGCGCAGCAGCGCGGGCAGTGCGGCACGGCTCATCCGCACCGCGGAGTGGAAGTTGAGGTCGAAGGTGGCGAGCCACTGCTCGTCGGTGACATCGAGGAAGCCGGGGCGGGCGTCCAGGCCCCCGACGTTGTTGACCAGGGCGTCCAGCCGTCCGTGCCGGGCGAGCACCCGGTCGACGACGCGGCCGGCCGCGCCGGGATCGGTCACGTCGGCCGCCACCGCCTCCACCCGTTCGCCGAGCGCCGTGACGCCCTCCGGCGAGCGGGCCACGCCGACCACGACCGCGCCCTCGGCGGCGAGCAGTCGTACGGCGGCCTCGCCGATCCCGGCGGAGGCGCCGGTGACGACGACCACCTTGTCGGTGAGCTGAAGATCCATGAACGGCACTCCTCGGTCGGTCCGGGTTCGCGGGGGAGCTGGGGAGCTGGGGGCGAACTGCCTCCACCCTCCGCCGACCTGGGGTCATGCGTCCAAGGCTTGATTTCTACCGGATCGATGAGCTGTGTTCATGGCTGACGGTGCGCGGGGCGCCGACCGGGTCCGGGGCGGGAGAACGCCGCGGGAGGGCCCCTCGTGGGTGAGGGACCCTCCCGTGGTGCGGACGTGGTGCGGACCGCGGTGTGGACGTGGTGGGGCCGGGCGGCGACCGGGGTCAGTACGTCTGGGCGGCGTTCTCGGCCAGGATCGCGCGGAGCCGGGTGGTGCGGGGGGAGGCCGGGCGCTCGGCGACGGCCTGGGCGAGCGCCGGACCGGCGGCGTGGACCACCGAGAGGTGGCGTTCGCCGCGGCCGAAGGCGGTGTAGACCCACTGGCGGGTGAGCCCCGCGGCCGCGTCGTCGGGCAGCACGACCACCGCGCCCGGCCAGCGGCGGCCGACGGCCTGGTGGACGGTCAGGGCCCAGCCGTGCCGCAGCCGGCCGGCCTCGGCCGGCGGGACCGTCCGGCGGGTGCCGTCCGTGTACTCCAGGTGCAGGCCGGTGGCGTCGCCGTCGACGACCCGGGCCAGCCGGGTGTGGCCGGGGGCGGGGGAGTCGGCCACCCGGTCGCCCGGATCGAAGCCGCCGAACCGGCCCGGGCCCGGGTTCAGCCGGGCCTTGGCGGCGGCGTTCAGCGCCCGGGTGCCGGCGCTGCCGCCGTGGCCGGGCGTGAGGAGCACCACCTGCTCGGCCGGGATGCCGAGGGCACGCGGGATGGAGTCGGTGAGCAGCTGGACGGCGCGGTGGACGGCCTCGCCGCCGTCCTTGGCGGTGAGGATGACCACCTCCTTGTCGGGGGCGTCGACCGGCTGGAGCTCGCCGACGCCGACGCCGGAGACCAGCTCGCCGATCGGGCCGAAGTCCGGTGTGCGGGAGGCGACCGCCGGGCAGGCCTTGGCGGCGAGCAGGTCGGCGAAGAACCGGCCGGGGCCGGCCGACCAGAGCTGGCCCGGGTCGCCGCTGAGCACCAGCCGGGCGCCGTCGGCCAGCGATTCCAGCAGGGCGGCGGCCAGTTCGACGTCCAGCAGCGGGGCGTCCAGGACGATCAGGACGTCGAGCGCGAGCATGTCGTCGGAGTCCCGGCCGGGGCCGGCCGCACCGGCCAGCAGTTCGGCCAGGGTGGTCACGGGGACGGCGCCGGGTGCCTCGGCGGGTGCGGCGAAGGCGGCCCGGCCCTGGTCGGTCCAGGTGGTGGCCCAGGCGCGCAGCCCGAGGCCGGAGGCGGCGGCCAGCAGGGCGGCCGGTTCGGCGCGGGCGGCCTCGCCGCCGGTGTGCAGGACGAGCGGGCTCTCGGCGACGGCCCGGATCAGGGCGCTCGCGGAGGAGGACGGCGCCGCGGCGGCCGCGGCCTCCCAGGCCGCCGGTCCGGGCGCGGCGGGCGCTGCCGGGGACTCCTCGGTGAGGGCCTCCGCGTCGCTCCCGGCACCGTCCGGGCCCTCGGTCTCGCCGGCCTCGTCCGCCGGGACGCCTTCCGGGACGCCCTCCGGGTCCGTGTCCTCCCCGGTCGACGGGCCGTCGGTGGCGGGCTCGTCACCGGTGTCGTCGTCCGCCGGGTCCTCGCCGGGGACGAAGGTCGACATCAGCCGGACCAGCCCGTCCGCCAGGCTCTCCTCCGCGAGCGCCAGCCGTGCCGGGGCGAGCAGGGTGCGGGTCGGCGGCTCGTCCTCGTCGTCGCCGCCGGCGGCGTGCGCCTCGGCACCGGTGAGCGCCTCCTGGAACGGCATCGCCCGGCCCTGGAGCACGGCGGACTGGACGGCCGCGGAGACGTCCGGCACGCGCAGCCGGTCGAGGCCGGCGGTGACCTCGCCGATCTCCAGGGCCGAGTGGCCGCGCAGGGCTCCCTGCTCCAGCACCCAGGCGACCAGGGCGACGGCACGGCGCGGGTCGTCGGGGCCGGCCTCGGAGCCGAGCAGGCCGCGCGCGAAGCCGTCGGCGTGCTCGGGCCGGACACCGGACAGGCTCAGTACCGTCCACGGGTCGTCGCGCAGCTGCTCGGCGGCGCTGTCCCCGAACGCGGCCACGGCGGCGGGGGCCAGGTCGGTCGGGGCGCCGCCGGCGGCGAGCACCTCGGCGGTGGCCTGCAGGGCCTGAGCCCGCTGGTCGTCGGTGACGGGCAGGCCACTCCTGGGCGTGGCACCGCCGGTCGCGGCACCGCCGCCGGTCGCGGCGCCCACGCCCGCAGCCGTGGCGGGCCGAACCGGCGGAGCCTCGTCGGGGGAGGACGGGGAGGACGGGGCGGAGGGAGGAGCGGTGGCGGAACCACCCGCCGGAGCGGTGCCGCCCGGCCGGAGCCGGACGCCGCCCGTCCCGGTGGACCGTTCGACGGCCCGGACCGCCTCGGCCAGCGCCGCGACCGCCGCCGCCTTGTCCGCCTTGTCACCAGGCACGGACGCAGACGCGGACGCACCGGCGGCCCCCGCGCCCGCCCCCGCCTCGGACGAAGGAGCGGGAGCGGGAGCAGGAACGGGCGCCGGTGCCGGGACAGCGGCGCCGCCGTCGGTGCCGGCGGTCGTCGAGGTCTCCTCCGGAGCGCCGTTCTCCGTGTCACTCATCGTTCGCTCCACAAAAGCTCAACTCCACTGCTGGGCACCGGCCGCCCCGTCGTGCGGGCGGTCGGCAGGATCGGGCCGGCCACCGGTCGCGCGGGGCGGCCGGGCCGACGGTCGGTCGGTTCGTGCGGCAGGGGCGGCACGCGCGGTACGAGCTGCGCGGGCGGCACCGGCGGCACGGGCACTACATCACGTCGGCGGACGCGCGGTCGGGTCGGGCTCTTCGGTTCACGGGGCGGGGCGCGCCGTGCTACAGCTCGCTCCACCCCTGGTCGGGGTAGCGGTGGACCGGCGCCGAGATGTCGTCGAGCGCACCGCGGATCTCACTCGGAAGCGTAAGGGCCTCCACCGACAACGCCGCCTGCAGCTGCGCCACCGTCCGTGCCCCGACCAGCGCGCTCGCCACCCCGGTGCGGTCCCGGACCCAGGCCAGCGCCACCGCCAGCGGGCTGCTGGCGAGTCCGTCGGCGGCGGTGGCGACGGCGTCCACGATCCGCCGCGAGCGCTCCCCGAGGTAGGGCTGGACGAAGCCCGAGAGGTACGGCGAGGCGCCCCGCGAGTCCTGGGGGACGCCGTGCCGGTACTTGCCGGTGAGCACGCCGCGCCCGAGCGGGGAGGAGGCGAGCAGGCCGACGCCGCCGTCCTGCGCGGCCGGCACCGCCTCCCGTTCGATGCCGCGCTGGAGCAGCGAGTACTCCAGCTGCGCGCCGGCCAGCGGGACCCGGCCGTGGTGGGCGTTCTGCCAGGTGGAGGCCTTGGCGAGCTGCCAGCCGCTGTAGTCGCAGACCCCCACGTACCGGGCGCGCCCGGAGGCGACGGCGATGTCCAGGGCGCTGAGCGTCTCCTCGACCGGCGTGGCCGGGTCGAAGGCGTGCACCTGCCAGAGGTCGACGTAGTCGGTGCCGAGCCGCCGCAGCGAGGCGTCCAGGGCGGCGAGCAGGTGGCCGCGCGAACCGTCGAAACGCCGGCCGGAGGCCGGGACGCTGCCCGCCTTGGTGGCGATGACCAGGTCGGAGCGGGGGATCAGGCTGTCGGTGAGCCGGGAGAGCAGGTACTCGGCGTCGCCGTCGGCGTAGACGTCGGCGGTGTCCACCAGGTTGCCGCCGGCGTCGACGAACTCCTTGAGCTGCTCGGCGGCTTCCTGCTCGTCGGTGTCGCGGCCCCAGGTCATCGTGCCGAGGCCGAGCCGGGAGACCTGCAGCCCGGTGCGGCCGAGGTGACGCATTTCCATCGGACGGACCCTCTCACTGGCCGATGTCGGGAGGACATCGGGGGACAAACGCGCAGGTGGGGCGTGGCGCCCCCACGTCGGCTGAGCGTAGCGGCCGGTGCCCGGGCAGGTGTGCAGACCCGCAGAACGATCACGGCCCGCGCGGCCGCGCGGACCGCGGCGCGAATGTGACCCAGGCCACCGCTACCGGCCAGTAGCATGGCCGCCGGACGCGCGGTTACCCTCACGGAACACCCGAACTGGAAGGCAGTGCCCATGCGACTCGGCATCAACCTCGGCTACTGGGGACTCGGCATGGACGCCGACAACATCGCCGTCGCCCAGGAGGCCGACCGGCTCGGCTACTCGGTCTGCTGGGCGGCCGAGGCGTACGGCTCGGACGCGGCCACCGTGCTGTCGTTCGTCGCCGCCCGGACCGAGCGGATCGACGTCGGCTCGGCCATCTTCCAGATCCCGGCCCGCACCCCGGCGATGACCGCGATGACCGCGGCCACCCTGGACACCCTCTCCGGCGGCCGGTTCCGGCTCGGCCTGGGCGTCTCGGGCCCGCAGGTCTCCGAGGGCTGGTACGGCGTGAAGTTCGACAAGCCGCTGGCCCGCACCCGCGAGTACGTCGAGATCATCCGCAAGGCGATGTCCCGCGAGCGGCTGGTCCACGAGGGCGAGCACTGGACGCTGCCGCTGCCCGGCGGGCCCGGCAAGCCGATCAAGCTCACCGTGCACCCGGTGCGCGAGCACATCCCGCTGTACATCGCCGCGATCGGCCCGAAGAACCTGGAGCAGACCGGCGAGATCGCCGACGGCTGGCTGGGCATCTTCTTCGCCCCCGAGCACGCCGCGCTCTCGCTCGACCCGCTGAAGGCCGGCCGCGCCAAGGCGGGCAAGGACCTGGGGGGCTTCGACCTCTGCCCGACCGTCACGATCGCGGTCGGCGAGGACATCAAGGCGGGCGTCGACTCCCAGCGCTCCTACGCCGCGCTCTACATCGGCGGCATGGGCAGCAAGGAGAAGAACTTCTACAACCAGCTCACCCGCCGCATGGGCTACGAGCAGGCGGCCGACGAGATCCAGGAGCGGTACCTGGCCAAGGACTACGCGGGTGCGGCGGCCGCCGTGCCGCACGACCTGATCGACGCCACCTCGCTGGTCGGCGACACCGCGCGGATCGCCGACCGGATGCAGGCCTACGCGGACGCGGGGGTCACCACGCTGACCCTGGCCCCGGCCGGCTTCACCCTCGACGAGCGGATCCAGGCGCTGCGGACCGGTGTCGAGGCGCTGGAGCGTGCCGGGCTGGCCTGAGCCGGCGAGGCCGACGGGGCGGGCACCGGCCCGGCGCCCGCCCCGCAGCCCGTCGCCCCCGCCCGCCTCACAGCCAGTCGTCCCCGCCCGCCCGGCAGCCCGTCGTCCCCGCCCACCTCACAGCCAGTCGTGCCGCTTGAACACCCGGTGCAGCACCAGGCAGACCAGCACCATCAGCCCGACCGCCGCCGGATACCCCCAGGGCTGGCGCAGCTCCGGCATGTCGTCGAAGTTCATGCCGTACACGCCCGCGATCATCGTCGGCACGGCGGCCAGCGCCGCCCAGGCCGAGATCTTCCGCATGTCGTTGTTCTGCTGCACGCTGACCTGCGCCAGGTTCGCGGCGAGGATGTCGGAGAGCAGCCGGTCCATGCCCTCCACCTGGTCGTTGGCCCGGGCGAGGTGGTCGGCGACGTCCCGCAGGTACGGCAGCGCCTCGGGGCGGACGAACGGGACGCCGCCGCGCTCCAGCCGCAGCATCGGGTCGAGCAACGGGCCGGTGGCCCGGCGGACGGTCACCAGCTGCCGCTTGTAGCCGTAGATCCGGCTCGCGATGTCGCGGCCCACCCGGCCGGGGGCGAACACGTCGGCCTCCAGCTCGTCGAGGTCCGCCTGGAGCCCGACGACCACGTCCACGTACCCGTCCACCACCATGTCGCAGACCGAGTGCAGCACGGCGCTCGGGCCGTACCTGAGCAGCTCGGGCTGCCGCTCCAGCTCCGCGCGCAGCTCGCCGAGCGGGCTGTCGGCACCGTGCCGGACCGTCATCACGAAGTCCTCGCCGACGAAGAGCATCACCTCGCCGCTGGTGACGGCGTGGCCGCCGGGGTGGTAGCCGAGCGTCTTGAGCGCCACGAAGAGCGAGCCCTGGTAGGCCTCCACCTTGGGGCGCTGGTGGGCGCTGACCGCGTCCTCCACGGCGAGCGGGTGCAGCCCGAACTCGGTGCTGACCTCGTCGAGTTCCTCGGCGGTGGGCTCGAACAGGCCTATCCAGACGAAGCCGCCCCGGCCCGCCGCCCGCGCGGCGGCGAGGGCGCCGGCGGGGTCCGCGGGGGTCGCGACCGGGCGGCCGTCGCGGTAGATGGCGCAGTGGACGATCATGCGGGCCATTGTCGCCCCTGGGGCGCCTCGGGGGCACCCGCCGCGACGCCGTTCCCGTGCCACCACGCCCCGGCCCGGCATGATCATTTCGGCCCGTGGGGTGACGGGAGGCCGTAGGGTAGGCCCCATGCCCACCCTGTTGCTCGTCCGCCACGGCCGCTCCACCGCGAACACCGCCGGAATCCTGGCCGGTTGGACCCCGGGGGTGGACCTCGACGACACCGGGCGCGCGCAGGCCGCCGCACTGGCCGACAGGCTCGCCGGGATCCCGCTGGTCCAGGCGGTCAGCAGCCCGCTGGAGCGGTGCCGGCAGACCCTGGAGCCGCTGCTCGCGGCCCGGCCCGGGCTGGCCGGCCCCGAGCGGGGCGGGTCCGCGCCGGGCGAGCCCGCCCTGGACGAGCGGCTCGGCGAGTGCCACTACGGCGAGTGGACCGGACGGCCGCTCGCCGAGCTGGCCAAGGAGCCGCTCTGGCGCACCGTCCAGGACCACGCGGCGGCGGCGGCGTTCCCCGGCGGGGAGTCGCTGCGCGAGCTGAGCCACCGCACGGTCGGCGCGGTCCGCGAGTGGAACGAGAAGGTCGCGGCCGAGCACGGCGAGGACGCGGTCTGGATCGCCTGCTCCCACGGCGACGTGATCAAGGCGGTGGTGGCCGACGCGCTCGGCCTGCACCTCGACCACTTCCAGCGGATCAACGTCGACCCCTGCTCGGTGACCGCGATCCGCTACACCGCGCGGCGCCCCTTCGTGCTGAGGATGGGCGACACCGGCGACCTCGCCTCGCTCGCCCCGAGGCAGGCCGGTCCGGCGGGCCCGGGCGGCTCGGGCGGCCCGGGGGGCCGCGACGGCGGACCGGACCGGAGCGGGGACGGGGACGCCGTGATCGGCGGCTCCACCGGCACGGCCTGAGCACCACCGGCACCACCGGGGCGCCGCGGCCGCCCGTCCGCCGCGGTGCCGCGTCCGCCGCGGCGCCCCCTCCGCGGGGCGGCCCGCCCGGGGCTCGGCTCCCCGGCCCGGCCCGGGAGGTCGTAGGGTGACCATGAGTCCCCCACACCCCGGCCGTCCCCCCACACCCCGTACGACCCCTACGACGATCGAGACGATCCGGAGCGAGAGCGTGCCCCGTCAGGTCTACTTCTACGACCAGCCCGAACGGTTCGTGGCCGGCACCGTCGGCCAGCCCGGCGCCAGGGCGTTCTACCTGCAGGCGAGCGCCCGGGGGCGGATCACCAGCGTGCTGCTGGAGAAGACCCAGGTCGCCGCGCTCGCCGAGCGGATCGAGGAGGTCCTCGACGAGGCGCTGCGCCGCAGCGGCGGTTCGGCGTCGATCCCGGCCAGCGCCCCGCAGGACCTGCTCGACACCGCGCCGCTGGACCTCCCGCTGGAGCAGGAGTTCCGGGTCGGCACGATGGCGCTGGCGTGGGACAGCGTGGACAGCTGCCTGGTGGTCGAGGCGCAGGCCCTGGTCGAGGACGAGGAGGACGAGGGCGCCGCCGTCTTCGAGGACGACGAGAACGGCCCGGACATGCTGCGGGTGCGGCTCTCCGGCGCGATGGCCCGGGTGTTCGCGAAGCGGGCGCTGGACCTGGTCGCGGCCGGCCGCAAGCCCTGCCCGTTCTGCAACCTGCCGCTCGACCCGGAGGGCCACCTGTGCCCGCGCGCGAACGGCTACCGGCGCTGAACACCGAGACCACGCCCCAGGCCGAGGGCCCGGGCGCCCCCGAACCCGGCGCCCCCGAACCCGGCGCCCCCGGGCCGGGCACCCCCGAACCCGACACCGTCGAGGCGCCCCGGGCCGACCCGGCGGAGGCCGCCGCGCTGGCCGCCGATCCGCCCACCGCGCTGCGCCTGCTGCGCGAGGGCGCGCTGACCGTCCACGGGCGGCTCACCGACGCCTCCAACGCCGCGCTCTACTGCACCGTCGCCCTGGACGGCCGCACCGCGCAGGCGGTCTACAAGCCGGTGGCCGGCGAGCGCCCGCTCTGGGACTTCCCGGACGGCACCCTGGCCGGCCGCGAGGTCGCCGCGTACGAGGTGTCGGCCGCGACCGGCTGGGCGCTGATCCCGCCGACCGTGCTGCGCGAGGGCCCGCACGGGCCCGGCATGGTGCAGCTCTGGGTGGAGCCGGACCCGGACGCCGAGCCGCTGCTCGCGCTCCAGGACCCGCGCGGCCCGGACGCGGGCTGGCTGCCGATCGTCCGGGCGGAGGTGGGCGGCGGGCGCACCGCGCTGCTGGTCCACCCCGACGACGAACGGCTGCGGCGGCTCGCCGTGCTGGACGCCGTCCTCAACAACGCGGACCGCAAGGGCGGCCACCTGATCCCGGCCGCCGACGGCCGGATCTACGGCATCGACCACGGTGTCACCTTCAACACCGAGGGCAAGCTCCGCACCCTGCTCTGGGGCTGGGCCGGGGAACCGCTGCCGGCGGAGTCGGCGCAGGTGCTGGCCGGGCTGGCCGAACAGCTGGACGGCGCGCTGGGGGAGCGGCTGGCCCCGCACCTGACCGCCGCCGAACTGGACGCGGCCCGGGCCCGGGTGGCGGCGCTGCGCGCCACCGGCACCCACCCGCTGCCGTCCGACGACTGGCCGTCCATCCCCTGGCCGCCGATCTGACCCGCGCGCACCGGACCCGCACCAGCCGGACCCCGCGGACCTGACCCGCGAGCCCGGCCCGAGGGCCCGGTGCGCCGTCCGGCGCACCCCGCACAACCGGAAGTGGTCTGGACCGGTACGCCGGCCCGGCCCCACACTGCGACGATGGACGAGCGACGGACCACCCCCCACCTGGACCTGCCGCTGCACCGGTTACAGGTCCCGTTGCCGCATCTGCTCCCCTTCGCGATCGGCAGTTTCGACACCATCGGCCCGCTCTCCCGCGCGGGCTTCCCCCACCGGCACTCCTTCTACGAGATCGTGTACGTCACCGGCGGACGCGGCGCCCATGTCCTCGACCTGGCCCACCGGTCGCTGCAACCACCGCAGTTGTGCGTGATCGCGCCCGGCCAGGTGCACTACTGGGCGGACGCGGACGACCTCACCGGGCAGGTGGTCCTCTTCAACGAGGACTTCCTGCTCGCCCACCCGCAGGACCTCGCGGCGCTGCGCACCCTGGCGGCCCGTCCGGCCGTCCGGCTGGGCGACCAGGCCGGGCCGATCGCCACGCTGCTGGCCGACATGGAGGACGAGTTCCGGGCCAGGCCGGCCGGGTACCCGGGCGTGCTGCGGGCCAGTCTGCACATCCTCATCGTCCGTGCGCTGCGGGCCTGTTCACCGGGCGGACCGGGAGCGTCCCCGGGCCGCGCCGGCGATCTGGCCACCGCCTTCACCAGGCTGATCGCGACGCCGGGCGGGGTGCAGCGCTCGGTCGCCTCCTGCGCCCACGAGTTGGGTGTCTCGGTGAGCCACCTCCAGGCCGTGGTCAAGCAGGCGACCGGCCGGACGCCGGGCCGGCTGATCCGCCAGCAGCAGACCCTGGAGGCGAAACGGCTGCTGGCCTGCACCGAGCTGACGGTCCGCCAGGTGTCCCGGGAGGCCGGGTTCGGCGATCCGGCGTACTTCTGCCGGTTCTTCCGCCGGGAGACCGGGATGACGCCGGGGGAGTTCCGGGGGCGGGTCGGAGGAAATCACCACGATCCCCGGATCACGTCCATCGCGGCGGCTCCTGACGGCCCGTAGGTTGACTGCTGGCCACCGGCGGCCGCCCGGCGTGAGCGGGGCTGTCGCCGGCCGGGTCCTTGTCATGCCCCCACCATGGCAAGGGCCACCCCCATACCGCCCCCCATACCTCCCAGACCGCCGCGCCTCGCACCACGTTCCGCACCACGTTCCGCACCGCGTTCCGTACCGCCTCGCACCGCCCCGCCCGGCACCACCCCCTGCGGGCCCAAGTGCAGCTCCCTGCACCGGTACCGGTCAGTCATCCCCCACACTCACACCGAAGGAGTCGGCGCATGCCCGCGTCCGAAGAGCCCACCACCGGGACGGACGGTCCGACCGACCGCCGGATCAGCCGCAAGACCGTCCTGAGGGCCGCCGCCGTGCTCGGCACCGCACCGCTGCTGGTCGGCGGCGGCGTCGCACTGGCCCGTGACCGGGTCGGCACCGGCGAGACCCCCGAGTTCACCCCGGCCTGCCACGACGGCGACGCTCCCACCATCGAGCAGACCGAGGGCCCCTACTTCAAGCCCAACTCCCCGCTGCGCAGCTCGCTGATCACCAGCAGCACGCCGGGCACCCGGCTCACCGTCAGCGGCTTCGTCTTCGGCCGGGCCTGCCTGCCGATCTCCGGCGTGCTGCTGGACTTCTGGCAGGCCGACGTCAACGGCGCCTACGACAACACGGGCTTCAACTTCCGCGGCCACCAGTTCACCAACGCCCAGGGCGCGTTCAGCCTCACCACGATCGTGCCCGGCCTCTACCCGGGCCGCACCCGCCACATCCACGTCAAGCTCCAGGCCCCCGGCCGGCCGGTGCTCACCACCCAGCTCTACTTCCCGAACGAGCCGCGCAACAGCACCGACACCATCTACGACGCGCGCCTGCTGATGAACGTCCGCCAGGTCGGCTCGGCGAAGGAGGGGACGTACGACTTCGTCCTCAACGTGCCGCAGACCCCCAACCCGACCCCGACACCCACCCAGACGTCCACCCCGACCCCGACCCCGACCTCGACGCCGACGTCGCCGGGCGGGACGTGGACCGCGGGCACGTTCTACAACGCGGGCGACCGCGTCACCTATGCCGGCGCCTCCTACCGCTGCCTCCAGGGGCACACCGCCTTCCCGGGCTGGGAGCCGCCGAACGTGCCGGCCCTCTGGCAGCGGCTGTAGCGGCTCCGGCCGCCTCACCCGGTGGGTCGCGAGCGCCCGGTCGGCGGCAGGGCCGGCCGGGCGTCTCGACCGGACCACCCGCACCACCGGGCAAGGTCCGTCAAGCGCCGCGCACTATCAGTCCAGAACCGCTCAGGCAACGAAAGCAAGCGAATCCAGTCGATCTTGCCGACTGGTTAGGCTTTCAAATGTTCGCACGGTTAAAGTCATTCCCATGCATGCCTGGCCCGCTTCCGAGGTTCCCGCCCTGCCTGGTCAGGGGCTCCCCCTTCGTATCCACGACACCGCGACGGGAGTCGTCCGGGAGGTCGTGCCGCAGGACGGCACCGCCCGGATCTACGTCTGCGGCATCACCCCGTACGACGCGACCCACATGGGCCACGCCGCCACCTACAACGCCTTCGACCTGGTGCAGCGCGTGTGGAAGGACGCCGGTCACGACGTCCTGTACGTCCAGAACGTCACCGACGTGGACGACCCGCTGCTGGAGCGCGCCGTCGCCACCGGGCAGGACTGGACGGCGCTGGCCGAGCGCGAGACCGCGCTCTTCCGCGAGGACATGACCGCCCTGCGGCTGCTCCCGCCGGCCCACTACATCGGCGCCGTCGAGTCGATCCCGTGGATCGTCCCGCTGGTCCAGAAGCTGCTGGCGAGCGGTGCCGCCTACGAGCTCGACGGCGACATCTACTTCTCGGTCGAGGCCGACCCGCACTTCGGCGAGGTCTCCGGCCTCACCCGCGAGGCCATGCACCCGGTCTTCGCCGAGCGCGGCGGCGACCCCGACCGCCCCGGCAAGCGCCACCCGCTGGACGCCCTGCTCTGGCTCGCCGCCCGCCCCGGTGAGCCCGCCTGGGACACCGAGCTCGGCCACGGCCGCCCCGGCTGGCACATCGAGTGCGTCGCGATCGCCCTGCAGTACCTCGGGATGTCCTTCGACATCCAGGGCGGCGGCAGCGACCTGTCCTTCCCGCACCACGAGATGGGCGCCGCGCACGCCCAGGTGGCCACCGGCACCCACCCGTACGCCAGGACGTACGTGCACGCCGGGATGGTCGGCCTGGACGGGCACAAGATGTCCAAGTCCCGCGGCAACCTGGTCTTCGTCTCCGCGCTGCGCCGCGAGGGCGTCGACCCGGCGGCGATCCGCCTGGCCCTGCTCTCGCACCACTACCGCGAGGACTGGGAGTGGACCAAGGCCACCCTGGACGAGGCCGTCGAGCGCCTCGCCCGCTGGCGCGCCGCGGTCTCCCGCCCGGACGGCCCGGCCGCCGAGCAGCTGCTCACCGAGGTCCGCGCGGCGCTCGCCGAGGACCTGGACGCGCCCGCCGCGCTGGCCGCGGTGGACCGCTGGGCCGAGCTCCAGCAGGCCGAGGGCGGCTCCGACATCGGCGCCCCCGGCCTGGTCACCCGCACCGTGGACGCGCTGCTCGGCATCGCGCTGTAGCAGCCGCCCGCCCGCCGCTCCGCCGCGGACACCCCGCCGCGGACACCCCGCCCGGGTGCCCCGGCAGCAGCGGCCCAGGCAGCAGCAGTGGCACCGCCGGCACCGGTACTTACGCCGAGGGGGCGCCAGGACGATCGTCCTGGCGCCCCCTCGGCCGTACGCGGCCCGGACCTCGTGCGCGCTCGGGAGCCCGCGCGGCCCGCTCCGCGCGCGGGAGGTCAGTCCTCCTCGGCGCCGTCCTGGCTCTCCCGGGATCCGGGCGCCTCGGGCTCGCTCGGGCGCTCCGCCGTGGCGTGCCCGGCCACCGGCTTCTCACCGGTCGGCCCGACGTTCTCCCGCCGCCGCAGGTACCGCTCGAACTCGCGGGCGATCGCGTCGCCCGAGGCCTCCGGCAGGTCGGCGGTGTCCTGGGCCTCCTCCAGCTGCTGGACGTACTCGGCCACCTCGCTGTCCTCGGCGGCCAGCTGGTCCACGCCCAGCTGCCAGGCCCGGGCGTCCTCGCCGAGCTCGCCCGGCGGGATGCGGAGGTCCAGCAGGTCCTCCAGCTTGTTGACCAGCGCCAGGGTGGCCTTGGGGTTCGGCGGCTGCGCGACGTAGTGCGGCACCGCCGCCCAGAGCGTCACCGCCGGCACCCCGGCGTGCGTGCACGCCTCCTGGAGCACCCCGACGATCCCGGTCGGGCCCTCGTACCGGCTCTCCTCCAGCTCCAGCCGGCGGGCCAGGTCCGGGTCGGAGGTGACTCCGCTGACCGGGACCGGGCGGCTGTGCGGGGTGTCGCCGAGCAGGGCGCCCAGGATCACCACCAGCTCGATCCCCAGCTCGTGCGCGAACGCGAGCAGCTCGTTGCAGAACGAGCGCCAGCGCATGCTCGGCTCGATGCCGCGCACCAGCACGACGTCCCGGGTCGTCGGCTCGGTCACCCGGACCACCGAGAGCCGGGTGGTCGGCCAGGTGATCCGGCGGACGCCGCCGTCCAGCCAGACCGTGGGCCGGTTGACCTGGAAGTCGTAGTAGTCCTCCGCGTCGAGGGCGGCGAACACCTTGCCGCCCCAGGTCTCGTCCAGATGCGCCAGAGCCGCGGAGGCGGCGTCGCCCGCATCGTTCCACCCCTCGAAGGCGCAGACCATCACCGGGTCGATCAACTCGGGAACATCTTCCAGCTCGATCACCCAGCGTCTCCCTCCGGTCGGCTGCCGCCGCCGCACCCGGCGGGCAATGCCCGGATGCCGGCGGGCCGGATGCCGACGGTCGAACCTCTCGTCACCCATGGAACGCCTCGCTCCATGGTCCCTACCTGCCCAGCCTACGGGCTTTGAAGCCCCGTTCCGCCGGGCACCGGGACAGTCTGGGGGAGGGGAGCGCCGCGATCCAGCGGTTATCCCGCCGGCCCGGCCGGAGCGGCCGCCGGGCCGCCGGCCGCGCCCGGTCGGCGGCCCGGCGCGATGATGGAGGCGGGGACCGGACGGCGGGTGTGAGGAGCCGGCGGATGAACGGACGGCTGTGGACCGGTGCCGGAGTGGTGCTGGCCGTCGGCGCGGGCGCGGTGCTGGCCGCCCGGGCCGCGGGCCGGCGGCTGCCGGTGGAGCACGTCAGCGAGGGCGGCCTGGAGCTCGCCCAGCCGCCCGGTGCGGTCTGGGAGGTGCTGACCGACATCGGCCTCCACCCGGCCTGGCGCCGGGGCCTTTCCCACGTCGAGCCGCTGCCCGCGACCGCCGCGGGCCGGCCCCGCTGGCGCGAGTACGGCCGGCACGGGCACACCACGTACGAGGTGGTGGAGAGCGAGGCCCCGCACCGCCTGGTGACCGGCATCGCGGACCGCGACCTCCCGTACGGCGGCACCTGGACGTACCGGCTGACCCCGGCGGGGGAGGGCTGCACGCTGACCGTCACCGAGCACGGCGAGGTGTACCAGCCGCTCTACCGGGCCGTCTCGCACTACGTGACCGGCGAGGGGGCCGCCATCCGGCGTTTCCTGGACGACCTCGCCCACCGGATGGCGGGCCCGCTCCCCACTCCCTAGCCGCGGGGCCTCAGCGCACCCAGTGGCGGCGGTAGTCGGCCCAGTTCTGCTCGGTCGCGGCGAAGTCCACGTACAGCCCGACGCCGAAGTTCTGCCGCCCGAGGTCGTACCGGCCCAGGCCGAGCCGGATGCCGCGGATGCCGGCGGGCACCGTCTCGGCGTGGCCCCAGTGGCCCCACTTGTCCTCCCAGTAGAACGGCAGGCCCATCAGCAGGTCGACGTCCTCGGGGGTGGCCTCCAGGGCGAGCTCGGTCTGGTAGGCGTTGTAGCCGCCGTACAGCGACTCGGTGGGCATGCTGGAGTCGTAGGTCATCACCGCGACCTGGTCGACCCGGCGGGCGGTCTCGGCGAAATAGGCCTGATCCCACCACTTGCCGTGGTCGGTGAGCGCGATGGCCACGTTGTGCTGGTAAGGCAGCGGGTCGATCTGCGGGACGGCCACCGAGAGCTTGGTGCCGCGCTCCGCCGTGACCGGGCGGACCTGGTCGAGCAGGGCGAGCCAGCCCTTCGAACCGGGCCGGATCGGCTCCATGTCGAAGTGCACGCCGTCGAAGCCGAGGTCCAGCACCTGACGGGCGGAGGCGGTGACGCGGTCCCGGGTGGGGGCGTCCTCCAGGTCCAGGGCGTCCTTCTCGGGCTTGACCTCGTCGCCGAGCCAGCTCTGCACCCGGATCCCGGGCATCGTGCGGTGCACGGCCTCGGTGAACCAGCGGGCGCGGGGGTGCACGGCGGGTGGGAGCGAGCCGTCGTGCTCCAGCGGGCCGGTGTGCACGTAGAGGTCGCGGATGCCGGTGCCGGCCAGCAGCTGGGCGAGCGCGGCGACGTCCGCGTCACCCTTCCGGCCGTCGACCCAGGCATGACCCAGCCAGACCGCGTCACGGCCGCGGGTGCGCGCCTCGGGGGACGGGTCGCCGACGTACTGGAGGCGCAGCGCGAGGGCCGCCGAGCCGATCGGCACCACCACGACGGCGAGCGCCACCAGGGCCGCGGCCAGCGACTTCCGCCATCTCGACCAGTTCCGCCAGCGGGCGCGCAGAGCCCGCGCCCAGGCGGCGGGAACCGCTCCCGCCCGGCGCACACGTGTCCGGAATCCACTCATGCAGTCGCTCTCCCCTCGCGGCCGAGGGCTCAGGATACGAAACAGGTGCCGTGCTCCCGGCAGGGGCCGGATACCCTGGCCACGTGCGCGCCCGATTCAGCGGGTGTGCAAAGCCGACAGCCGTCGCACCCAGGGAGAAGCCCCATGGCCACTGCAGCCGACCCGTCCGTCACCCAGCAGAGCCGCGCGAACGCGCTGCGCGAGGCGCTCGCCACCCGCGTGGTGGTGGCCGACGGGGCGATGGGCACCATGCTCCAGGCACAGGACCCGACGCTGGAGGACTTCCAGAACCTGGAGGGCTGCAACGAGGTCCTCAACCTGACCCGGCCCGACATCGTCCGCTCCGTCCACGACGCGTACTTCGCGGTGGGCGTGGACTGCGTGGAGACCAACACCTTCGGCGCCAACCACTCGGCGCTCGGCGAGTACGACATCCCGGAGCGGGTCTTCGAGCTCTCCGAGGCCGGTGCCCGGATCGCCCGCGAGGCCGCCGACCGGTTCGCCGCCACCGACGGCCGGACCCGCTGGGTGCTCGGCTCGATCGGCCCCGGCACCAAGCTGCCGACGCTCGGCCACGCCCCGTACGAGCTGCTCCGCGAGGGCTTCCGGCAGAACGCGGCCGGCCTGATCGCCGGCGGCGCCGACGCGCTGCTGGTGGAGACCAGCCAGGACCTGCTGCAGACCAAGGCCGCCATCCTGGGCTCCAAGCGGGCCCTCGCCGAGGCCGGCCTCGACCTGCCGGTGCTGGTCCAGGTGACGGTGGAGACCACCGGCACCATGCTGCTCGGTTCGGAGATCGGCGCGGCGCTGACGGCGCTGGAGCCGCTGGGGGTCGACTACATCGGCCTGAACTGCGCCACCGGCCCGGCCGAGATGAGCGAGCACCTGCGCTACCTGGCCAAGAACGCGCGGATCGGCCTGTCCTGCATGCCGAACGCGGGCCTGCCGGTGCTGGGCAAGGACGGCGCGCACTACCCGCTGTCCCCGGAGGAGCTGGCGGACGCGCACGACACCTTCACCCGCGAGTACGGCCTCTCGCTGGTCGGCGGCTGCTGCGGCACCACCCCCGAGCACCTGCGCCAGGTGGTCGAGCGGGTCCAGGGCCGTCCGGTCGTCGTCCGCACCCCGCAGCCGGAGCCCTCGGCCGCCTCGCTCTACCAGTCGGTGCCGTTCCGCCAGGACACCTCGTACCTGGCGATCGGCGAGCGCACCAACGCCAACGGTTCGAAGAAGTTCCGCGAGTCGATGCTGGCCGGCGACTGGCAGGCCTGCGTGGAGATCGCCCGGGAGCAGATCCGGGACGGCTCCCACCTGCTGGACCTCTGCGTGGACTACGTCGGCCGCGACGGCGTCGCCGACATGAAGGAGATCGCCGGCCGGCTGGCGACCGCCTCCACCCTGCCGATCGTGCTGGACTCCACCGAGCCGGAGGTGCTGCGCGCCGGCCTGGAGTCGCTCGGCGGGCGCGCCCTGCTGAACTCGGTGAACTACGAGGACGGCGACGGCCCGGAGACCCGCTTCGGCCGGATCGCCTCGCTGGCCCGCGAGCACGGCGCCGGCCTGATCGCGCTGACCATCGACGAGGAGGGGCAGGCCCGCACCGCCGACAAGAAGGTCGAGATCGCCGAGCGGCTGATCGCCCAGCTCACCACCGAGTACGGCATCGACGAGGGCTCGATCCTGGTCGACTGCCTGGCCTTCACCCTGGGCACCGGCCAGGAGGAGTCCCGCCGGGACGGCATCGAGACCATCGAGGCGATCCGCGAGCTCAAGCGGCGCCACCCGGACGTGCAGACCACCCTCGGCCTGTCCAACATCTCCTTCGGCCTCAGCCCGGCCGCCCGCATGGTGATCAACTCGGTCTTCCTGAACGAGTGCGTCGAGGCGGGCCTGGACTCGGCGATCGTGCACGCCTCCAAGATCCTGCCGATGGCGCGGATCCCCGAGGACCAGCGCGACGTCGCCCTCGACCTGGTCTACGACCGCCGCAGCGAGGGCTACGACCCGCTCCAGAAGCTGCTGCAGCTCTTCGAGGGCGTCTCCTCGACCTCGATGAAGGCCTCCAAGGCGGAGGAGCTGGCGGCGCTGCCGCTGGAGGAGCGCCTGCAGCGCCGGATCATCGACGGCGAGCGCAACGGCCTGGAGGCCGACCTGGACGAGGCGCTGACGGAGCGCCCGGCGCTGGAGATCGTTAACAGCACGCTGCTGGCCGGCATGAAGGTGGTCGGCGAGCTGTTCGGCTCCGGCCAGATGCAGCTGCCGTTCGTGCTCCAGTCCGCCGAGGTCATGAAGACCGCGGTGGCCCACCTGGAGCCGCACATGGAGAAGTCCGACGACGAGGGCAAGGGCACCATCGTGCTGGCCACCGTCAAGGGCGACGTCCACGACATCGGCAAGAACCTGGTCGACATCATCCTGTCCAACAACGGCTACACCGTGGTCAACCTGGGCATCAAGCAGCCGGTCTCGGCGATCCTGGACGCCGCCCAGGAGCACAGGGCGGACGTCATCGGGATGTCCGGCCTGCTGGTGAAGTCCACCGTGATCATGAAGGAGAACCTGGAGGAGCTGAACCAGCGCAAGCTGGCGGCCGACTTCCCGGTGATCCTCGGCGGTGCCGCGCTCACCCGGGCCTACGTCGAGCAGGACCTGTACGAGATCTACGAGGGCGAGGTCCGCTACGCCCGGGACGCCTTCGAGGGCCTGCGGCTGATGGACGCGCTGATCGCGGTCAAGCGCGGCGTGCCGGGAGCGACCCTGCCCGAGCTGAAGCAGCGCCGGCACGCGCGGGTGGAGGTCGAGGAGCCGGAGGAGGTCAACCTCGGCCAGATCCGCTCCGACGTCGCCGTCGACAACCGGGTGCCCGAGCCGCCGTTCTGGGGAGACCGGATCGTGAAGGGCGTGCCGTTCGCCGACTACGCCTCCTGGCTGGACGAGGACGCCCTGTTCAAGGGCCAGTGGGGCCTCAAGGCGGCCCGCAGCGGCGACGGCCCGTCGTACGAGGAGCTGGTGGAGACGGAGGGCCGGCCGCGGCTGCGGATGTGGCTGGACCGGCTGCAGACCGAGGGCTGGCTGGAGGCGGCCGTGGTCTACGGCTTCTACCCGGCGAACTCCAAGGGCGACGACCTGATCGTCTTCCACGAGGACGGCACCGAGCGGACCCGCTTCACCTTCCCGCGCCAGCGGCGCGGGCGCCGGCTCTGCCTGGCCGACTTCTTCCGCCCGGAGGAGTCCGGGGTCCGCGACGTGCTCGGCCTCCAGGTGGTCACCATGGGCAACCGGATCTCCGAGGCGGCCAACGAGCTGTTCGCCAACAACTCCTACCGCGACTACCTGGAGCTGCACGGCCTGTCCGTCCAGCTGGCCGAGGCGCTGGCCGAGTTCTGGCACGCCCGGGTCCGCTACGAGCTGGGCTTCGGCGACGAGGACCCGCAGGACGTCAAGGACATGTTCGCGCTCAAGTACCGGGGCGCCCGGTTCTCCCTCGGCTACGGGGCCTGCCCGGAGCTGGAGGACCGCGCCAAGATCGCCGAGCTGCTGAAGCCCGAGCGGATCGGCGTGGTGCTCTCCGAGGAGTTCCAGCTGCACCCGGAGCAGTCCACCGACGCGATCGTGATCCACCACCCCGAGGCCAAGTACTTCAACGCGCGGTAACCCCGTCGCTGCACCGCGTTCGCCCGATCCGGGCGGGCCGGGCGTATCCTTGATGATCCTGAACGGGCCGGTCCGCTCACCAGCGGGCCGGCCTGTGCCATCCCCGGAGCCGATCCGGGGGCACGGACGGAAGGATCCCGCCATGACCACCATCTCCACCGCCACCCAGACCCTCGGCCGCGGCGACGGGCAGGGCCTGCAGGCGGTGCTGCTGGACATGGACGGGACGCTGGTCGACACCGAGGACTTCTGGTGGCAGGCCGAGGCCTCGCTGTTCGCCGAGCTCGGGTACGCGCTCGACGAGGCGGACCGCGCCCAGGTGGTCGGCGGTCCGATGAGCCGGGTGATCGACTACCTGCTCGCCGCCACCGGCGTGGACATCGCGCCGGCCGACCTGACGGTGCTGATCAACCAGCGGTTCGTCGACCTGCTGGCCGGCGGCGTGCCGCTGATGCCGGGCGCCGAGCGGCTGCTCAACACGCTCGCCGCGCACGGCGTCCCGGCCGCGCTGGTCTCCGCCTCGCACCGGCACATCATCGACATCGTGCTGCGCTCACTGGGCGCCGAGCACTTCGCCTTCACGGTCGCCGGGGACGAGGTGCCGCGCACCAAGCCGCACCCGGACCCGTACCTGGAGGCGGCCCGCCGGCTGGGTGCCGAGCCGGCCCGCTGCGTGGTGGTGGAGGACGCGCCGACCGGGGTGCGGGCGGCCGAGGCGGCCGGCTGCCCGGTGATCGCGGTGCCCTCGGTGGCGGCGATCGAGCCGGCGCCCGGCCGACTGGTGCTGTCCTCGCTGGAGCAGGTCGATCTGGAGCTGCTCCGCTCGCTGGTGGCCTCGCGAGTGTGATTGTCGTCTCATTGCGGTCCGGTGCTACCGGCCGGTAAGCGGTCCGGGCCGCTCCGGCCCACCGGAGGTCCGGGGAGAAAACGGGCATTGCCTGACAACTCGTAGGAGGGCCCCGCCCGGCACCGTCCCCCGTGTCCCAACTGTCACCTGTGAGGGTATCGGGGGTGTGTGTTCGATATGGCACGCTACTCCAGTTCGTTCCCCACCCCGAGCCCAGGCACCGCCGCTGACGGGCAACCCCGTCCTGCCCGCGGTCGCACGGGCGCCCGGCTCGCGCGCGCCCTCCGCAACCCCGGAGGCAACCGGCTCGCGGGCCCCCGGCCCCCGGCCGGACCGCACCCAGAAGGACGCGACCCGTGAAGACTTCAGCTGAACGACTGGCCGTGCTCGGCTGCGCCGGACTCGTGGCCGCCTCGGTGGCCGGCTGCGGCTCGGTGACCGACGCCGTCAAGGGGGACGGCGACAAGGCGATCACCATGGGGACCACCTCGGTCACCAACGCCCTGGACCCGGCCGGCGCCTACGACGCCGGCTCCTGGCTGCTGCTGCGCAACACCTTCCAGTCGCTGCTCAGCTACCCGGCCGCCTCCAGCGCGCCCAGCCCGGACGCCGCCCAGTCCTGCGAGTTCACCGCGGGTGAGGCCACCCAGTACCGCTGCACGCTGAAGTCCGGCCTGAAGTTCTCCAACGGGCACGCGCTGACCGCCGCCGACGTCGTCTTCTCGATCCAGCGGACGCTGAAGATCAACGACCAGGCCGGCCCGGCCGGCCTGCTCTCCTCGATCAAGTCGGTCGAGGCCAAGGGCGACACCGAGGTGGTCTTCCAGCTCTCCCAGCCCGACGCCACCCTCCCGGCGAAGCTGGCCGGCCCGGCCGGCGCCATCGTCGACCAGGAGGTCTTCCCGGCCGACAAGCTGCTCGGCAACGACAAGCTGGTCGGCTCCGGCCCGTACAAGATCGACTCGATCGAGCCGATCGCCGGCGGCACCGGCCCGGGCAAGGTCGTGCTGTCGCCCAACGACAAGTACACCGGCGACGCCAAGCTGCGGAACAAGAAGTTCACCCTGCGGTACTTCGACAAGCCCGCCGACCTCAAGGCCTCGCTGGACAAGGGCGAGGTCGACCTCGCCGACAACAGCCTGGAGCCCAACACCGCCGCGCAGATCCTCTCCGAGCAGCAGGGCGGCAAGACCGACCTGCGGGTCGTCGAGGGCGACAGCAACGACACCCGCTACCTGGTCTTCAACACCAAGGACGCGACCGGCGGCAACCTCGCCGTCCGGCAGGCCGCCGCCCAGTTGGTCGACCGCAAGGCGCTGGCCCGCGACGTCTTCGCGCGCACCGTCCAGCCGCTGTACTCGATGGTCCCGGCCGGTGTCAGCGGCCACAACACGGCCTTCTTCGACCGCTACGGCGACCAGGACGTCAACAAGGCCAAGGCGATCCTCACCGCCGCCAAGGTCCAGACCCCGGTCAAGCTCACCCTCACCTGGTCGCGCTCGCGCGCCGAGGGCGCCGAGTCCGAGGCGCTGAAGAAGCAGCTGGAGGCCGGCGGCCTGTTCCAGATCACCGTCCAGCACGAGCCCGACTGGGACGCCTTCAAGAAGGGCTGGGCCGAGGGCAAGTACCAGATGTACACGATCGGCTGGTTCGCCGACTACCCGGACCCGGACAACTACGTCGCCCCGCTGATCGTCGAGGGCGGCTCCTACCACCACGGCTGGGACGACCCGCAGATCAGCCAGAAGCTGGTGCCGGAGACCCTCAAGCAGGCCGACCGGGCCGCCGCGACGACGGCCTACGGCCAGATCCAGAACATCGTGGCCACCAACGCCCCGCTGATCCCGCTGTTCCAGAACAAGGCGTTCTTCGCCTCCCGCTCCAACATCACCGGCGTCGAGTCGACCGTCGACACCACCGGCTTCTTCCGCTTCTGGGAGATCGGCCGCGTCGGCAAGTAGGCCGAACGGCAGGCGGCCCGTCCGCTCCCCACCGGGGGAGCGGACGGGCCGCCGTCGTGTCCGGACCGGTTACAGCGCGCCGGGGCGGACCAGCCCGCTCTCGTACGCGTACACCGCCGCCTGCACCCGGTCGCGCAGCTGCAGCTTGGTCAGCACGTGGCCCACGTGCGTCTTCACCGTCGTCTCGCTGACGAACAGCTCCGCCGCGATCTCCGCGTTCGACAGCCCGCGCGCCACCAGCTTCAGCACCTCCAGCTCCCGCTCGGTCAGCGCGTTCAGCGCCTGCGGCGGAGCCTCGTCGCCGGAGGGCAGCTTGGTGGCGTACATGTCCAGCAGCCGACGGGTGATCGACGGCGCCAGCATCGCCGCACCGTCCGCCACCACCCGGATCGCCTGCACCAGCTCCTCGGCCGGCACGTCCTTCAGCAGGAAGCCGCTGGCCCCCGCGCGGAGCGCCTCCACCACGTACTCGTCCAGGTCGAAGGTGGTCAGCACCAGCACCTTGGCCGGGCCGTCCCGCCCCGGACCGGCGATCCGGCGGGTCGCCTCCACACCGTCCATCCGCGGCATCCGGATGTCCATCAGCACCACGTCGGGCTGCAGCGCCCGGACCTGGTCCAGGGCCTGCTGGCCGTCGCCGGCCTCGCCGACCACCACCAGGTCGGACTCGGCCTCCAGGATCATCCGGAAACCCGTGCGGAGCAGCGGCTGGTCGTCGACCAGCAGCACTCGGATCGTCACCTAGGACTCCTTGCTCATCGGATCCCCCGTGGGATCGTCCTCGTCAGACGTGCGCGCCAGCGGCAGCGGGTACGGCGGGGGAGTGCCGCCGAACTCCGGGCAGCTGGCCTGGTGGTCGCACCAGCCGCAGAGCCGGTTGCGGGTTGCCGGGAAGTCTCCGGTCGCCACCGCGTGTCCGATCCGCTCCCACAGTGCCAGCAGCTTGCGCTCCACCGCGAGCAGGTCGGCCTCGTCCGGGTCGTAGCTGACCACGTCCCCGCCGCCGCCCAGGTAGACCAGCTGCAGGCGCCGCGGGATCACGCCCTTCCACCGCCAGACCACCAGCGCGTAGAACTTCATCTGGAACATCGCCTTGCCCTCGAAGTCCCGCGAGGGCGCCCGGCCGGTCTTGTAGTCCACCAGCCGCACCTCGCCGGTGGGGGCGACGTCCACCCGGTCGATGTACCCGCGCAGCAGCAGCCCGGAGTCCAGCGCCGTCTCCACGTAGAGCTCGCGCTCGACCGGGTGCAGCCGGGTCGGGTCCTCCAGCCGGAACCACTGGGTGAGCAGCTTCTCGGCGTCGGCCAGCCAGCCGGTCAGCGCCGCGCCGTCCGGGTCCTCGGGGAAGAGGCCGGACAGCTCCGGGCGCTCGCCCAGCAGCCGCTCCCACTGCGGGCGCAGCAGGCCCAGCGCCCGCTCCGGCGTCCGCTCGACCGCCGGGCTGTCGAACAGCCGCTCCAGCACCGCGTGCACCAGGGTGCCCCGGGTCGCCGCGGCGCTCGGCGGCTCCGGCAGCCGGTCGATCACCCGCAGCCGGTAGAGCAGCGGGCAGGTCAGGAAATCCCCCGCGCGCGACGGGGACAGGCCGGTCGGGGGCGCCGGCGGGCGGGGCGGGACCACCTCGGCACCGCTGGTGTCGGTCTGCTGCATACCCCGACCCTATTGCCCTGCGCCGTCATCCCGCTGCCACGGTGCTGCCAGAAGCCGCCGCCACGGGGTATGAGGCAGGGAGAAGCGAGGGGCGCGCGGCGCCCGGCCGCCCCGATCACGTAGCGTGGGCGCACCGGCGCGAGGCGCGGCGCGGGGAGACGGACGAAGGGAAAACGGTGAGCGACAGCAGGGGGCACCAGACCTCCGACCAGCCACCGCACGGCGGCGGCACCCGGCCCGGGCCCCCGCCACCCGAGGACCCGGAGCCCCGCGGCGGCATCCTGATGGGCCGCCCCTTCGGCGTACCGGTGTACGTCACCCCGTCCTGGTTCATCATCGCCGCGCTGATCACCTGGGTCTTCGGCGGCCAGCTCGACCGCGTCCTGCCCGAGCTCGGCGGCGCCCGCTACCTGGTCGCGTTCTCCTTCGCGGTCGCCTTCTACGGCTCCGTGCTGGTCCACGAGCTCGCCCACACCGTGGTCGCGCTCCGCTACCGGCTCGGCGTCCGCCGCATCCAGCTCCAGTTCTTCGGCGGCGTCTCCGAGATCGAGAAGGAGGCCGAACGCCCCTGGCGGGAGTTCTGGCTCGCCTTCGTCGGACCGCTGCTCTCGCTCGTCCTGGGCGGCCTGTTCTACCTCGCCCTGCAGGCCGTCGAGATGGCCACCGTGCCCGGGGTGCTGCTCACCGGCCTGATGGTCTCCAACCTCGTCGTCGCCGCCTTCAACCTCCTCCCCGGCCTGCCCCTGGACGGCGGCCGGATGCTGCGCGCCGTGGTCTGGGCGGCCACCGGCCGTCCGATGGCCGGCACCGTCGCCGCCGCCTGGGCGGGCCGCGCGCTGGCCGTCGCCGTACTCATCGGCCTGCCGCTCGTCAGCGCCTCCCGCGACATCGAACGCAGCAGCACCGACACCCTGATCGACGCCGTCCTCGCCGCCGTCCTCGCGGCGGTCATCTGGAACGGCGCCACCGGCTCCCTGCGCAACGCCCGGCTCAAGGAGGTCCTGCCCGGCCTGCGGCTGCGCGACCTCGCCCGCCGGGCCGTCGAGGTCACCGCCGACACCCCGCTCGGCGAGGCCATGCGCCGCGCCCGCGAGGCCGAGGCCGGCGCCGTCGTCGTCGTCGACGGGCGCGGCGACCCGGCCGCCATCGTCCGGGAGTCCGCCGTCCGGGGCATCCCCGAGCACCGCCGCCCCTGGGTCGCCGTCGGCCCGCTCGCCCGCGACCTCGAACCGGGCCTGCGGCTCTCCGCCGACCTCGCCGGCGAGGACCTGCTGCGCGCCGTCCGGGCCACCCCGGCCGGCGAGTACCTGGTCGTCGAGGAGGACGGACAGGTGTACGGGGTCGCCGCGCTCAGCGACATCGAACAGCGGCTGACGGCCGCCGTCACCGGCCGGGCCTGACCGCGCCGCCGGGGCGGAAGATCACCCCGGTCGGGCGGGGCCGTCCGCTTCCCTTAGGATTGTCCGCATGTCCGAACCGACCGGTGCCACCCGCCGACGCGGGCCCTTCCAGGTCGGGGACCAGGTCCAGCTGACCGACCCGAAGGGCCGCCACTACACGTTCACGCTCCAGGCCGGGAACCAGTTCCACACCCACAAGGGTGCGTTCCCCCACGACGAGCTGATCGGCGCCCCCGAGGGCACGGTCGTGCGCACCACGGGGAACGTCCCGTACCTCGCGCTGCGCCCCCTGCTCCCCGACTACGTCCTGTCCATGCCGCGCGGCGCCGCCGTGATCTACCCCAAGGACGCGGGGCAGATCCTGGCGATGGCCGACATCTTCGCGGGCGCCCGCGTGGTGGAGGCCGGCGTCGGATCCGGCGCGCTCTCCACCTACCTGCTGCGCGCCGTCGGCGACACCGGCATGCTCGCCTCCTACGAGCGCCGGCAGGACTTCGCCGACATCGCGAAGGGCAACGTCGAGCGCTACTTCGGCGGGCCGCACCCGGCGTGGAAGCTCACCGTCGGCGACCTCCAGGACAACCTGGTCGAGTCCGACGTCGACCGCGTCATCCTGGACATGCTGGCCCCCTGGGAGTGCCTGGACGTCGCCTCCAAGGCGCTCGTCCCCGGCGGCCTCATCTGCTGCTACGTGGCCACCACCACGCAGATGTCCAAGACCGTCGAGGCACTGCGCGAGCACGGCACCTTCACCGAGCCGCAGGCCTGGGAGACCATGGTCCGCACCTGGCACCTGGAGGGCCTGGCCGTCCGCCCGGACCACCGGATGATCGGCCACACCGGCTTCCTGCTCACCTCCCGCCGCCTGGCCGACGGCGTCGAGCCGCCGCTGCGCCGCCGCCGCCCCGCCAAGGGCGCCTACGGCGAGGACTACGACAACGGGACGCCCGAGCCGTCCCTGCAGGAGCGCGCCGCGGCCCGGGCCGCGTCCCGCACCGAGACCGCCGGTCAGACCGACCTCGGCTGAGCAACCCCGTCGAAGGGGCGGTACGCGTCGCCGTACCGCCCCTTCGTGCTGCCCGGGGGAGACCCGGGACGCCGGACGGCCGCCCCGGTGTGGGACGATGCACGCTCACACAGACCACTGGAGGGGACGCCTGGTGGAGACCGCGGTCGGGACGACGGCTGGACAGCACACCCCCGGACGGCAGGACCCCGGAGCCCGCACCGGGCCCGGCCGGGCCCGGACCGCCCCCTGGCACTGGGTCCTCACCGCCGCCGGCTGCGCCGCCGTGGTGGCGGCCGCGCTCGCCGCGAGCCCGGCGAGCGGCACCCCCCACCCGGCCCGGCCCGCCCCCAAGGCCCTTCCGGCCGCCGCCGCCCCCGACCCGGCCGCGGCCGAACTCCCGCTGGACTGCGGTCCGTTCCCGGTCAAAATCGCCGTCAGCTTCGCCGCCGACCTGGGTGACGGCAAGCCCGGCACCGTCGCCGCCGCCCACTGCGCGGCGGAGAACGGCACCCCGCCGGACGCCGTCTACCTGCTCGGGCCCGGCCCGGCCGGCGGCCGGCCCGTGGTGCTGGCCACCCTGCTCTCCGAGCGCGAGAACCTCACCGTCAGCCGGCTGGCGCTGCGCGCCGACGGCACCGTCACCGGGCACGCCCAGGGCTACTCCGGCGACGACGTGCCGCGCTTCGAGCCGGACATCTCACTCGACCTCACCTGGACGCGCAAGGGCGGCGGCTGGGACCGCTCCCAGACCGCCGCCCCGCTCAGCCGGGCTTGAGCTGTCACTCGCCCGCTCGCCTCCGGGCGCTCCGACCCGGTGTCGACGCTCCTTGCTCCGGCACTCCTGCGTCGCTTGTCGCGCGTCGCTCTCGACACCGGCGCGCCCTTCGGCTCGGGGCGGGCCTGCGCTGTTACTCGCCCGCTCGCCTCCGGGCGCTCCGCCCCTTCGGGGCGGGCCGGCGCCTACTCCGCGTCCGGGCCGTACACCTCGACCCGGTCGGCGGCCCGGCGGACGTGGATGCAGTCGCCCGGGCAGTCCTTCACCGAGTCCACCACGTCCTGAAGCAGCGTCAGCGGCACCGGCACCGTCTCGCCGGGCTGCTGGCGCAGCTCGTCGTCGGCCCCCTTCACGTAGGCGAGGCCGTCGATGTCCAGTTCGAAGACCTCCGGCGCGTACTGCGCGCAGATGCCGTCGCCGGTGCACAGATCCTGGTCGATCCAGACCTCCAGCGGCTCTGACGCCGCCGCCGACTCGCTCACCGACATGCTTTTCCGCCGTTTCTGTCCCGGGACGCCCCTTCTCGGGGCATTCCCGCCATTCGTACAACGATCGGACCTCAGGCAGCGGTCGCGATCGGATATCGACTCGATCGACGATACATCTGGTCCGCTTTGGCCCGTGCGCGGTGGGTATCCCCCTAGCAGAGGGGAAGCACGCGAGGGCGAAGATCGGACACGCCCGTTCCATCTTTCTTGATCTAGGGGTTTACGGACCCCTGGTCCCAGGTAGGGTCTGGAAGCGTCCAGCTCCCCGGAGGAGGTGAGGACCGTGGCAGCCCACGATGACGACTACAACCGCAGCACCGGCAGGCCCGCTCGTGGTTCCGACGAGACCGCTCAGGTCTCGTACCTTGAGCAGGAAATCGCCGTCCTGCGCCGCAAGCTCGCCGACTCGCCGCGCAATTCGAGAATCCTCGAAGAGCGGATCGTCGAGCTCCAGACCAACCTGGCCGGCGTGACCGCCCAGAACGAACGGCTCGCCTCCACCCTGCGAGAGGCCCGCGACCAGATCGTGGCCCTCAAGGAGGAAGTGGACCGGCTGGCACAGCCCCCGGCCGGATTCGGCGTCTTCCTCAGCGCCAACGAGGACGGCACCGCCGACATCTTCACCGGCGGGCGCAAGCTCCGCGTGAACGTCAGCCCCAACGTCGACCTGGACGAGCTGCGGCGTGGCCAGGAGGTGATGCTCAACGAGGCCCTCAACATCGTGGACGCGATGGCCTTCGAGAGCATCGGCGACCTCGTCACCCTCAAGGAGGTCCTGGAGGACGGCGAGCGGGCCCTGGTCGTCGGCCACACCGACGAGGAGCGGGTGGTGCGCCTCGCCGAACCGCTGCGCGAGATCACCCTCCGGGCGGGGGACGCCCTCCTGCTGGAGCCCCGCTCCGGCTACGTGTACGAGGTCGTGCCGAAGTCCGAGGTCGAGGAGCTGGTCCTCGAAGAGGTCCCGGACATCGACTACCGCCAGATCGGCGGCCTGGCCAACCAGATCGAGCTGATCCGGGACGCGGTCGAGCTGCCGTACCTGCACGCGGACCTCTTCAAGGAGTACGAGCTGCGCCCGCCCAAGGGCGTGCTGCTCTACGGCCCGCCCGGCTGCGGCAAGACGCTGATCGCCAAGGCCGTCGCGAACTCGCTGGCCAAGAAGGTCGCCGAGGTCACCGGCCGGCCCCAGGGGAAGAGCTACTTCCTCAACATCAAGGGCCCGGAGCTGCTCAACAAGTACGTCGGCGAGACCGAGCGGCAGATCCGCCTGGTCTTCCAGCGGGCCCGGGAGAAGGCCAGCGAGGGCACGCCCGTCATCGTCTTCTTCGACGAGATGGAGTCGCTGTTCCGCACCCGCGGCTCCGGTGTCAGCTCGGACGTGGAGAACACCATCGTCCCGCAGCTGCTCGCCGAGATCGACGGCGTGGAGGGCCTGGAGAACGTCATCGTCATCGGCGCCTCGAACCGCGAGGACATGATCGACCCGGCGATCCTGCGGCCCGGCCGCCTGGACGTCAAGATCAAGATCGAGCGCCCGGACGCCGAGGCCGCGAAGGACATCTTCTCCAAGTACCTCAAGGACTCGCTGCCGTTCCACCCGGACGACCTCAAGGAGCACGACGGCTCCGTGGACGCCACGGTGGCGGCGATGATCCAGTCGGTGGTGGAGCGGATGTACTCCGAGACGGAGGAGAACCGCTTCCTGGAGGTCACCTACGCCAACGGTGACAAGGAGGTCCTGTACTTCAAGGACTTCAACTCCGGCGCGATGATCCAGAACATCGTCGACCGGGCCAAGAAGATGGCCATCAAGGACTTCCTCGACCACGGTCAGCGGGGTCTGCGCGTCGCCCACCTGCTCAACGCCTGCGTGGACGAGTTCAAGGAGAACGAGGACCTGCCGAACACCACGAACCCGGACGACTGGGCCCGGATCTCCGGCAAGAAGGGCGAGCGGATCGTCTTCATCCGCACCCTGGTCACCGGGAAGCAGGGCGCCGAGTCCGGCCGCTCGATCGACACTGTCGCCAACACCGGGCAGTACCTGTAACCGATCCGATCCGGTCAGGGCCGCCCGCGGTCCCCGGAACCCTAGCCCCGTCCGGCTGTGGCGCCTCGCGGCCCCGCAGCCGGACGGCGCGTCTCGGGGCCCGCCGGTCGGTGCCGCGTTCTAGGCTCGACCCACCGTTCGCAGGCAGACCGCCCGCTTCGGTGTTGTTCAGCGGTACGTCAGCGTGTTCCGCCCGTCGGGGGCGGCACACCGGGCAAGGAGGGCCGCATGACCGTACGGCGCGTGATGGGCATCGAGACCGAGTACGGGATCTCCGTGCCGGGGCACCCCAACGCCAACGCCATGCTCACCTCGTCCCAGATCGTCAACGCGTACGCGGCGGCGATGCACCGGGCACGGCGGGCCCGCTGGGACTTCGAGGAGGAGAATCCGCTGCGCGACGCCCGGGGCTTCGACCTCGCACGGGACGTCGCGGACGCCAGCCAGCTGACCGACGAGGACATCGGCCTCGCCAACGTCATCCTCACCAACGGCGCCCGGTTCTACGTCGACCACGCGCACCCCGAGTACAGCTCGCCCGAGGTGACCAACCCGCGCGACGCCGTCCTCTGGGACAAGGCCGGCGAACGGATCATGGCGGCCGCCGCACAGCGCGCGCTGGAGCTGCCCAACGGGCAGACCATCCACCTCTACAAGAACAACACCGACAACAAGGGCGCCTCCTACGGCACCCACGAGAACTACCTGATGAAGCGGGCGACGCCGTTCGCCGACATCGTCCGCCACCTCACCCCGTTCTTCGTCTCCCGCCAGGTGGTCACCGGCGCGGGCCGGGTCGGGATCGGGCAGGACGGTTCGGCCAACGGCTTCCAGATCAGCCAGCGGGCCGACTACTTCGAGGTCGAGGTCGGTCTGGAGACCACCCTCAAGCGCCCGATCATCAACACCCGGGACGAGCCGCACGCCGATGCCGAGAAGTACCGCCGGCTGCACGTGATCATCGGGGACGCCAACCTCTCCGAGATCTCCACCTACCTCAAGCTCGGCACCACCTCCCTGGTCCTGGCGATGATCGAGGACGCCTTCATCGCCTCCGACCTGGCCGTCGACCAGCCGGTCCGCACCCTGCACCGGGTCTCCCACGACCCCACGCTGAAACACCTGATCACGCTGCGCAGCGGCCGGCGGCTCACCGCCGTCCAGCTCCAGCTCGAGTACTTCGAGCTGGCCCGCAAGTACGTCGAGGACCGTTTCGGCACCGACGCCGACGAGCAGACCGTGGACGTGCTGGCGCGCTGGGAGGACGTGCTGGGCCGGCTGGAGCGCGACCCGATGTCGCTCTCCCGGCAGCTGGACTGGATCGCCAAGCGGGAGATCCTGGAGGGCTACCGCAGCCGGGACGCCCTGGAGTGGGACAGCCCGCGGCTCCAGCTGGTCGACCTCCAGTACAGCGACGTGCGCCCCGAGAAGGGCCTCTACAACCGCCTGGTGGCCCGCGGGCGGTTCGACCGGCTGGTCACCGAGGAAGAGGTCGAGCGGGCCGTCACGAAGCCCCCGGAGGACACCCGGGCGTACTTCCGCGGGCGCTGCCTCGACCAGTACGCGGAGCACGTCGCGGCCGCCTCCTGGGACTCGGTGATCTTCGACCTGCCGGGGCGGGACTCGCTCCAGCGCGTCCCCACCCTGGAGCCGCTGCGCGGCACCCGGAACCACGTCAAGGAACTGCTGGACCGCTGCCGCACCGCGGAGGACCTGCTCCGCGTGCTCTCCGGCGGGTAGTTTTCCGATCACCACGGGTGAACGCCCGGCGAATGGGAATCATCCGGGGTGGCAGCGGGTGTTGGACAGGAAGCGCCACCGGCAAACCGGAGCGGGTAGTCGCACCTTGTGTATAGGGTCGGTGCAGCAAGCAGCGACCAAACCGTGCCAGACGATCGAGCGGGGTGAGGGAAATGGCGAGCAAGGACACCGGCGGCGGCCAGCAGCGGGCGAACCGCTCCTCCGAGGAGGTCGAGGAGCAGGCCGCGGAAGCGCAGAATTCCGACGAGCTCAAGGAGCGCCAGGAAAAGCTGAGCGACGACGTCGACGCGGTTCTGGACGAAATCGACGAAGTCCTGGAGTCGAACGCCGAGGATTTCGTGCGGCAGTTCGTGCAAAAGGGCGGGCAGTAACCCCGGCAACCCCCTCCGGGCATTCCGGGAATTCACGGTTGCGACCGGGAACGGCGGGCGGGCGGCGGGAGCCGTCCGTCCGCCCCGGTCCGGCCCTCCGCCCTACTGGACAGTGATCGTCCGGCGGGTAGGGTGCGGGCAGTGCGCGCTTCAAGCTACCTGGAAGGAATCGTGTGGAAGCCAACATCCGTGGCACCGGGCGTCTACCGGCTGCCTTCCTGACCCCGGGGTCCTCGTCGTTCCTCGACTTCCTCGCCGACCACCAGCCGGAGCTCATCCCGGGCCGGCGCAGCCTGCCCGAGGGCGTCGTCCAGGCCCCGCACGGCACGACCATCGTCTCGGTGGTCTTCGACGGCGGCGTCGTCCTCGCGGGTGACCGCCGCGCCACCATGGGCAACGTGATCGCCCAGCGGGACATGCAGAAGGTCTTCCCGGCCGACGAGTACAGCGCGGTCGGCGTCGCCGGCACCGCCGGCCTCGCGATCGAGATGGTCCGGCTGTTCCAGCTGGAGCTGGAGCACTACGAGAAGATCGAGGGCACGGTGCTCTCCCTGGAGGGCAAGGCGAACCGGCTCACCACCATGATCCGGGGCAACCTGGGCATGGCGATGCAGGGCCTGGCCGTCGTCCCGATCTTCGCCGGCTACGACCTCGACCTCGGGCGCGGCCGGATCTTCACCTACGACGTCACCGGCGGCCGCTCCGAGGAGCGGGGCTTCGCCGCCACCGGTTCCGGCTCGGTCTTCGCCCGCGGCTCGCTGAAGAAGCTCTACCGCGAGGACCTGACGGCCCAGCAGGCCTCCACCGCGGTCGTCCAGGCCCTGTACGACGCGGCGGACGACGACTCCGCCACCGGCGGCCCGGACCTCGCCCGCAAGATCTTCCCGATCGTGTCGCTGATCACCGAGGACGGCTTCCGCCGGCTCACCGACGACGAGGTCGCCGAGATCGCCGTCTCCATCACCGACCACCGCCTGACCCACCCCAACGGTCCGCAGGCCCCGCTGCTCTAGCCGTCAGCCACACCTACCAAGGAAGGGACGACCGCCGGTGTCGACACCGTTCTACGTCTCGCCCCAGCAGGCCATGGCGGACCGCGCTGAGTACGCCCGCAAGGGCATCGCGCGCGGTCGCAGCGTGGTCGTGCTCACCTACGCCGACGGCATCGTCTTCGTCGCCGAGAACACCTCCCGGGCGCTCCACAAGGTCTCCGAGATCTACGACAAGATCGCCTTCGCGGCGGTCGGCCGCTACAACGAGTTCGAGAACCTGCGCATCGGCGGCGTCCGCTACGCCGACCTGCGCGGCTACTCCTACGACCGGGCGGACGTCACGGCCCGGGGCCTGGCCAACGTCTACGCCCAGACGCTCGGCACCATCTTCTCCTCGGTCGGCGAGAAGCCCTACGAGGTGGAGCTCATCGTGGCCGAGGTCGGCCGCACCACCGAAGAGGACCAGATCTACCGGCTCACCCCGGACGGCTCGGTCGTCGACGAGAAGAACTACGTGGTGGTCGGCGGCAACGCCGACTCCATCGGCAACTACCTGGGCCAGCGCCACCGCGGCGGGCTCTCGCTGACCGACGCGGTGAAGGTCGCCGTGGACTCGCTCGCCCGCGACCCCAACGGCGGCAGCCCGCGCACCCTCACCCCCGAGCAGCTGGAGGTGGCGGTGCTGGACCGCCAGCGCTTCCAGCAGCGCAAGTTCAAGCGGATCCTGGGCGGCCAGCTCGCCCGGCTCCTCGACGGCGACGAGTCCGCCGAGACCGACGACGAGGAGAAGCCGGCGGCCACCCCGCCGGACGACTCCGACCAGTAGTGCCTGCGGGGTCCCCGCGGCGGCCGGCGACGACCGCCGCGGGGACCCCGGTGCCCCTGCGGCGGCCGGGACGGCGTCGCGGAGGCGGTTTCGGACAGCTCCCATCAGAGAATGGATGATGGCCCATGGACCGCCGAATTTTCGGGCTGGAGAACGAGTACGGCGTCACCTGTACGTTCCGCGGGCAGCGCAGGCTGTCCCCGGACGAGGTGGCCCGGTACCTCTTCCGCCGCGTAGTCTCCTGGGGCCGCAGCAGCAACGTGTTCCTGCGCAACGGTGCCCGCCTCTACCTCGACGTCGGCTCCCACCCCGAGTACGCCACCCCCGAGTGCGACGACGTCATCGAGCTGGTGACGCACGACAAGGCGGGCGAGCGCATCCTTGAGGGACTCCTGGTCGACGCCGAGCGGCGGCTGCACGAGGAGGGCATCGCGGGGGACGTCTACCTCTTCAAGAACAACACCGACTCGGCCGGCAACTCCTACGGCTGCCACGAGAACTACCTGGTGGCCCGGCACGGTGAGTTCTCCCGGCTGGCCGACGTGCTGATCCCGTTCCTGGTGACCCGCCAGCTGATCTGCGGCGCCGGCAAGGTGCTGCAGACCCCGCGCGGCGCGGTCTACTGCGTCAGCCAGCGGGCCGAGCACATCTGGGAGGGCGTCAGCTCGGCGACCACCCGGTCCCGTCCGATCATCAACACCCGGGACGAGCCGCACGCCGACGCCGAGCGGTACCGGCGGCTGCACGTGATCGTCGGCGACTCCAACATGTCCGAGACCACCACCCTGCTCAAGGTCGGCTCCACCGACCTGGTGCTCCGGCTGATCGAGGCCGGCGTGGTGATGCGCGACCTCACCCTGGAGAACCCGATCCGGGCGATCCGCGAGGTCAGCCACGACCTCACCGGGACCCACCAGGTCAGGCTGGCCAACGGCCGGGAGGCCAGCGCGCTGGACATCCAGGAGGAGTACTACACCAAGGCGCTGGAGTTCGCCGACCGCAAGGGCATCAACACCGGGACCATCGCGCGCGTCCTCGACCTGTGGGGCCGCACCCTGGAGGCGGTGAAGACCGAGCGGCTGGACGACGTGGCCACCGAGATCGACTGGATCATGAAGTACAAGCTCATCGAGCGCTACCGCGAGAAGCACCAGATGAGCATGAGCAACCCGCGGGTCGCCCAGATCGACCTCGCGTACCACGACATCCACCGCCGCCGCGGGCTGTTCTACCTGCTCCAGGCGAAGAACCAGGCGCAGCGGGTGACCACCGACCTGAAGACCTTCGAGGCCAAGTCGATCCCGCCGCAGACCACCCGGGCCCGGCTGCGCGGGGACTTCATCCGCCGGGCGCAGGAGCAGCGCCGCGACTTCACCGTCGACTGGGTGCACCTCAAGCTGAACGACCAGGCGCAGCGGACGGTGCTGTGCAAGGACCCGTTCCGGTCGGTCGACGAGCGGGTGGAGAAGCTCATCGCGGGGATGTGAGCAGGGCCGGAGTCCCCGCCGGTGTGATCTTTGCGGTGCCCGGCCCCGGTGGTGTCTACCGGGGCCGGGCACCGTCGGGGAATACGCTGTCCGTCGAGTCCGGAGAGCCGACTTTGACCGACAGTTAGGAACGCCGTGCGCCGCACCGCCGGGTTGCTTCTCACCCTGCCCCTGTTGCTGGCGGTGGCCTGCAGCAGCTCCACCAAACCCGCCAGCCCGGCCACGCCGACGGCGTCGCCCAGTGCCGCGCCCACCGTGCCGACCCCGGTGAACGAGGCCTCCCCGATGCCGACGCTGTCCGGCGGCGGGTTCGGGAGCAAGGCCACCATCACCCTCCCGGAGGGCCAGCCCAGCGGCCAGTTCGTGGTGAACACCGTCAGCGAGGGCGACCGGTCGACGGTCAACAAGGGCGACTGGGTCACGGTCAACTACACCGCGAAGGACTGGACCACCGGCAAGGACCTGCCCAGCTCGTACGACGCGGGCGGGAAGCCGCAGCTCTACCAGGCCGGCAGCGGGCAGCTGGTGCCGGCCTTCGACCAGAGCGTGATCGGCAAGAAGGTCGGCAGCCGGCTGCTGGTGGTGGCCCCGCCGGCCGCCGCGTTCGGCAGCCAGGGCAGCAGCCAGCTCGGGGTGGGTCCGGGGGACACCGTGGTGTTCGTGCTGGACATCATGGAGAGCCTGCCGCCGGACTCCACGCTCTCCGGCACCATGACGCAGCCGCCGGCGACGATGCCGCAGGTCAAGGACAACGGCAAGGCCGCGGTGACGATCACCGTTCCGCCCGGGCAGGCGCCGCCGACCGAGCTCCAGCAGGCCGTGCTGATCAAGGGCGAGGGCAAGCAGGTCAAGGAGGGGCAGACCCTGGTGGTGCAGTACACCGGGGTGCTGTGGAGCAACGGCCAGCAGTTCGACTCCTCGTGGAGCCACGGCGGTGCGCAGGCGCTGCAGATCGGCACCGGCAGCGTGATCGAGGGCTGGGACAAGGGCCTGGTGGGCCAGAACGTCGGCAGCCGGGTCGAGCTGGTGGTGCCGCCGGCGCTCGGTTACAAGGACCAGGCGCAGGGCGCGGTGCCGCCGAACTCGACGCTGGTCTTCGTGATCGACATCCTGGAGGCCGTGTAGCCCTCTCCGCGGCCTGGGAAAGGCCGTGGGGATTCCGTACGCTTGGGCGGGCGCTCGCACAGGGAAGCGCCCGCCCTCATCCTGACCTGTCATACTGCCCTCGCACTGTGGTAGGCGCCGCCGGCGTCCGGGGTCCGGGCGTGCAGTGCGGCAGCACCCGGCGCCCACCACGCCGGCCGTAGACCTCGAAGACCTCGTGGCGAGATGGATGGGGAGTCATGTCTGAGAAAGCGTCGAGCCCGGGCGGAGCCGGCACCGCGAACGGAAGCTCCGCCGGTGACCCGGCAGACTCGCGGCCCGGTGGCCCGCTTCCGGGTGACGGCGAGTCGATCGTCGTACCGCCGTCGATCCTGAAGCAGCAGGCGGGCTGGGCCCAGCCCGGTGACGCCCCGCGGCCGGCGGGCGGGACGAAGACCGACGACACCCCGCAGATCTTCGCGTCGACCGTGCGCCGCCAGGACACCTCCGAGGCCGGGTACGACGAGAACCCGGGGAACGTCGGCAAGCTGGGTGTGATCCTCGGCACGGTGCTGTCCGTGCTGCTGATCGGCAGTGCCGTGACGCTGTACCTGGTGAACAAGGACGACTCGTCGGACACCGCCGCCGCCAAGCCGGACGCGGCCAAGAGCGCGCCGGCCACGCCGACCGCCGAGCCGGTCCCGCCGATCAAGGACACCGCCAAGGTGCTGCCGACGGTCACCGGCGAGTTCGGCAAGAAGGCCGCCATCGAGGTCCCCGCGGACCAGGCGGACGGCAGCTTCGTGGTGAAGGTCCTCACCGAGGGCACCGGTCCCAAGGTCGAGAAGAACTCCTGGACCTCGGTCGACTACACCGGCAAGGACTGGAACACCGGCAAGGACATCCCCTCCTCGTACGACGAGAAGGGCAAGCCGCAGATCTTCCAGGCCGGCACCGACGCGCTGATCCCGGCGCTCGACCAGGCCGTGATCGGCAAGAAGGCCGGCAGCCGGCTGCTGGTGGTGGCCCCGCCGGCCGCCGCCTTCGGCGCCCAGGGCAACCCGAGCATGTCGATCGGGGCGGCCGACAACCTGATCTTCGTGATCGACATCCGGAACAGCAACGCCCCGGACGCCGTGGTCGGCGGCACCGTGACCCCGCCCCCCGCGGACTTCCCGCAGGTCAAGGACAACGGCAAGAAGCCGGCCGAGATCGTCCCGGTGCCCGGCGCCGCGGACCCGACCGAGCTGAAGTCCCACGTCCTGATCAAGGGCGAGGGCCGCAAGGTCGAGAAGGGCGAGAAGATCCTCGTCCAGTACACCGGCGCGCTGTTCAAGGACGGCAAGGTCTTCGACTCCTCGCTGAGCAAGGGCCAGGCGTTCTCGTTCCCGCTCGGCGGCGGCCAGGTCATCGCCGGCTGGGACCAGGGCCTGGAGGGCCAGACCATCGGCAGCCGGGTCGAGCTGGTCATCCCGGCCTCGCTGGGCTACAAGGACCAGGCCCAGGGCGACATCCCGGCCAACTCCACGCTGGTCTTCGTCGTCGACATCCTCGACGCCGGTCAGGGCTGATCCACTTTCGGGTGACAATGGTGTGCGTGTGACCTTCGGGCCGGGCCGCGTGGCCCGTGCCCGGACGGGCGGCGGGCGCCCGTACCGTGGTCCGGTAACGGACCGGGGGTGCGGGCGCCCGCCGCTTGGTCATGGACCGAACCAACCGTGAGAAGAGGCACAGTGAGCAAGCCTGAGATCGACTTCCCGGTCGGCGACCCGCCGGCCGAGCTCAAGATCCGCGACATCGTCGTCGGCACCGGCGAGGAGGCCAAGCCCGGCCAGGTCGTCGAGGTCCACTACGTCGGCGTGACCTACGCGACCGGCGAGGAGTTCGACGCCAGCTGGAACCGCGGCTCGACGTTCAAGTTCCCGCTCGGTGGCGGCCGCGTCATCAAGGGCTGGGACCAGGGCGTCGCCGGCATGAAGGTCGGCGGCCGCCGCGAGCTGGTCATCCCGCCGCACCTGGGCTACGGCAACCAGTCGCCGACCCCGGCCATCCCGGCCGGCTCGACCCTGATCTTCGTGGTCGACCTGATCGGCGTCTGAAACCGGTCGTGACGCTGGGCCGCACCCCGGGAACGGGGTGCGGCCCCACGCGTTTCCGGACTCGGCTTTTGCACTGCGTACCGCTACCGGTACGGTCGGTCCCGCCGGGTCCCACGACGGCCCGGCGGGCGCACCCCGCGCGCGGCGCGGCACACCGGAAGGGTCAGCGATGGCGATCGCCAAGGCAGAGCGGCTGATGAATCTCGCCCTGTGCCTGATGAACACCAGACGTCCGCTCTCCAAGAAGGAGCTGCGGGAATCCATCGAGGCGTATCGCGAGGCCTGGCAGAACAGCAGCGAAGAGGCCTTCAACCGGATGTTCGAGCGGGACAAGGACGACCTGCGCGAACTCGGGCTGGTCATCGACGTGGACGAGAACGCCCTCGACGGCGAACTCGGCTACCTCGCCCGCGCCGACCGCAACCGGCTGCCGGAGATCGCCCTCGACGCCGAGGAGGCCGCCGCGCTCACCCTCGCCGCCCGGGTCTGGCAGCAGGCCAAGATGTCCGGCGCCGCCAGCGGCGCGCTGCAGAAGCTCCGCGCGGCCGGCGTCCCGTTCACCGAGACCGAGGGCCGGCCCGCCCTGGAGCCGCGGATCCCGGCCCGGGAGGCCGCGTTCGAGCCGCTGCTCACCGCCGCCCGCGACCGCCGCCCGGTCACCTTCGAGTACCGCAAGGCCGGCGCCGCCGCCGTCGAGCAGCGCAGCGTGGAGCCGTGGGCCCTGGAGTGCTGGCGCGGCCACTGGTACCTGGCGGGCTGGGACCGCGACCGCGAGGACGCCCGGGTGTTCCGGCTCAGCCGGATCACCGGCAAGGTCCGGGCCCGCTCCGGCGCCTTCCTGGGCACCGTGCCGGAGCACGTGGACGTCCGGGCCACCGTCGCCAAGTTCGCCGGCGAAGGGGCCACCGCCACGGCCGTGGTGAAGGTCCGCCGCGGCGCGGGGTTCCCGCTGCGCACCAAGGCGCTCTCCACCCGGCGCTCCGACGAGGGCTGGGACGAGCTGGAGATCCCGTACGGCAACGGCCTCGGCGCCGACCTGGCGGAGTTCGGGCCGGACGTGCTGGTGGTCGGACCGGAGGAGCTGCGGGCCGACGTGATCGACCGGCTGCGCGCGGTGGCCGGCACTGTGGTGGAGGATGTGCGGGCATGAGCAACGCGATCGACCAGACCCGGCGGATGCTCTCGCTGGTCACCTACCTGCGGGAGCGCCCCGGGGCCGAGGTGGCCGAGGTCGCCCGCGCGTTCGGCATCACCGAGCGCGAGCTGATCGGCGACCTCAACGTGCTGCCGATGTGCGGCACCAGCTTCCGCGGCGGCGACCTGCTCGACATCGACACCGACGGCGAGCGGATCTGGTGGCACAACGTCGACGACGTCGCCCAGCCGCTGCGGCTGGCCGCCGACGAGGCGACCGCCCTGCTGGTCGCCGCCCGCGCGGTGGCCGGGCTGCCCGGTCTCCGGGCCGGTGACCGGGAGGCGCTCACCCGGGCCGTCGCCAAGATCGAGAACGCGGCCGGCGAGAGCGCCGAGGGCAGCGCCCGGGTCGGCGTCACCTTCGAGGCCGAGAGCCACGTCTTCGCCGACATCGACCGCGCGCTCAGCGAGGGCAGGCGGCTCTGGCTGCGCTACTACTCGCACGGGCGCGGCGGCATGACCGAGCGCGAGGTCGACCCGATCCGGCTGCTCACCGAGGGGCACACCTACCTGGAGGCCTGGTGCCGGACCTCCGAGGACCACCGGATGTTCCGGCTCGACCGGGTCGCCGAGATCCGGGTGCTGGACGTCCCCGCCGACCCGCCCAAGCGCGAGCCGCGCGACCTCTCGGGCGGGCTGGTCAACCCCTCCGCCGACGACCCCGAGGTGGTGGTCGAGGTCTCCTCCGGCGGCCGCTGGGTCGCCGAGTACTACACCCACGACCGGGCCGAGGAACTGCCCGACGGCGGGCTGCGGATCACCCTGCGCAGCGCCGACCCCTCGCAGCTGCGCCCGCTGGCGCTCCGGCTGGGCCGGGACGGGCGGATCGTCTCCCCGCCGGAGCTCGCCGGGCAGGCGCGCGCGGCGGCGCTGGAGGCGCTGGCCCACTACGGGGAGGGGCTGGTCTGAGCCGTGGAGCCCGGGACCAGATTCAAGGTCTACTGCTCGGAGTGCCGGGAGAAGGTGGAGCTCCCGGCCGAGGAGTTCCGCCTGACGTTCGGCCGGACGCCGGCCCAGGCGCACTACAGCTTCGGCTGCCCGCTGTGCGGGGCGGCCGTGCGCAAGCCCGCCGGGGAGAAGATCGTCGCGGCGCTGACCGTGGCCGGGGTGCGCACCATGCGGCTGGTGCCGGCCGAGAGCTGAGCGCGTCCGCCGGCCGGGCCCGGCCGGCGGGGGAGGCCCGGGCGGGGCGGGCGGTTCCCGGCGGCCGATAGGGTGGGGCCATGTCCTGGATGCTCGTCGCCGCCGTCCTCGCCGCCACCGCCGGTCTGCTGGTGCTCGGCGTCCTCGCGGTCCGGCTCTGGCTGGACGTGCGGTCGCTGGCCAAGGGAGTGGACGCCGCCTCCCGGGCCCTGGCCGAGGCGGCCGGGGAGCTCGCGGCCTCGGCGCCGGGGCGTTCCTGACGCCGGTCCACCGGGGCGGCCCCGTCCGGTCCGCGCTCCGTCCGGCTCCTGTCCGGTCCCGCTTCGCGGCCCTCCCGTGCCCGTCCCGGCGGGGCCGACCTGCCGGGACCGTCGGAAGGGGACGCCGGGGGGCTGCTGCGCGGGGGTAGGGGCGCGTTACGCTCTCAGCAGGCCCTTGAGTGCGACGGGGGCCGCTGTCCTGTTCGGGCGGCCGTCGTCACGGTGTCATCCGCAGCGGTTACCATCCCCGCAGCGGCGGCCCGCCGGTGCCGCCATGACTGAAGGTGGTCGAGCATGCGGATCTCGCCGATCGCGATTCTGGTGGTCGTGGTCATTGCCATTCTGCTCTTCGGCGCCAAGCGACTGCCCGATCTGGCGCGCTCGCTCGGCCAGTCGATGCGGATCCTGAAGAGCGAGACCAAGGCGATGCGCTCGGACGGCACGGCCGACGCCCCGGCCCAGCCCGAGCCGGCGGTGGTCGACGGCGGCACGGCGAAGACCATCCAGGCCGCGCCGGGGGCGTCCGCGACCGCCCGGCCGGCGAGCGAGCAGACCTCCGGTCGGTCCGCGGGCGCGTCCGCGCCCGACGGCGGCCGGGCGCACTGAGCGCGTCCGGCCGTGACGTCCCGCACGCAGCGCACACGACCACTGGAGGCCCGCCGACCGGCGGGCCTCGACGCACGAGTTGAGGACCGGGGTTGAGCAAGCTCACCAAGGCGCAGAAGGCGCCCAAGGATCCCGAGGGGCGGATGGCCCTCGCCGACCATCTGCGGGAACTGCGGAACCGCGTGGTCAAGTCGGTCCTGGCGATCGTGGTGTTCACGATCGTCGCGCTGATCTTCCACAAGCAGATCGAGTCGTTCCTGCTCAAGCCGCTGCCCCAGTGCACCCCCGACGTCATCAAGGAGACCGAGGGCCGCTGCGCCCAGGTCTCGACCATCGGTCTGACCGCGGGCTTCAACTGGATGCTCAAGGTCGCGCTGACGGCGGGTGTGGTCGCCACCGTGCCGGTCTGGCTGTACCAGCTCTGGGCCTTCGTGGCGCCCGGTCTGCACAAGCACGAGCGCAAGTACACGGTCATCTTCATGACGTGCGGCGCGCCGCTGTTCCTGGCGGGTGTCGGCCTGGCGGTGCTGCTGCTGCCGATGACCGTCGAGGTGCTGATCTCGTTCACCCCGAACGACACCACGCCGATCCTCCCGCCCGGGGACTACTTCGACATCGCCACCAGGCTGGTGCTGGTCTTCGGTCTGGCCTTCGAGTTCCCGCTGCTGCTGGTGATGCTCAACATGGTGGGCGTCGTCACCGGCAAGCGGCTGCTCGGCTGGTGGCGCGGCATGGTGATGGGCATCACCGTCTTCGCCGCCTTCGCCACCCCGAGTGCCGACCCGCTGAGCATGCTGGCGCTGGCCGCGCCGATCTGGGGGCTGTACTTCATCGCGGTGGGCATCGCGATGCTGAACGACCGGCGCAAGGCGCGCCGCAACCCGGACCTCGCCCTGGACGACGAGGAGGCGTCGAACCTCGACCTGTCGGTCGCGCCGGTGGCCGGGGCCGAGGCGATCGAGGCGTCCGGCGCGCCGAGTGCCTCCGCCGCCGTGCCGGCCGCCCGGCACGAGCAGATGGACGACATCACCTGACCGGTCGAGCGGATCGCTCCGGAAAGCCCCGACCTGCCGTTTCGCGGCGGGTCGGGGTTTTTCACGGGTGGACCGCCTTCCTCGGCGCGGCGGGAGGGGCGGTCTTGGCACCGTCCATGGCATGTGACATATTACTGCCGTGTCCCACTCCCAGAGACTCCTCCCCGACGTCGTGGTGGTCGGTGCCGGTGTCGTCGGCGCCGCCTGCGCGTACTACGCCGCGCGGGCCGGCCTCGCCGTCACCGTCGTCGACCGCGGCCCGGTCGCGGGCGGAACCACCGGCGCCGGCGAGGGCAACCTGCTGGTCTCCGACAAGGAGCCCGGCCCCGAGCTCGACCTCGCGCTGTACTCCACCCGGCTCTGGCGCGAGATCGCCGACGAGCTCGGCACCGCCGTCGAGTACGAGCCCAAGGGCGGCCTCGTGGTCGCCGCCACGCCGGCCCGGCAGGACGCCCTGCGCGCCTTCGCCGCCGCGCAGACCGCGGTCGGCGTCGACTCCGAGGAGATCCCCGGCGAGCGGCTGCGCGAGCTGGAGCCGCACCTCGCCCCCGGACTGGCCGGCGGGTTCCACTACCCGCAGGACGCCCAGGTCCAGCCCGCGCTGGCCGCCGCCCACCTGCTGCGCGCCGCCCGTGAGGCCGGCGCCCGGCTGTACACCGGCGAGACCGTCCGGGCGGTCCGGCTGGGGGCCGGCGGAGAGGTGCTCGGCGTCGAGACCGACCGGCGGCGGCTGGACGCGCCCGCGGTGATCAACGCCGCCGGCACCTGGGGCGGTGAGCTGGCCGCGCTGGCCGGCGTCCACCTCCCGGTGCTGCCGCGGCGGGGCTTCGTGCTGGTGACCGAGCCGCTGCCGCGGATCGTCCGGCGCAAGGTGTACGCCGCCGACTACGTCGCCGACGTGGCCAGCGGATCGGCCGCCCTGCAGACCTCCGCGGTGGTCGAGGGGACCCCGGGCGGGCCGGTGCTGATCGGCGCCAGCCGCGAACGGGTCGGCTTCGACCGCACGCTCTCGGTGGAGGTGCTGCACCGGCTGGCCGCGCAGGCGGCGGCGCTCTTCCCGGTCCTGGCCGGGGTGAACGTGATGCGCGCCTACCGGGGGTTCCGGCCGTACCTGCCGGACCACCTGCCGGCGATCGGCGCCGACCCGCGGGTGCCGGGGCTCTTCCACGCCTGCGGCCACGAGGGGGCGGGCATCGGGCTCGCCCCGGCCACCGGGCTGCTGATCGCCCAGCAGCTCACCGGCAAGGACCCCGAACTGGACCTCACGCCGTTCCGCGCCGACCGCTTCCCGGTCGCCGATGGCCCCTCGTGACCCGTGCGGAGCGCGGACCGCGCTCCGCACGGCGCCCGTGCGCGCCGGGGCCGCGGTGCCCGCGCGCCCCCGCACACCGCGCACCCGCACCGGGACGACGGCGCTCGCGCGCCCCAGGATGAGCTGAACGGAGAACCCCACCCATGCGCCGTACCCCCGCCGACCTGGTCCGGGCCGAACCCGGGCCCGCGCACACCATCGAGTTCGACGGGCGGCCCGTGCCCGCGCTGCCCGGGCAGACGATCGCCGCCGCACTCTGGGCCGACGGCGTGCTCGCCTGGCGCACCACCCGGGTCGGCGGGAAGCCGCGCGGGGCGTTCTGCGGGATCGGCGCCTGCTTCGACTGCCTGGCCACCGTCGACGGGCAGCCCAACCAGCGCACCTGCCTGCTGCCGGCCGAGCCCGGCACCACCGTCACCACCCAGGAGGGCCACGGCCGTGCCGACCTCGCCGTCTGACCCCGTCGACGCCTCGGGATCCCCCGCGGGCGCGCGTTCCGCCGAAGCCGCGGGGGCGCCGTACGACCTCGCGGTGATCGGGGCCGGCCCGGCCGGCCTGGCCGCCGCCGTGACCGCCGCCGACCTCGGGCTGCGCTGCGCCCTGCTCGACGCGGGACAGCGCACCGGAGGCCAGTACTACCGCCACCCCGCGCCCGGCCTCGGCGCCACCCGGCCGGACCGGCTGCACCACGGCTGGTCCGTCTACACCGGCCTCGCCCAGCGGCTCGACGCCCACCGGGCGTCCGGGCGGGTCGAGCTGCTGGCCGGCCACCAGGTCTGGGCGCTGGAGCGCGCGGGGGAGCGGGACTGGCGGCTGCACGCCACCACCGGCCCCGCCGCCGACGACCGGGCCACCGTCCGGTCCGCGGCCGTGCTGCTGGCCACCGGCGCCTACGAGCGGCAGCTCCCGTTCCCCGGCTGGACGCTGCCCGGTGTGGTCACCGCGGGCGGCGCGCAGGCCATGCTCAAGGCCGGGCTGGTGCTGCCCGGCCGCAGGATCGTGGTGGCCGGCAGCGGCCCGCTGCTGCTGGCGGCGGCGTCCTCGCTGGTCACCGCCGGGGCCGAGGTGCCCGCAGTGGTCGAGGCCACGAACTACCTCGGCTACGCCCGGCGCCCCGGTGTGCTGGCCGCCGTCCCGGCCAAGCTGGTCGAGGGCGCCGGGCACGGCAGCGCGCTGCTGCGGCACGGCGTGCGGCTGCGCCGCAGCAGCGCGGTGGTCGAGGCGCACGGCACCGACCGGGTCACCGCCGTCACGGTGGCCCGGCTGGACGCCGAGTGGCGGCCGGTGCCCGGCACCGAGCGGCGGATCGCGTGCGACGCGCTCGCCGTCGGGCACGGCCTGCTGCCGCAGATCGAGCTGGCCACCGAGCTGGGCGCGGCCACCCGGACCACCCCCGACGGGACGGCCGCGCTCAGGGTCGACGCCCGGCTGCGGACCACCGTGCCCGGACTCTGGGCGGCCGGCGAGACCTGCGGCGTCGGCGGCGCCGACCTGGCGATCGCCGAGGGCGAGCTGGCCGCGCACGCGGTGGCGGACCGGCCGGTGCGCACCGCGCTGCTGCGCCGGCGGTCCCGGCTGCGGGCCTTCGCCGAGCTGATGGCCGCCTCCCACCGGCCCGGTCCGGGCTGGACCGAGTGGCTGCGGCCGGACACCGACGTCTGCCGCTGCGAGGAGGTTCCGGTCGACCGGATCCGGGAGGCGGTGGAGGAGCTGGGTGCGGGCGACGCGCGCACCGTGAAGCTGCTGACCAGGGCCGGGATGGGCTGGTGCCAGGGCCGGATGTGCGGTCCGGCGGTGGCCTGTCTGGCCGGTTCCGGCGGCGCCGACGGCGGCTCCGGCTCCGGTTCGGGTGCCGGTCCGGAGGAGGTGCGGCCCGACAGCCGTCCGTTCTCCTGCCCGGTACCGCTCGGGCAACTCGCGGCCGAGCGGCACCGGGACGGGCCGGAAGGCACGTCCCGACCCTGAACTCGCACGGCGGGGACTCTTGTCTCCGCCGCGCGAATCCTAATAAAATGTCACACCTCACCAAGGAGAAGCTGTGTCCCACACCCCGCACGACACCACCCGGCCCTGGCGCGGCATCATGGTCGCCACCACGATCCCGCTGCGCGAGGACCTCTCCGTCGACTACGACGCGTACGCCGACCACGTCCGCTGGCTGATCGAGTCGGGCTGCGACGGCGTCGTCCCCAACGGCTCGCTCGGCGAGTACCAGACCCTGACCGCCGAGGAGCGCGCCAAGGTCGTCGAGGTCGCCGTCGAGGCCGCCGGTGACGGCTCGCGCGTCATGCCCGGCGTGGCCGCCTACGGCAGCGCCGAGTCCCGCCGCTGGGCCGAGCAGGCCGCCGAGGCCGGCGCCGGCTCCGTCCTGCTGCTGCCGCCGAACGCCTACCGGGCCGACCACGACTCCGTCCGGGCGCACTACGCGGAGGTCGCCAAGGCCGGCGTGCCGATCGTGGCCTACAACAACCCGATCGACACCAAGGTCGACCTCGTCCCCGCGCTGCTCGCGCAGCTGCACGCCGAGGGCTCGATCGTCGCGGTCAAGGAGTTCAGCGGCGACGTCCGCCGGGCCTACGAGATCGCCGAGCTCGCCCCGGGCCTCGACCTGCTGATCGGCGCCGACGACGTGCTGCTGGAGCTGGCCCTGGCCGGCGCCGTCGGCTGGATCGCCGGCTACCCGAACGCGCTGCCCGCAGCGAGCGCGGCGCTCTACCGGGCCGCCGTCGAGAAGGACCTGGAGACGGCCCTGCCGCTCTACAAGTCGCTCCACTCGCTGCTGCGCTGGGACTCCAAGACCGAGTTCGTCCAGGCGATCAAGCTCTCCATGGACATCGCCGGCCGCCCCGGCGGCCCGGTGCGCGCCCCGCGCCAGCCGCTGACCCCGGAGATCGAGGCGGCCGTCCGCGCGGCCACCGAGAAGGCGCTGGCCGAGGGCCACGCGTAGCCACTCCGCAGTTCCGGTGTCCGGGACGGCCGGCTGCGGGGGCAGCCGGCCTCCGGCCCCACCACCCACCCCCACCCCACGGAGCGTCACCAGATGCGCAGCCGTCACGTCTTCCACGCCGTCGACTCGCACACCGAAGGCATGCCCACCCGGGTCGTCACCGGCGGCTTCGGTGTCATCCCCGGCGCCACCATGGCCGAACGCCGGGTCCACTTCCAGCAGCACCTCGACCACTTCCGCACCCTGCTGATGTACGAGCCGCGCGGCCACGCCGCGATGAGCGGCGCCGTCCTGCAGCCGCCGACCCGGCCCGACGCCGACTTCGGGGTGCTCTACATCGAGGTCTCCGGGCTGCTGCCGATGTGCGGGCACGGCACCATCGGCGTCGCCACCGTGCTGGTCGAGACCGGCATGGTGCCGGTGGTCGAGCCGGTCACCACCGTCCGGCTGGACACCCCGGCCGGCCTGGTCGTCGCCGACGTGGCGGTCGAGAACGGCGCGGCCACCGCGGTCACCATCCGCAACGTGCCGTCCTACTCGGAGGCGCTGGACCGCAAGATCGAGGTGCCCGGCTACGGCACCGTCGGCTACGACCTCGCGTACGGCGGCAACTTCTACGCCATCCTGCCGCTCGCCGAGTTCGGGATCCCGTTCGAGCGCGAGCGCAAGCAGGAGATCCTGGACGCCGGGCTGGCCCTGATGGACGCGATCAACGGGAGCCCGGACCGGCCGGTGCACCCGGAGGACCCGTCCATCCACAGCTGCCACCACGTCCAGCTGCTCGCCCCCGGCTCCACGGCCGAACACTCCCGGCACGCCATGGCCATCCACCCCGGCTGGTTCGACCGCTCGCCGTGCGGCACCGGCACCTCGGCGCGGATGGCGCAGCTGCACGCCCGCGGCGAGCTGCCGCTCGGCCGGGACTTCCGCAACGACTCCTTCATCGGGACGACCTTCACCGGCCGCCTGGTCGAGGAGACCGAGGTGGCCGGACGGCCGGCGGTCGTCCCCACCGTCACCGGGCGGGCCTGGATCACCGGCACCGCCCAGTACTTCCTCGACCCCAGCGACCCGTTCCCGGCCGGCTTCCTGCTCTGAAGCCGCCGCATCACCCGTTGAACCACCCGAAGGGCTGCCTGCTGTGACGATCCGTTCGTACAACCCCGCCGACCCCGCGGACCTCGTCGCCGAGGCGCCCGCCCCCGGCGCCGAGGCCGTCGAGGCCACCGTCGCCCGCGCCCGCGCGGCACAGCCCGGCTGGGTCGCGGCCGGCGCCGGCGGCCGCTCGGCCGCGCTCAACCGGATCGCCGACGCGGTCGAGGCGCACGCCGAGGAGCTGGCCGCGCTGGTCGTGCGCGAGGTCGGCAAGCCCCTGGCCGAGGCGCGCGGCGAGGTCGCCCGCACCGTCGCGATCTGGCGGTACTACGCCCAGGCGCCGTACGCGGCGTCCGGCGCCGTGCACGAGACCGCCGGCGGCCCCGGCCTGCTGCTCACCCGCCGCCGCCCGTACGGGGTGGCCGGGCTGATCACCCCGTGGAACTTCCCGCTGGCGATCCCCACCTGGAAGGCCGCCCCGGCGCTGGCCGTCGGCAACACCGTGGTGCTCAAGCCCTCCTCGGAGGCGATCGGCTGCGCCCGGCGCCTCGCCGAGCTGGTCGCCGAGGCCGGGCTCCCGGCGGACGTCTTCACCGTGCTGCCCGGCGGCGGCGCCGAGGGCGGGACGCTGGTCGGCGCGGCGGACGTGGTCTCGTTCACCGGCTCCACCGGGGTCGGCAAGCAGGTCGTCCGGACCGCCACCGAGCGCGGCATCCCGGTCCAGGCCGAGCTCGGCGGGCTGAACGCGGCGCTGGTCCTGCCGGACGCCGACTTCGACCAGGCCGCCGCCCACCTGGCCGCGGCGATCGCCGGGTACGCCGGGCAGAAGTGCACCGCCACCAGCCGGGTGATCGCCGTCGGCGAAGCCTACGAGCCGCTGCGCGCCGCCCTGGTCAAGGCCCTCGGGCAGGTGGACGACACGGCCTGCGGGCCGGTCATCAACGCCGCCTCGCGGGACCAGATCACCGAGGCCCTCGACTCCGCCCGGGAGGCCGGCGCCGAGGTGCTGGCCGGCGGCGGCGTGCCGGAGCGGGCCGGCTGGTACCTCGACCCGACCCTGGTCGCCGACGTGCCGGACGGGCACCCGCTGCGGCGCGAGGAGTTCTTCGGCCCGATCGCCGTGCTGCACGCCGCGGCCGACCTGGACGAGGCGATCGCGCTCGCCAACGACACCCCGTACACGCTGGCCGCCTCGGTGCACACCCGCAGCCTGGACGTCGCGCTCGCCGTCGCCGACCGGCTCGACGCGGGCATGATCCGGGTCAACGCGCCGTCCAGCGGCGTCGACTTCCACCTGCCGTTCGGCGGTGCCAAGGGCGCCAGCCACGGCGCGCGGGAGCAGGGCCAGGCGGCGCTCGACTTCTACACCCAGGGCCGCACGGTCACCCTGTTGCCGGCCGGGGGTGCCTGATGCCGGTCGACCACGTCGACACGGTCGACTACCACACGGCCGGCGAGCCGTTCCGGATCGTGGTCGGCGGAGCCCCGGTGATCCCGGGCGACACCGTCGCCGAGCGGCGGGCGATCGCCATCGGCGCGGGCGGCACCGCCACCTCGCCCCGGCCCAGCACGCTGGACGAGGTGCGCCGGCTGCTCACCCGTGAACCGCGCGGGCACGCCGGGATGTACGGCGGCTTCCTGGTGCCGCCGGACGACGACGAGGCCGACCTCGGCGTGCTCTTCTGGCACAAGGACGGCTACTCGACGGCCTGCGGCCACGGCACCATCGCGCTCGGCGCCTGGGCGGTGGACTCCGGGCTCATCCCGGCGCCGGAGTACGGCGTCGCGCGGGTGCGGATCGACGTCCCGTCCGGCCGGGTCACCGCGCTGGTGCACCGGAGCGGCGGGCGGACCACCGGGGTGACCTTCCGCAACGTGCCCGCCTGGGTGGGCGAGCTCAAGCTCCCGGTCGAGACCTCGCGCGGCACCGTCGAGGTGGCCGTCGCGCACGCCGGGGCCTGCTACGCCTCGGTTCCGGCGGCCGCGCTCGGGCTGTCGGTCAGCCTTGAGCAGCTGCCCGAACTCACCGCGGCCGGGCGGGAGATCCAGGCCGCACTGGCCGACTCGCCCGCCGTGCGGCACCCCGTGGACCCGCGGCTCTCGGGCGTCTACGGGGTCATCCTGTACGACGAACTCCCGAGCGAGGACGGCGGGTTGAACCAGCGGAACGTCACCGTCTTCGCGGACGGGCAGATCGACCGCTCGCCGTGCGGCTCCGGCACCTCGGCCCGGCTGGCCGTGCTCGCCGCCGAGGGCAGGCTCGCGCCCGGGCAGGAGCTGCGGCACGAGTCGATCGTCGGGACGGTCTTCGGCGGGCGGGTCCTGGCCGGCGGCGACCCGTGGGGCGACGGCGTGGTCACCGAGGTGACCGGCACCGCGCACCGCACGGGCGAGCACCGGTTCCTGCTCGACCCGCAGGACGAGCTCGGCACGGGGTTCCTGCTGTGACGGGCGACCTCCGGGCGGCTCTCGTACCGCCCGGCGCGGAGGCCGAGCCGCTCCGGCCCGCCGCGCCGGGCCACACCCCGGCCGACGGGGTCGGCCGGGACGGCCGGGCCGACCGGGAGGGCCAGGTCGATCCGGTCGGTCAGGGCGCCGTCGAGCTGACCCCCGCCCAGGCCGTCGCCGCGATCGAACAGGTGCTGCTCGACGGGCTGGACCCGGAGGCCGGGCCCGCCCGCTCGGCGATGCCGGTCCCGGCCGGCGAACTGCTGCTGATGCCGGCCGCCTCCGCCGCGTACACCGGCGTCAAGATCGCCGGGGTCGCACCCGCCAACCCGGCCGTCGGACTGCCCCGGATCACCGGCAGCTACCTGCTGCTCGACGGTCCAACCCTGCAGCCCGTCGCCCTGCTCGACGGCGCCGCGCTCACCGCGCTGCGCACGCCCGCCGTCACGGCGGCCGCACTGCGCCGGCTGGCCGCGCCGGACGCCGCGCACCTCGTCCTGTTCGGGGCCGGCCCGCAGGCGTACGGGCACCTGGACGCGCTGGTCGGCGTCCTGCCGCTGACCCGGGTCACGGTGGTGGCCCGCAGCGAGCAGCCGGCCGAGGCGCTCGCCCAGTACGCCCGGGCGCGCGGCCTGGCCGCGGTCCTCGGCACGCCGGCCGACGTGGCCGACGCCGACGTGGTGGTCTGCTGCACCACGGCGCGCACCCCGCTGTTCGACGGCGCACTGGTGCCGGACCGCGCGGCGGTGGCGGCGGTCGGCTCGCACGAGGTGGACGCCCGGGAGGTGGACGAGGTGCTGGTCGGCCGGTCCGCCCTGTACGTGGAGGCGCGGTCCGCCGCCCTGCGGGAGGCCGGTGACCTGCTGATGGCGGGCGTCACGGCCGCCGACCCGCTGGCCAACCTGGCCGAGCTGGTGCGCGGCGAGGCGCCGGTGCCGACGGACCGTCCCCGGTTCTTCAAGAGCGTGGGGATGGCCTGGCAGGACCTCGCGGTGGCGGCGGAGGTGCATCGGCGCGGTCCGCGCTGATCCTCCGGCGGGGTCCCCGGGGGTCTGGCGCTCCCCGGGGGCCCGGACCCGGTATGCCGAGCGTGCCCGGTGCGGCCGGCGCGCTCGGCGTACCGGGGGTGGTGGACCGCCCTGGTGGGTCCGGTGAGGGTGGCGGGGGCGCCGGGGCGGGTGTGCCGGCCGGCGGGTGCGCCGGTGCCGGTTCCGTACCCGGTTCTCCCCGGAACCGGGTCGGTCGATTCAGGGGTGGCCGGAGCTGCGGCCGACGTGTCGGGAGGGATCCCCGGCCGCGTCGGCCGCTTTCGCCTGTCCGGGCACCGGGCGGTGCGGGCGGTGGAGGGTGGTGGCGGGGCGGGGAGGAGGCGCCGGCTACTGGTAGGTGGCGATCAGCCGGGCCAGGTGGCGGCCGGTGAGGTGGAGCGGTTCCTCGCTGCGGGCCACCTGGGCGGCCAGCTCCGCGCCCTCCAGGGTGTTGATGACGGTGGCGGCGAGTTCGCGGGCGTCGGTCAGGCCGATCCCGGAGCCGTGCAGCTTCTCCTCGACGACGGCGCGCCAGTGGGCGAACGCCTCGGCGACGGCCTCCTCGATGACCGGTGCCCGGCCGACCGTCTCCAGCGCGGTGGTGGTGATCGGGCAGCCGTCCTGCCAGTCGGACTCGCGCAGCGCGTCGGCGAGCAGGCGGGTGCAGGCGGTGACCGCCTCGGCCGGGTCGTCCGCGCTGTCCAGCCCCGCGCGGAGCAGCTCGGCGAACTCCTGGTCGCCGTGGCGGATCGCCTCGGCGGCCAGTTCCTGCTTCCCGCCCGGGAAGAAGTGGTAGACGGAGCCGAGGGTGGCCTCCGCCTCGCGGGAGATCTGCTTGATGCCGGTGCCCTCGTACCCCTGGCGCTGGAGCAGCCGGGAGGTGGCCCGGACGATCCGCTCGCGGGTGCCGGTGGTGGTCGTCTTCACGGCGCGAGTCTAGCCGATCGATAAATAGAGCGTTCGTTCCACTGCTGTGCTAGCTTCCTTCCTGGATAGAGCGTTCGTTCTAGCGAGCCCTTCGGAGGGGACTTCCATGCCTGCTGCACAGCACACCGAGCACGCCGACGGTGCCGAGCGCGCCGATCTCACCGAGCGCGCCGATCTCACCGAGCGCGCCGGGCACGCCCGGGCCGGGGCGGAAGGGGGCGAGCGGGCTGTCACCCTGATCGGCCTCGGCCCGATGGGGCAGGCGATGGCCGCCGCCTACCTGGACGCCGGGTACGCCGTCACGGTGTGGAACCGGACCGCCGGGCGGGCCCGGGACCTGGTCGCCCGGGGAGCCGTCCTCGCGCCGGGCGCGGCCGAGGCCGTGGCCGCCAACGACCTCGTCGTACTCAGCCTCACCGACTACGACGCGGTGTTCGCCGTCCTGGCCGCCGCCGAGCCCGAACTGCGCGGGAAGACCGTCGTCAACCTCAGCTCGGACACCCCCGAGCGCGCCCGGGAAGCCGCCCGCTGGCTCGCCGAACGCGGCGCCGCCCACCTCACCGGCGGCGTGCAGGTGCCGCCCTCCGGCATCGGCCGGCCGGAGTCGGCCACCTTCTACAGCGGGCCGGTCGGGCTCTTCCGGGAGCACCGGGCCGCCCTGGAGGTGCTCACCGGCGCCGACTACCGGGGCGACGACCCCGGGCTGGCCCAGCTGTACTACCAGATCCAGATGGACCTCTTCTGGACCTCGCTGGTCGGCTACCTGCACGCCACCGCCGTCGCCGAGGCCAACGGCATCTCGGCCGAGGAGTTCCTCCCCTACGCCGCCTCGACCGCCGCCTCGCTGCCCGGCTTCCTGGCCTTCTACGCGCCCCGGATCGCCGCCGGGCACCACGAGGGCGACGTCGACCGGCTCACCATGGGCCTCGCCAGCCTCGAACACGTCCGGCACACGGTGGAGGCCTCCGGCGTGGACGACGCCCTGCCCCGGCTGCTGGCGGACACCTTCCGGCGGGGCGTCGAGGCCGGGCACGGCGCGTCCAGCGCGACCAGCCTGATCGGCCTCTTCAAGGGGGCCGGGGCGGGGGAGCCGGCCGGAGCATGACGCGGTTCGGGGCCGCCGACCGTTGCCACCGGTCGGCGGCCCTGCCACCATGGGGTCCGGCGCGGGCTCCGGTCGCTGACGGAACCTCCGAATCACGGACTGTTGCACACTCAACGTAACGTGACATTGTACGCTGGTGTTCTGCACCCACCCGGAGGAACACCATGGCCGACCTCAAACCCCGCACCCTGATCTCCGTCCAGGAGCGGCTGCGCGACCAGGTCGCCCACGCGCTCCGCGCCGCCCTGATCTCCGGTGAACTCCGCCCCGGAGTGGTCTACTCCGCGCCCGCGCTCGCCGCCGACTTCGGCGTCTCCGCCACCCCCGTCCGCGAGGCCATGCTCGACCTCGCCCGCGAGGGCCTGGTCGAGGCCGTCCGCAACAAGGGCTTCCGGGTCACCGAGCTGACCGAGCGGGACCTCGACGACTTCACCGAGATCCGCGCCCTGATCGAGGTCCCGACGGTCGGCCGGGTCACCCGCACCGCCACCGCCGAGCAGCTGGAGGCGCTGCGCCCGCAGGCCGAGGCGATCGTCGTCGCGGCCGGCAAGCACGACCTGATCGGCTACCTGGAGGCCGACCGCCAGTTCCACCTCGACCTGCTCGGGCTGGCCGGCAACGCCCGCCTGGTGGAGGTCGTCGGCGACCTGCGCAAGCGCTCCCGCCTCTACGGGCTCAACCGCCTCGCCGAGCGCGGCGAGCTGGTGTCCTCGGCGGAGGAGCACCTGGCCCTGCTCGACCTGATGATCGCCGGCGACGCCCCCGCCGCCGAGGACTGCATGTCCCGCCACCTCAGCCACGTCCGCTCGCTGTGGGCGGAGGGCCAGGAGGAGGCGGCGGAGGAGGCCCGTCCGGCGTTGCGGCTGCGGGCGCGGTAGGGGAGTCGCCCGTTCGGGTGAGTTGCGGTGATCGGGCCGGGGGACGGGCCCCGGTCCTACGATGATGTTCCCTACATCGGCAGCGAGGAGGAACTCCGTGTCCGCCGCCACCGTGGAAGGACCCGTGGAGCAGCCGAGCCTGCTCGAAGTGGCCGAGCTGATCTCCGACCAGTTCACCGGCTACCGGGTCGAGATCATCGGGAGCCAGATCACCGTGACCCCGCCGCCCGACATGCAGCACGGCCGATCACTGACCCGGCTCATGCGCCGGCTGTTCGCGGCAGGCCTGGACGGCGAGGAGACCGAGGTCTTCCAGAACGTCGGGATCTGGCTGCCGGACGGGCCGTCGGACTTCGCCGTGCCCGACCTGGCGGTCCTCGACGCGAACAGCGACGACCATCTCGTCGAGCACAACTGCTACGACCCGGTGGTCTTCAGGCTCGTCGTCGAGGTCACGTCGTCGAACCTGGGGGACGACCTCAAGAAGAAGCCCGCCGCCTACGCGTCCGCCGGGGTGCCCGTCTACGTGATCGTGGACCGGACGAACCAGCGGGTCATGGTGCTCACCGACCCGCAGGGCGGCGACTACCGGGTGCACGCCGTCCACCACCCCGGGCAGTCGTTCACGCTGCCCGAGTCGGTCGGGGCCCCGGTGACGCTCTCGGTGGACGACGTGCTCGCGGCGAAGAAGTAGCGGCGGCCGGGGTCAGACCGCCGCCGGGACGGTCAGCCGGCCGTCGCGGACCTCGGCGACCTGGTCGACCGCCGTCAGGTGGGTCCGGTCGTGGGTGACCAGGACGGTGGCCGTGGCGCGCCGGTGGGTGAGGGCGGTCAGCAGGTCCAGGACGGCGGCCCCGCGTTCGTGGTCGAGGGCGCTGGTCGGCTCGTCCACCAGCAGCACGGTGGGGTCGTTCATCAGCGCGCGGGCGATGTTGACGCGTTGGCGCTGGCCGCCGGAGAGCTGGTGCGGCCGGCGGGCCGCCTGCCCGCCCAGGCCGACCGCGTCCAGCAGCTCCAGCGCCCGGGGGAGGGCGGCACGCGGGGAGCGGCCGTCCAGGTGGGCCATCACCTGCAGCTGCTCGGCGGCGGTGAGCGAGGGCAGCAGGTTGGGCTGCTGGAAGACGATCCCGATCCGGTCCCGCCGCAGGGCGGTGAGCGCGGCGCGGTCCAGCCCGGCCGTCTCCACGCCGTCCACCACCACCCGGCCGGAGTCCGGGGCGATCAGCGTCGCGGCGACCGCCAGCAGGCTGGACTTGCCGGAGCCGGACGGGCCCACCACCGCCGTGACCGTGCCCTTCGGGACGGTCAGCGAGACCTCGTCCAGGGCGGTCAGCCGGCCGTCGCCGTCCGGGTAGGTGAGGGTGACGCGGTCGAGGTGCAGGCTCATCGGGCACTTCCCAGGGCGGTCAGCGGGTCGACGGAGGTGATCCGGCGGACGGACAGGGCCGCGCCGACCGCGCCGAGCGCGATCATCACGGCGGCCGGGACGAGCACGGTCGGCGCGTCCAGGACGAACGGCACCGCCGGGCCGATCAGCGCGCCGAGCGCGGCCGCGATCGCGGTGCCTGCGGCGGTTCCCAGCACCAGCAGCACCACCGCCTGGCCGAGGGCGTCCCGCAGCAGGTAGCGGGTGGAGGCGCCGAGCGCCTTCAGGACGGCGATGTCGCCGCTGCGCTGGATCGTCCAGACGGTGAAGAAGGCGCCGATCACCAGGGCCGAGATGGCGAACAGGAAGCCGCGCATCAGCTGGAGCGAGCCGTTCTCGGAGGTGTAGGAGCCGATCGCGGCGAGCGCGTCCGCCCGGCTGCGGGTCTCGGTGCCGAGGAGGGCGTCGGCGCCGGCCAGGTCGGTTCCCGGGGTGGTGGTGAGCGCGACCACGGTGGCGTGGCCGGTGCCGCCCGGGGCGGCCTGCTGCCAGTCGGCGAGGCTCGCCCAGACGACCGGGGTGTGGCTGTACGAGGCGTCGCCCGCCACCGCCGCGACCGTCAGCGACCGGCCCGCGAGGGTGAACGCGTCACCCGGGCGGAGCCCGCCGAGGTCCTTCGCGGCCGTCTCCGACAGCACCGCCCGGCCGGGGCCGAGCAGCGCGCCCTGCGGGGCCAGCGCCGAGCCGTCCGGCACGCCGAACACGGAGAGCGCGGCGGTGCGCGGCCCGGCCGCCGCCTTGGTGATGGCGATGCCGAGCGGCTCCGCGGAGGTGACGCCCGGGGTCCGGGCCCAGCCCTGCCACTGCTCGGCGGTCAGCTGGGAGTCGGTGAACGAGAGCTTCTGCCCGTCGGCCGGCCTGGCGAAGGCCAGGTGGTCGGCGGGCAGTCCGGTGACCGCCGAGGTGTTCTGCCGGCCCAGGCCGGCCGTCAGCCCGGACAGCAGGCCGACCAGCACGGTGATCAGTACGATGACGGTTCCCATCAGGGCGAACCGCCCCTTGGCGAACCCAAGATCCCTCCAGGCGACGAACACCTTCGGCCCCTCTTCCAGACGCGTTTCCCGATGCTGACGAGCCTGGCCGAGACGGGGGCTCCCGGGCATCGCACCGGGGATTGCATCCTCCGCATCGAAGGGTCGAAGCGGAGTTCAACCTTTTGATTGATGCCGTTCGGGGCCGGGGACCCTACGCTGGACGGATGGCGACCGAACGACCACGAACCACCCCCGTCGCCCGCGTACTCCAGGTCTGCCTGCACCTGCTGGTGGCGGGCCTGCTCGCGCTCGCCGTGGCGCGGACCGCCGTCGGCCGGGGCGGCGACGTCGCGGCCGTGACCGCGGCGGCCACCGCGATGGCCGCCGTCTACGCGGCCGGACCGCTGATCGGCGCCGTCCGCCGCTCCCGGCGGGCCGCCGCGCTCTGGCTCGCGCTGCTCGGCGTCACCTGGGCGGGCGTGCTCGTCGCCACCCCGGACGGGGTCTGGCTGGCCTTCCCGCTGTACTTCCTCGAACTCCACCTGCTCGGCCGCCGGGCCGGGCCGGCCGCCGTGCTGCTCACCGCCGTCGCCGCCATCACCGCGTACTCGGCGCACCAGCACGCCGCCAGCGTCGCCGCCGCCATCGGCCCGCTGCTGGGGGCCGCCGTCGCCACCGCGACCGTCCTCGGCTACCAGGCGCTCTACCGGGAGAGCGAGGAACGGCGCCGGCTCATCGACGAACTCACCGCCGCCCGCGCGGACCTCGCCGCCGCCCACCACGCGGCCGGCGTCCTCGCCGAACGCGAACGGCTCGCCCGGGAGATCCACGACACCCTCGCGCAGAGCCTCTCCAGCATCCAGCTGCTGCTCAGGGCCGCGCAGCGGGCCCTGCCCGCGGGGAGCGGGCCGGCCGCCGAGTACGTCGAACAGGCCCGGCAGGCCGCCCAGGACAACCTCGCCGAGGCGCGCCGCTTCGTCCGCGCGCTCACCCCGCCGGACCTGGAGAGCGGTTCGCTGCCCGACGCCCTGGAGCGGCTCTGCGCCACGACGACGGCGCGCAGCGGGCTGCCGGTGCGGCTGCACGTCTCCGGGGAACGGGTCCGGCTGCCGGTGCCGCACGAGGTGGCGCTGCTGCGGATCGCGCAGTCGGCGCTCGGCAACACCGTGCGGCACGCCGGGGCCGGCCACGCGGAGATGACGCTCAGCTTCACGGCCGGGGAGGTCGCGCTGGACGTGGTGGACGACGGGGCGGGCTTCGACCCGGAGGCCGTGGCCAACGGCGGGTCCGGGGCCGGGTCCTCCGGGGCCGGGGACGGGTCCGGGGACGGCGGCGGGTTCGGGCTGCCGTCGATGCGGGCCCGCGCCCGGGCACTCGGCGGCACCTTCGCGGTGGAGTCCGCGCCCGGGGAGGGCACGGCACTGGCCGTACTGTTGCCGGTGCCCACCGCCACCACGGAGGAACCCGCATGACCGACGGCGCGATCCGCCTGCTGCTCGCCGACGACCACCCGGTGGTCCGGGCCGGGCTGCGGGCCGTCCTGGAGACCGAACCGGACTTCGTCATCGTGGCGGAGGCGGCCACCGCCGAGCGGGCCGTCGAACTGGCGGCGGAACCCGGCGTCGACGTGGTGCTGATGGACCTCCAGTTCGGGCCCGGCTCGGCGATGAACGGCGCCCAGGCCACCGCCGCGATCACCGCCCGGGGCGAGGGGGCGCCGCGGGTCCTGGTCGTCACCACGTACGACACCGACGCGGACACCCTGCCGGCGCTGGAGGCCGGGGCCACCGGGTACCTGCTGAAGGACGCGCCGCCGGAGGAACTGGCCCGGGCGGTCCGCGCCGCGGCGGCCGGGCGGACGGCGCTGGCGGCCACCGTGGCGGACCGGCTGCTGGAGCGGATGCGGACGCCCGCGGCGGCGCTGAGCGCGCGCGAGACGGAGGTCCTGGGGCTGGTCGCGGACGGGCTCACCAACCAGCAGATCAGCCGGCAGCTGCACCTGAGCCAGGCCACGGTGAAGTCGCACCTGGTGCACGTCTACACCAAGCTGGGGGTCGAGTCGCGCACGGCGGCGGTGCGGGAGGCGCGGGCCAGGGGGCTGATCCGGCGGGGGGCGTAGACCGGCCGGGGCGTAGGGTGGTGGCCGTTCGAACCGCTCTGTGACACGTGGGTGGAGGATCCCCGGATGGCCGTCCGACCCGACGAACTCGACCGACTCGCCGTGCCCGTGATCGCCGCACCGATGGCGGGCGGGGCGTCCACGCCGGAGCTGGTCGCCGCGGTGAACGGCGCCGGCGGGCTCGGCTTCCTGGCCGCCGGCTACAAGAGCGCCGCCGCGATGATCGAACAGGTCCGCGGCGTCCGGGAGACGACGGACCGCCCCTTCGGCGTCAACCTCTTCGTGCCCGCCGGGCCGGGCGACCCCGTCGGACCGGGGGGCCCGGCGGCCGTCGCCGCCTACCGCGACCGGCTCCGGCCGGAGGCCGAACGGCACGGCGTCACGCTGCCGGAGGAGATCGCGCCCGACCGGGACGACTGGGACGCCAAGATCGCCGCACTGCTCGCCGAACCCGTCCCGGTACCGGTGGTGTCCTACACCTTCGGGCTGCCCTCCGCCGAGGAGGCACGGGCGCTGCGGTCGGCGGGAACGTTCCAGGTCGGCACCGTGACCACCCCCGAGGAGGCGCGGCGGGCCGAGGCGGCCGGGATGGACGCGCTCTGCGTGCAGGGGCCGGAGGCCGGCGGTCACCGGGCCACCCACCGGACGGCGGACCGGCCGGGGGACCTGCCGCTGCTCGAACTGCTCGCCGCCGTACGGGCGGTGACCGGGCTGCCGCTGATCGCCGCCGGCGGGCTGGCGGACGGTCCGGCGGTCGCGGGCGCGCTGCGGGCCGGGGCGGTGGCCGTCCAGCTCGGGACGGCGCTGCTGCGCGCGGACGAGTCCGGGGCGTCGGCGGCGCACCGGGCGGCACTGACGGAGTTCGAGGAGACGGCGGTGACCAGGGCGTTCACCGGACGCCCGGCGCGCGGCCTGCGCAACGCGTTCATCGACCGGTACGAGCCGTACGCCCCGGCCGCCTACCCGGAGGTGCACCACCTCACCTCGCCGCTGCGCGCGGCGGCGACCCGCCGGGGGGACACCGGGGCGATGCACCTGTGGGCCGGGACGGGCCACCGGGCGGCACGCGGCGGGCCGGCGGCGGAACTCGTCGAGGAGCTGTGGCAGCAGGCTCGCGCGGCCGGTCGGTGAGCACCGAGCGGTAGTGGCCGATCTCGGCGCGGATGTGGCCCTGCTGCTGCCGCAGGTGGGCGATCCGCGCCTCGACCCGGGCGTCGTGCTCCTCCAGCACGGCGAGCCGCTCGGTGACCGTGGTGTCCCCGCCGCGCGCGAGTTCGGTGAACCGCAGCATGCCCGCGATCGGCATGCCGGTGTCCCGCAGGCACCGCAGCATGCCGAGCCAGGCGAGGTCGTGCGCGCTGAACCGCCGGCGTCCGGTGCGGTCCCGCTGCACGGCGTCCAGCAGGCCGATCCGCTCGTAGTACCGCAGCGTGTCGAGGCTGAACCCCGACCGCTCCACCGCCTCCGCGGGCGTCGGCATCTCCGTACCGGCTCCAGTGATGCAGTCGATCATCCCATCGCGCCGGGGCGCACCACCGGGGCGTGCAGCAGCGGTCACATCATCCCCCGCAGGGGTGGTTCAGGATGAAAGCGGCGCGGTAACGTATAAGGCAAAACTTAACGTGCGCACGTGTGGGGGATCACACTCGTAGGTCCGGTGAATGACTGGTTCCTGGACATCTGCGTCAACGACCCTGACACCGCCAACCAGATCGCGGACGCCATCGACATCCTCGCGCGGAGGGGGCCGTTGCTCGGTAGACCACTGGTGGACCGGATCCAGGGGAGCAGGCTTCACAACCTCAAGGAGTTGCGGCCGGGATCGGCTGGGAGGTCGGAAGTTCGCATGCTCTTCGTGTTCGACGCGGAGCGTGAGGCGATCTTTCTCGTTGCCGGTGACAAGAACGGGCAGTGGTCGCAGTGGTACGGCACCGGCATCCCGTTGGCGGAGGCCCGGTACGAGCAGTACGTGAGCGAGCTGGACAAGGGAGAGCGGGCATGAAGGGCCGGAGCTGGACCGAGGTGTGGGCGGAGGCGCAGCGGATCAACCCCGCGCTGGCTTCGCCGGAGGCGGTGGTGGACCGGGCGCGGATCCGGCGGGAGACGCTGGCGCGGATCCGCGGGTACGAGCTGGCCGAGCTGCGACGGAAGGCGGGGCTGACGCAGAAGGAGGTGGCCGGGGTGCTGGGGGTGAGCCAGGCGCGGGTGTCGCAGATCGAGCACGGGCAGGTGGACAGCCTGGACAACCTCCGGGCGTACGCCGCCGCGATCGGGGGCGAGGTGGAGGTCACCGTGCGGCAGGGGGACCGGACGATCAAGGTCGCCTGATCCCCCTGCCGCGAGCCGGGTCGGGTGCCGGTCAGGCGAGCAGGCCGGCCATCCAGGACTCGATGCCGTCGACCGTGCGCGGCAGGGCGCCGGACATCAGGCGGGCCCCGTCGGCGGTGATGACGAGGTCGTCCTCGACCCGGATGCCGATGCCGCGCAGCTCCGCCGGGAGGGTCTCGTCGTCGGGCTGCAGGTAGAGGCCGGGCTCGACGGTGAGGACGTGGCCCTCCTCCAGGACGCCGTCGAGGTAGGTCTCGGCGCGGGCCTTGGCGCAGTCGTGGACGTCGAGGCCGAGCATGTGGCCGGTGCCGCAGAGGGTGTAGCGGCGGTAGAGGCCGCTGTCGTCGGCCAGGGCCTCCTCGGCGGAGACCGGGAGGATGCCCCAGTCGGCGAGGCCCTCGGCGATGACGCGCGCGGCGGCGGTGTGGAAGTCGCGGAAGCGGGCGCCCGGGCGCAGGGTGTCGATGCCGGCCTGCTGGGCGGCCAGGACCAGCTCGTAGGCCTGGCGCTGGACCGAGGTGAAGGTGCCGTTCAGCGGGAGGGTGCGGGTGATGTCGGCGGTGTAGAGGGTGTCGGTCTCCACGCCGGCGTCCAGCAGCAGCAGCGAGTTCGGGTCGAGGGCGCCGTCGTTGCGGATCCAGTGCAGCACGCAGGCGTGCGCGCCGGAGGCGGCGATGGTCTCGTAGCCGGTGCCGTTGCCCTCGGCGCGGGCGCGCAGGTTGAAGACGCCCTCGATCCAGCGCTCGCCGCGGTGGTGGCGGAACGCGGCGGGCAGCGCGCGGACGACGTCCTCGAAGCCGAGCACGGTGTGGTCGACGGAGAGCTGGAGCTGCTCCACCTCCCAGGCGTCCTTGACCAGGCGCAGTTCGGAGAGGACGGCGGCCAGGGTGGCGTCGGAGTCGATCCGGGCGATGGCGCCGGGGCGGCCGGTGGCGGTGTCGAGCTCGGCGTCGACGCCGGCGAGGACGCGGGTGGCGGGCTGGGGGCCGGCGAGCAGCTTGTCGAGGTCGTCGAGGTGCTCGGCGCGCACGCCGGTGAGCCGGGCGGCCTCGTCGAGGTCGGGGCGCCGGCCGACCCAGAACTCGCCGTAGCGGCGGTCCCGGAAGAACTCGGCGCCGCGGACCGGGTCGCCGCCGCGGACGGAGCGGGGGCGCAGGTAGAGGACGGGCTCGTGGCCCTCGGGGCCGGTGGGCTCCAGGACGAGGACGTGGCCGACCTGGTCCTCGCCGGTGAGGCCGGTGAGCCAGGCGTAGGCGCTGTGCGGGCGGAAGCGGTAGTCGCAGTCGTTGCTGCGGATCTTGAGCCGGCCGGCCGGGACGATCAGGCGCTCGCCGGGGAAGGCGGCGGAGAGCCGGGCGTGGCGGCCGGGCAGCGCGGCGTGGGCGGGGACCCGGTTCTCGGCGGGGAGCGGGGTCGGGGCCCAGGAGGTGCCCATGAAGGCGTTGAGGGCGGGGGACACGGGGAGGTCGTGGCTGCCGGTGTTGAGGCTGGTCTGACGGAGGGTCACCGGGGGTACTCCTAAGCGGGGCTTCCTGGAACGGGGTTTCCCTGATCGGGGCCTTGCGGGTCGGGCGTCGGCCGATCGGGGCGCGGGGGCGGCACGGACACAGCTCGGTAACGGGTCGCGCCACCTCTTGTGCAGTGCAATTTCACATTACTATGTTACGGGTCACACCACGGAGCGGCTAGACCCCTTGAGGTCGCCCTCCCGGCAGGGCCCCGGATCACCCCGGGGCGGACGACGGGCCGTCACGGCTGGCCCCCCCACAGCGGAGTTGCACATGACCAGGCGTACCCAGGCGGCCCTCGCGGCGGCCATTGCGGCGACACTGACCCTCGGCCTCGGGGCCTGCGGCAGCAAGGACAAGAGCGACACCGGCGGGGAGGCCGCACAGGGCTCCACGAAGGGCCCGGGGGCCGAGGCCGGGACGATCGTCGGCGGTTCGCCGGTCAAGGGCGGCACCCTCACGGTGCTGACCAACCAGGACTTCGCCCACCTCGACCCGGCCCGCAACTGGACGCTGCCGCAGATGGACTTCGGCACCCGCCTGATCTACCGCACCCTGGTCACCTTCAAGGCCGAGCCGGGCGCCGCCGGCAGCGAGATCGTGCCGGACCTGGCCACCGACGTCGGCCGCCCGTCCGACGGCGGCAAGACCTGGACCTTCACCCTGAAGGACGGCCTCAAGTACGAGGACGGCACCCCGATCAAGTCCTCCGACATCAAGTACAACGTCGAGCGCTCGTTCTCCCCGGACCTCACCGGCGGCCCCGACTACGCCGTCCAGTACCTGGCCGGCGGCGAGAACTACAAGGGCCCGCTGTCCGGCGAGCACCTGCCGAGCATCGAGACGCCGGACGACAAGACGATCGTCTTCCACCTCAAGCGCCCGGTCGCCGAGTTCTCCTACACCGCCACCCTGCCGACCTTCGCACCGGTGCCGCCGGCCCAGGAGAAGGGCACCCAGTACGACACCCGGCCGTTCTCCTCCGGCCCGTACAAGATCGAGAGCTACGACCGCGGCAAGCAGCTGGTGCTGGTCCGCAACAGCAACTGGGACGCGGCCTCCGACACGGTCCGCAAGGCCTACCCGGACAAGATCGTGGTGACCCAGGGCCTCAAGGGCGGCCAGGTCGACGACCGGATCATCGCGAGCGAGGGCCCCGACGCCTCCTCGATCGAGATGCCGTGGATGCGCCCGGAGTCGGTGCCGAAGGTGCTGCCCAAGCCGGACGTCAAGGCCCGCATGGTGGCCGAGCGCACCGGCTGTACCGACAACCTGTACATGAACACCGCCAAGGCGCCCTTCGACGACCCGAAGGTCCGCGAGGCGATCATGTGGGCCGTCGACCGCGAGGCCCAGGTCACCGCGTGGGGCGGTCCGGCGCTCGCGGAGGTCGCCACCTCCTACCTGCCGCCCTCGCTGACCGGCGGCGAGAAGGCCGACCCGCTGAAGATCCCGGCCGCCGGCGACCCGGCGAAGGCCAAGGAGCTGCTGAAGGCGGCCGGCAAGACGGACCTCAAGGTCTCGCTCACCGTCTCGCTCGGTGACAAGACCCGCGGTGAGGCCATCCAGCAGTCGCTGGGCAAGGCGGGCGTCCAGGTCACCGTCAACACCGTCGACCCGTCGGCCTTCACCGACACCCTCGGCGACACCAAGAACGCGCCCGAGCTGACCATCAACGGCTGGTGCCCGGACTACCCGTCCGGCGCGACCTTCCTGCCCTTCATCTTCGACGGCCGCACCATCAAGGAGAAGGGCAACCAGGGCAACTACAGCCAGTTCCGCGACCAGGCCACGATGGACCGGATGGACCAGATCGCGGCCATGACGGACGTCAACGAGGCCAACAAGGCCTGGAAGCAGCTGGACGAGGACCTCATGAAGAAGGCCCCGGCCGTCCCGCTGATGTGGCAGCGCCGCGCACTGCTGGTCGGCACCAACGTGGCCGGCGCGTTCGGCAACGCCGGTTACGCCGGCATGCTCGACATGGCCTCGATCGGTCTCAAGGACCCCTCGAAGAGCCAGGGCTGAGGGATCGTCCGGAATGAGTAGTACTACCACTGAGCCCGCCGCCGCGCCCGTCGCGGCGGCGGGCCCCGCGAAGACCGCGGGCCGCGGGCCCTGGCGGCTGGTCTGGGACCAGCTCTGGGCCAAGGGGTCGGCGCGGTTCGGCCTGATCACGGTCGGCCTCCTGGTGCTGCTGGCAGCCCTGGCCGGCCCGTTGAGCGCCCTCGGCGGCTGGACCCCCGAGGAGTTCGACAAGCGAGCCATCGACCCGTACCTCGGCGGCGTGCCGATCGGCGACTTCGGCGGCATCGGCGCCCGGCACTGGCTCGGCGTCGAGCCGGTCACCGGCCGAGACCTGTTCGCCCGGGTCCTGCACGGCGGCCAGGTGTCGCTGATGATCGCCTTCATCGCCACCGCCCTGGTCGTGGTCTCCGGCACCCTGGCCGGCATCGCCGCCGGCTACTTCGGCGGCCGGGTCGACGGCGTCCTGTCCCGACTGATGGACCTCACCATGTCCTTCCCGTCGCTGATCTTCATGATCGCGATGATGTCGGTGGCCAAGGACGTCAACCGGATCCTGCTGATGACCACGGTGATCGGCCTGTTCGGCTGGCCCGGCATCGCCCGCGTGGTCCGCGGCCAGACCCTGTCGCTCAAGCACCGCGAGTACGTCGAGGCCGCCAAGGTCGGCGGCGCGCGCTCCTGGCGCATCCTCACCCGGGAGATCCTGCCGAACGTCTCCGGCCCGATCATCGCGTACACCACGCTGCTGATCCCCGGGATGATCGCCACCGAGGCGGCGCTCTCCTACCTCGGCGTCGGCGTCCGCCCGCCCACGGCCTCCTGGGGCCAGATGATCGCCGAGTCGATCGTCCACTACGAGACCGACCCGACGTACTTCCTGATCCCGACGACCTTCCTGTTCGTCGCCGTGCTCGCCTTCACCCTGCTCGGCGACGCGCTGCGGGACATCCTCGACCCCCGGGGAGGCCGGTCGTGATCCTCTACCTCGGCCGCCGGCTGATCGGCATGGCCGGCATCCTGCTGGCCATCTGCGCCATCACCTTCACCATCTTCTACCTGCTGCCCAACGACCCGGCCTCGGCCGCGTGCGGCAAGACCTGCAGCCCCGAGCGGCTCGCCGAGGTCAAGATCGCGATGGGCCTGGACGCGCCGGTCTGGGAACAGTTCGGCACGTACCTCACCGGCATCGTGGCAGGCCGCGACTACGGCAGCGGCCCCAGCGCCGTGCACTGCGGCTTCCCCTGCCTCGGCTACTCCTACGAGTACTCGCTGCCGGTCTGGGACCTGCTCGTCGACCGCCTGCCGGTCTCCGTCTCGCTCGCCCTCGGCGCGGCCGTGCTCTGGCTGCTCCTCGGCCTCGGCGCCGGCGTCACCTCGGCGCTGCGCAAGGGCCGGCCGGCCGACAAGATCCTGATGGTGCTCTCCGTCGGCACCGCCTCGCTGCCGGTCTACTTCACCTCGATCATGCTGATCTGGGGCATCGTCCGCACCGGCGGACTGCTGCCCTACCCCTCGTACCACAACTTCACCGACAACCCGATCGAGTGGGGCTCCAACCTGCTGCTGCCCTGGATCGCGCTGGCCCTGCTGTACGCGGCCCAGTACGCGCGGCAGAGCCGCAACTCGATGATCGAGGCGATGGCCGAGCCGTACATCCGCACGGCCCGCGCCAAGGGCATGCCGGCTCGGACCGTCACCGTCAAGCACGGGCTGCGCTCGGGCATGACGCCGATCCTCACCATCTTCGGCATGGACCTCGGCGGCCTGCTCGCCGGCGCCGTCATCACCGAGTCGATCTTCGGTCTGCCCGGCATCGGACGGCTCTTCTACGACGGGCTGCTCCGCTCCGACCAGCCCGTCATCCTCGGCGTCACCCTGCTCGCGGCCTTCTTCATCGTCGTCGCGAACCTGCTGGTCGACGTGCTCTACGCGTACGTCGACCCGAGAGTGAGGTACTGATGACCGTCCTTCTGGAGGTCGACGACCTCAGGGTCTCCTTCAACACCCCGCGCGGCACCGTCCGGGCCGTCGACGGCATCTCCTTCGCCGTCGAGGCCGGGCAGACCCTCGGCCTGGTCGGCGAGTCCGGCAGCGGCAAGTCCGTCACCTCGCTGGCCGTCATGGGCCTGCACCGCGGCGCCGCCGTCACCGGCTCGATCCGGCTGCACGGGCAGGAGCTCAACGGCCTGGGCGAGAAGGAGCTCGGCACCGTCCGGGGCCGGCGGATCGCCATGATCTTCCAGGACCCGCTGTCCAGCCTGCACCCCTTCTACACCGTCGGGGAGCAGATCGCCGAGCACTACCGGGTGCACTTCAAGGCCTCCCGCAAGGCCGGCCGGCAACGGGCGATCGAGATGCTGGCCGAGGTCGGCATCCCCGAGCCGGCCCGCCGGGTCGACGAGTACCCGCACCAGTTCTCCGGCGGCATGCGCCAGCGCGTGATGATCGCCATGGCGCTCGCCTGCGAACCGGAACTCCTGATCGCCGACGAGCCCACCACGGCGCTCGACGTCACCGTCCAGGCCCAGATCCTCGACCTGATCGCCCGGATCCAGCAGGAGCGCGGCCTCGGCGTCGTGATGATCACCCACGACCTCGGCGTCGTCGCCCGGGTCGCCCACGAGGTCATGGTCATGTACGGCGGCCGGGCCGCCGAACAGGCCACCGTGGACCGGCTGTTCGGAGCTCCCGCGCACCCGTACACCCGGGGGCTGCTCGACTCGCTGCCCCGCCTCGACGACACCGACGACGCACCGCTGCGGGCGATCCCCGGCAGCCCGCCGTCGCTGATCGCCCCCGCCCCCGGCTGCTCCTTCGCCCCGCGCTGCGTCCGCACCACCGCCGCCACCGCCGAGGAACACGCCCGCTGCCTGGCCGAGCGCCCGGAGTTCGGGCCGCTCGTCCCCGGCCACCAGGCCGCCTGCCATCTGCCGCTGGTGCCGGAAGGAGCCCTCGGATGACCGAGCCCCTGCTGTCCGTCCGGGACCTGGTCAAGACCTTCCCCGGGCGGCGGTCCCGCACCGGCCGGCCCGGTGCGCCGGTCCGCGCCGTGGACGGCGTCAGCTTCGACGTCGGCGCCGGCGAGACCCTCGGCCTGGTCGGCGAGTCCGGCTGCGGCAAGTCCACCACCGGGCGCATGATCGTCCGGCTGATCGACCCGACCTCCGGCACCGTCAACTTCGACGGCACCGAGATCGGCGGCATGAGCCAGGCCCAGCTGCGCCCGCACCGGCGGGACCTGCAGATGGTGTTCCAGGACCCGTACTCCTCGCTCAACCCCCGGCAGACGGTGGCCCGGATCATCTCCGAGCCGCTGCTGGTCCAGGGCTCCGGCGCGGCCGACGCACGCAAGCGCGCCGGCGAGCTGATGGAGCTGGTCGGGCTGATCCCCGAGCACCTGGACCGCTACCCGCACGAGTTCTCCGGCGGCCAGGCCCAGCGGATCGGCATCGCCCGCTCGCTGGCCACCTCGCCCCGGCTGGTCGTCGCCGACGAGCCGGTCTCCGCCCTGGACGTCTCCATCCAGGCACAGGTCGTCAACCTGATGGAGCAGCTCCAGAAGGAGCTGGGGCTGGCGTACATCTTCATCGCGCACGACCTCTCGGTGGTCAAGCGGGTCTGCGACCGGGTCGCGGTGATGTACCTCGGCCGGATCGTCGAGATCGGCGACAAGCAGCAGGTCTACGGCAACCCGGCGCACCCGTACACGAAGGCGCTGCTCTCCGCCGTCCCGCTGCCGGACCCGGCGGCGGAGCGGGCGCGCGAGCGGATCGTGCTGCTCGGCGACCCGCCGAGCCCGGCCGCCCCGCCGCCCGGGTGCACCTTCCACCCGCGCTGCCCGAAGGCCCAGGAGATCTGCCGGACCGAGCGTCCGCTGCTGCAGATCGCCGGGACCGGCGGGCGCGAGGCGGCCTGCCACTTCCCGGAGAACTGAGAGAGCCTCCGGGACCGGACCGGGGCGCCGACGTGCGCCCCGGTCCTCCGAAAGCCGCCGTACCGTCCGGCCACCCCCACGGAGGACGGTACGGCACCACCCGCGCGAGGCCCGGTCCTCGCGCGTCCAAGCCCCCGGTCGGGCGCGGCGGGGAACCTCACGAGGGCCGCGCCCGGCCGGGTCCACGCCGGTCACCGCTCGTCGGGACCGGTGCCGGCGCCCTCGGGCCCGACGGGATCGGCGGATCCGTCGGGCCCGTCGGCGTTGCGCCGGTCGGTGCCGCCGTTCGGCGCTGCCGCTCGGCGTTGCCCGGCGGGTCCTGCTCGGCGGGTTCTGCGCGTCGGGGGCTACGCCTCCGGCTCGGCCGGCTCGTCGGGGTCATCGGGCTCGTCGGGGTCGAACTCGTCGTCCAGCAGACGGCGCGGGCCGGGACCGTCGGTGCCGAGCGAATCCTGCGGGTTGAGCACCCGGCAGCGGCGCAGCGAGAGGCAGCCGCAGCCGATGCAGCCGGTCAGTTCCTGCTCCAGCCGCTCGATCTCCCGCCGCCGGGCCGCGAGCAGGGCCGCCCAGCGGCGGGAGATCCGCTCCCAGTCGCGTTTGTCCGGCATCCGGTCGGCGGGCAGGCCCTCGAACACCTCGGCGACCTCGGCCAGCGGGATGCCGAGCCGCTTGGCGACCAGGACCAGCGAGAGCCGGCGCAGGACGTGCCGGTGGTAGCGCCGCTGGTTGCCGGCGGACCGCTCGGAGACGATCAGCCCCTGTTCCTCGTAGAACCGCACGGCCGAGGGCGCCACGCCGCTCCGGCGGGCCACCTCGCCCACGCTCAGCAGGTCGCCGGGCCGCCGGGTCGGGCCGGCCGCGGGCGCGGTCCCCGTCGCGGGGGGCGTGCCGGTCGTGGGGGACGCGGGGGGCGTGGCGGGTGTGGGGGTCACGGCGACCTCTCGGTGCTGCTGCGCGTGTCGAACCCTTGACTTCAAGTTCTCTTGAACTACTAGCGTACCGAAGCGTGACCGAATCCCCGCAAGCGCAGACCGCCTCCGCCCCCTCCGAGCAGGGAAGTTACTCTCCGGAGGCGGGACCGCCGGAGTCCTCCGGCGGCTGGGGCGAACTGTTCTCGCGTCGGTTCGCCTCCTCGGCGTCGATCCTCGCCGGCGGCGTCGCCCTGTACGCGATGAACCTCTACTTCACCGCCGCCCTGCTGCCCTCGATCGTCGAGGACATCGGCGGCGCCAAGTACTACGCCTGGGTCGCCACCGGCTTCCTGATGGCCGCCGTGATCGCCGCGATGCTGGTCAGCCGGCTGCTGGCGCGGCTGGGCGCCTCCCGCGCCTACCTGACCGGGTTCCTGGTCTTCGGTGCCGGTGCGGCGCTGACCGCGGCCAGCCCCTCGATGGAGACGCTGATCATCGGGCGGGTGGTCCAGGGGTTCGGCGGCGGGCTGGTGGCCGGTCTGGGCTACGCGGTGATCCGCACCGCGCTGCCCGAGCGGCTCTGGACCCGCGCGGCCGGGCTGGTCTCGGCGATGTGGGGGGTCGGCACGCTGGTCGGCCCGTCGCTCGGGGGGCTCTTCGCCGAGCTGGGGGCCTGGCGCGGGGCGTACCTGCTGCTGCTGGTCGCCGCGCTGGTCCTGGCGGTGCTGGCCCGCCGCTCGCTGCCGGGGCCGACCGGCACGGGGCAGCACACCGAGCCGCTGCCGCTGCCCTCGCTGGTGCTGCTGACCCTCTCGGCGGCCGCGTTCAGCATCAGTTCGACCGTGCCGCGCGGCTGGGCGACGGCCCTCTGCATCGGCGCGGGCCTGGTGCTGCTCGCCGCCTTCGTGCTGGTCGAGCGCGGCGGTTCGGCGACCGTCCTGCCGAAGCTCACCTACCGGCGCGGCAACCACCTGAAGTGGATCTACCTGACCGTCGCGGTGTACTGCGCGGGCGTGATGACCGAGACCTTCATCCCGCTGTTCGGCCAGGAGCTGGGCGGGCTGAGCCCGCTGGCGGCCGGGTTCCTCGGGGCGACCGTGTCGGCCGGCTGGACGTCCGCCCAGCTGTTCAGCGTGAACATGGACTCGACCCGGGCCCGTGAGCTGGCGATCCGGATCGGTCCCGCGGTGCTCACCGCCGGGCTGCTGGCCTACGGGCTGCTCCAGACGGGCTCGGCGTCGACCGGCCGGATCCTGCTCTGGGCCGCGGTGCTGATCGTCGGCGGCACGGGCATCGGCATCGCCTTCCCGCACCTGAGCGTCTCGGCGATGCGCAGCACCGACGACGAGGTGGAGGGCTCCAAGGCCGCCGCGGGCCTCAACACCACCCAGCTGATCGCCTACTCGGTGAGTTCGGCGCTGGCCGGCACCCTGGTGAGCATCGGCGGCGACTCGCGGCTGGACGCGGCCCGGTACATGGTCTTCGGTCTCGGCGGGCTCACCGTGTTCGGTGTGGTCACCGCCGCACTCAGCCTCCGGAAGGCGCGGTAGTACACGCGCGGAGCCGCCCCGGTTCTCCGTGTGGGGGAGAGCCGGGGCGGCCTACCTGTCTTTCGCGGGAGCCGGCGTCAGAGCGCCGGGGTCAGGACGCCGGGCCCACCCGGACGGTGGTGATCTTTCCGCCCTGGGACTCGCGGACCACCTCGATCTTGGTGTTGGTGTCCGGGACCTTCACCCCGAGCTGCGGGGTGGCCGGGTCGCTGTAGACGCCGGTCCGGTCGTTGAAGGCCGGGACGGCCGGCTTGGAGCCGATCCGGACCTGGACACCGGCCTTGTGCAGGGTGAACGCGCTGGTCGGCTGGAGCGAGAAGGTCGCGTCGTAGGTCTGCGCGCGGCCGTTGACCAGCGTGCCGTCGGCGAAGCGGATCGGCGCCGGGTGGGCGTCGATCGGCAGGATCAGGCCGCCGCCCAGGTGGTCCTTGGTGTTGTTGTCGCCGTACCCGGTGTCCCAGAGCCAGATGAGCACGCCCTCCTGGTACGGGTAGTTGTCGACGATGTCCTTCTTGCCCTCGACGCCGGTGTAGCCGAAGTTGTACGGGCCGGTCTTGAGGAAGGCGCCGTAGCCGGTGTACCGGCGGTTCTCGACGAGGTAGGCACGCGGGTGCTGCTTGACCGCGGTGCGGCCGGTGACGACGTTGAAGCCGGTGGCGGTCCAGCCGTTGAGGCCGTTCTCGGCGCCGTCGGCGAACAGCTCGGTGCCGCCGGCGGTGATCTTCACCGCGTCGACCAGCACGCCCTTGCCGTGCGTGTTGCCGTCCGAGGTGACGTGGAAGCGCAGGCGGACGTTCTGCCCGGCGTAGCCGTCGAGCGGGATGTGCAGCTGCCGGAACGCGCCCGAAGTGCCGCTCAGCCCGGGGGTGTTGGCGGTGGTGTTGCCGATCGGGGCGCCGTCCACGGTGCCGCCGAGCGACTTCCAGGTCTTGCCGCCGTCGGTGGAGGCCTCGACCGAGAGGAAGTCGTAGTCCTGCTCGATGTCGTACCAGACCGCCGCGTCGAGGGCGGCCGGGCCGCTCACCGAACGCAGGTCGACCTCGCGGGCCAGCGCGTTGTCCAGGTTGTCGCCGGTGTCGCTCCACCACTGCTTGGCGCCCTCGCGCGGGTCGGCGAGGTCGGTGCTGGTGGTGCCGTCCGGCAGGTGGACCAGGACGGCCTGGGCCTGGTCGGTGTTGTAGCCGCTGACGCCGAGCGCGTGGCTGGAGCGGGTGGCGGCCTGCGCCTCGTCGTAGTTGAGCCAGCCGAACTGCAGCTTGCTCCAGGCGTCGAGGTCACCGGGGTAGCCGCCGGTGGTGTTCCTGCCCTTGCCCAGGTACGAGCCGGAGGACATCAGCGACCAGAAGTTGACGCTGTTGTCGCCGCCGTTCGTGCTGTACAGGTCGGGCAGGCCGAGGTTGTGGCCGAACTCGTGGGCGAAGAGGCCGACGCCGCTGTTCTCGCCGGCCTGGACGTAGTCGTAGACGAACAGGCCGCTGTCGCCGACCGGGGCGCCGCCGATCTTGTTGCCCGCCGGGCCGACCTGGCCGGTCGGGTCCGGGAAGGTCCAGCTGCGGTGCGCCCACAGCGCGTCGGCGCCCTGGGCGCCGCCGCCCCAGGTCTCGTCGACGCCGGCGTGCACGACGATCACGTTGTCGAGGTAGCCGTCGGGCTGGCTGAACTCGCCGTTCTTGTCGTGGTCGTAGCGGTCGTAGACGTCGTACTGGGCCAGCTCGGCCTTGACGTCGGCGGCCGACCGGCCCGTGGCGATCTGGCTGTCGTACCAGGCCTTGACCGCGTCCCGGATGAACTCCTGGCCCTGGGTCCAGGCGCCGGAGCCCTGCGGGCCCTTGTTGCTGCCGTACCGGGCCTCGTTGTACGGGAGGGTGACCCAGTTGCTGACGGTGCCCTCGATGTCGTACCGGCCGGACGACTGGGTGCGGTAGTAGTTGCGCATCGAGACCGCGCCGGGCGAGTCGTCGAAGAACATCTTCTGGTAGTAGTTGCGGCTGAAGTCCTCGGTCCAGAGCGTGTGGTTGTCGCTCTTGCCGGGCTTCGGGATGGTGTTGTGCTTCGGGCCGGGGGTGCCGCCGTAGCGCGGCTGGCCGTTGTGCTGGGTGGTGTTGTCGACCTCGTCGCCGAACTGGGCGAGGATGACGAAGACCTTGTCCTTGCGCTGCTGCGCGAGCTGGACGTAGTCGTTGCCGATCCGGACCTTGGCGGGTGCCCGCCGGTCCGAGGTCTTCGCCACGACGCCCTTGTTGACCTGCTCCAGGGCCTTGGTGCGGAGCGACTGGCGCTCGCGCTCCTGCGGTGCGAGCGGGCCGGACGGGGCCTCGGCGCCGCCGGCCTCGGCGCTGTCGCCGTTCTCGGCGGAGATGGTGAAGGAGGGGGTGGGGGGAGCGGCCTGGGCTGGGGAGCCGAGGAGCGTGGCCGCTATCGCGCTCGTGGTGAGCGCGGCCGCGAGTACCGCGGACAGTCTGCGCAACTGACCGGTCCTTTCCGGACGGTGGGTGGTCTGGTGAGCGCAGGTAATATTTCACATGTCATGGGTCACACGGAAGATGTCGGAGGGTGACGCCGGCCGATCGGTAGCATCGGCCGCATGAGTGAGCGGGCGGGGTGGCTGGACGAGCGCGAGGACGAGGTCTGGAGCGGGTTCTTCGAGACCCAGATGCTGTTCTGGCGCCGCCTCGCCCAGCAGTTGCAGCAGGAGACCGGCCTCTCCGAGCCCGACCTCGCGATCCTCCAGGCCTTGCTGGCCGCCCCCGGGGGCCGGTTGCGGCCCTACCGGCTGAGCGGGGTCACCCAGTTCGAGAAGAGCCGGCTGCACCATCACCTCGGGAGGATGGCCGGGCGCGGGCTGGTCTCCCGCGAGCCCTGTCCGGGAGGGGGCCGCGGCGCCGTTATCGTGCTCACCGAGCAGGGCAGGGCCGCCGTCACCGCCGCCCTGCCGCGCCGTGCGGCGCACATCCGGCGCTGGCTCACCGATCCGCTGACCGGTCGTCAGCAGACGGAACTGGTCGGGATATCGGCCGCACTGCTGGCCGGCCTGAAGGGTGATGGCCCGGTCGGGTCGGAGGGTGAGGAGTCGGTCGGGCCGGAGGGCGATGACCCGGTCGGGTCGGAGGGTGAGGAGTCGGTCGGGTCGGAGGGTGGCGCGTCGGCCGGGCCGACGGGCGAGGGGCCGGCCTGCTGAGACCCCCGAGCGGGTTGACGCGTCAACTCCGCGCGCCCATGCTGGGGTTGACACATCAACCCGATGGCACCCCGGGGGGACCGCCATGCGCTTCCTGCTCCTGCCCCACCTCCCCGACCAGTCCAAGCCGGACCGTGAACAGCTCCGCGAGCTCGTCGACTACGCCGTGTTCGCCGAGGAGCTGGGGTTCGACGCCTACGGCATCGGCGAGCGCCACGACCGCCCCGCCGTCTCCAGCGCACCGCCCGTCCTGCTCTCCCACATCGCCGCCGTCACCAAGCGGATCCGGCTCTTCACCGCCGTCACCACGCTCGGCATGCTCGACCCGCTGCGCGCCTACGAGGACTACGCCACGCTGGACAACCTCGCCGAGGGGCGGCTCGACCTGATCGTCGCCAAGGGTGCCTACCCGCGCTCCTCGCAGCTGTTCGGGGTGACCAAGGAGAACCAGTGGGAGCTGCTCCAGGAGAACTACCGGCTGTTCCGCGCCCTCTGGCGCGAGGAGAAGGTCAGCTGGGAGGGCCGGCTCGGCCGCTCGCTGACCGACGCCGAACCGCTGCCCCGCCCGTACCAGCCGGAGATCCGGATCTGGCACGGGGCCGGGCACAACCCGGACTCCGCCGACTTCGCCGCCCGCCACGGCGACCCGGTCTTCACGCCCAACGGCGCCGGCCCGATCGACCCGTACGCGGCGATCGTGCGGCACTACCGGGAGCGCTGGGCGGCGTACGGGCACGACCCGGCCCGCGCCCTGGTCGGTGCGGGGACGGCCGGCTACTTCGGTGCCCGGACCTCGCAGGAGGCCGTCGAGCGCTACCGCCCGGTCTTCGAGGCCCGGTTGAAGGTCAACCGGGCCTTCGACGGCGGCTCGCTCCGGTTCGACGAGGTCGAGGACTTCGTCGAGCGCGGCTCGGTGCTGGTCGGCAGCCCGCAGCAGATCATCGAGAAGGTGCTCGGCCAGCATGCGCGGTTCGGCCACGAGCTGCTGCACCTGCACGTGGACGGCGAGGTGCTGGACCACGCCGACTACCTCGGCACCCTGGAGCTGTTCTTCGCCGAGATCGCCCCGGTGCTCCGCCGCGAGCTGCCGAGCCGCCCGCTGGACACCGCACCGGGCGGTGGTCCGGCGGGCGGCGGTCCGGCGGATGGTGCTTCGCCGGGCGGCGGTCCGGCCGTCCGACCGGACGGGGTCGGGGCGGACCGGGCTGCGGAGGACCGGGCTGCGGCGGGGCCGGCGCGAAGCTGAGCCCCGGCCGCAGCGGCGTCGGCGTCAGAGCCCCAGCGAACCCCGCAGGAAGGCGAGTTCGGCCTGCGAGAGCTGCTCGTTGACGCCACCCGGCGTCATGTGGGTGATGCCCGGGAGGGCGAGCAGGTTGTGCGACCGGCCCGCCCGGGTGAGCGCCTGGGAGAGCAGCAGGGTGTGCGAGGGGTGCACGTTGTCGTCCGCCAGACCGTGGATCAGCAGCAGGGGGCGGCTGAGCGCGGGGGCGTCGTCCACCAGGGCGTCCGCCGCGTAGCCGTCCGGGTTCTCCTGGGGCAGGCCGAGGTAGCGCTCGGTGTACGCGGTGTCGTAGTGGCGGAAGTCGGTGGGCGGCGCTCCCGCGCAGGCGGCGTGGAAGACGTCCGGGCGGCGCAGCACGGCCAGTGCCGCGAAGTAGCCGCCGTACGACCAGCCGCGCACGCCGACCCGGTCGAGGTCGAGGTCGGGGTGGTGCTCGGCGAGCGCGTGCAGCGCGTCCACCTGGTCGTCCAGGGCCACCTGGGAGAACCGGCGGAAGATCGTCCGGGAGAAGGCGGGGGAGACGAACGGGGTGCCGCCGTTGTCGGTGGTGACCACGGCGAAGCCCTGGTCGGCCCACCACTGCTTGAGCTGCCAGCGGCGCGGCTCGTTGGCCACCGCCTGGTAGCCGGGCCCGCCGTAGACGTCCAGCAGCACCGGGAGCCGGCGGCCGGGGACGTGGTCGCGCGGGTACACCACGGCGGTGGGCAGGCGGCGCTCGGTGACGCGGGCGAGCTGCGGCTCGACCCGGAACGGCAGTGCGGCGGAGCGGTCGTCCAGGGTGAGCCCGCCGCCGGGGCCGAGCGTCCGGCGACGGACGCCGTCCGGTCCGGCCGAGGTGAGCAGCACGGTCTCGCCGGCGGCCACCGCGGAGTGCAGGCCCGGGCCGTCGGAGAGCCGCTCGGGTGCCCCGCCGTCCGGGTCGACCAGGTGGACGTGCTGGTCGAACGGGTCGCCCTCGCCGGTCTCGCAGAGCAGTCGGCCGCGCAGCCGGCCGACCACCCGGCGGATCTGCAGGCCGGTGGTGTCCAGCGGCTTGCCGTCGAGGGCCAGGCCCCGGGCCTCGGGGGTGTCGTGCACGGTGAGCAGCCGGCCGTCGGCCAGCCGGGCGGGAGTGCCGGGCAGGTCGTCGACCCAGAACTCGTCCGTGGTGCGGGAGAGTTCGCGGGTGGTGCCGGTGGCCGGGTCGGCGCTCAGCAGCAGGACGTGCTGCTGGAGCCGGTCGGCGACGGTGAGCAGCAGCTCGTCCTCGCCGTCCCACTCGGCGTCGCAGACGTAGGGGAAGGCCTCGGTGTCCCACTCCAGGCGGGTGCGGGAGCCGTCCAGGCCGAGCACCCAGAGCCGGACGTCGGCGTTGGGGCCGCCGGCCTGCGGGTAGGCGAAGTGCTCGGGCTCGTGCGTCGGGCGGGCCGGGTCGGCGAAGTGCAGCACCGGCAGGGCGGACTCGTCCACCCGGGCGGCGAGCAGCGCGCCGCCGTCCGGGCGCCACCAGTGGCCGCGGGCGCGACCCAGCTCCTCGGCGGCGGCGAACTCGGCGACGCCCCAGCGGGCGCCGTCGGCCGGGCTGAGCCGCAGCGGCTCGGCCGGCTGCCCGGGCGCGGCGGTGACGTAGAGGGCGTCGTCGGCGACGTACGCGACGCGCTCGCCGGCCGGCGCGGGGCGGGGGTCGAAGGCGGGACCGGCGGTGGGGAGCTCGTCGGTCCGGCCGGTGGCGGTGTCGGTGCGGAAGAGCCGGCCGTCCAGGGCGAAGACGGCGACGGCCAGGTCGGCGGTGGCCGCGTAGGTGCCGATGCCGGCGGCGGTGAGCCTGGTCCGCTCGCGCAGCCGGCGCTCGACGGCCGGCAGGTCGTCCCGGTCCCCGGTCCGGCCGGGGGCGAGCGCGGCCGGGTCGGCGACCTCGCGCTCCTCACCGGTGGTCAGGTCGAGGAGGTGGAGCCGGTCGACCGGGTCCTCGGGACCGGTGGAGCGGAGCAGCAGGAGCCGGGTACCGTCCTGGTTGAGCGAGATCGCTCGCGGGGCACCGAAGCCGAAGCGGCCGGTCCGGGCGCTGAGGGAAAGGTAGGGGTCGGTGATGGTCACCGCCCGATGGTCGCCGTGCGGAGGCTCGCGGACCAGTAGGGCGACATGTGAAATGTCACACACCACATCGATGCGTAAGCAAGAGGAGACGCAGTGACCGAGCACCCGAGGACCGTCCTACCCCCCGAACCGCTGCCCGGAACCGACGAGTTGTTCTCACTGGACCGGGCGGTGGCCCACCTCAACCACGGCTCCTTCGGCTCCGTGCCCGTCCCGGTCCAGCAGCTCCAGCGGCGGCTTCACGAGGAGCAGGAGGCCGACCCCGACGGCTTCTTCGCCGACCTGCCCGAGCGCGTCGCCGACGCCCGCGCCAGGATCGCCGCCACCCTGGGCACCGAGCCCGACCGGCTCGCCCTCGTCCCCAACGTGACCGACGCGATCGCCGTCACCCTGGCCAACGTCCCGCTCGCCCCCGGCGACCGGGTCCTGGTCACCGACCACGGCTACGGCACCGTCACCGAGGCCGTCCGGCGGCGCGCCGAGGAGGCCGGCGCCGAGCTGCGCACCGTCGCCCTGCCGCTGGAGACCCCGGACGGGGAGGCCGTCCGGGAGGCCGTCCTGGCCGAGGTCACCGACCGCACGGTGCTCGCCGTGCTCGACGGCATCACCTCGCCCACCGCCCGCCGGATCGCCACCCCGGAGCTGCTCGCGGAGCTGCGCGGGCGCGGCGTGACCACCGTGGTGGACGCCGCGCACGAGCCCGGCATGCTGGCCGGCCCGGTCCCCGCGGAGGCCGACTTCTGGTTCGGCAACCTGCACAAGTGGGCCTTCGCCCCGCGCGCCACCGGCGCCCTGGTGGTCGGCCCGGAGTGGGCCGGCAAGATCCGCCCGCTGATCCTCTCCTGGGAGGACCACCGGGGCTTCCCGTACAACGTCGAGTGGCGCGGCACCTGCGACTACACGCCCTACCTGGCCGCCCCGGCCGGCCTCGACCTGCTGCACGGGCTCGGCGCCGACCGGGTCCGCCGGCACAACGAGCAGCTCGCCGCGTACGGCGGCGCGCTGCTCGCCGAGCGGGCCGGACTGACCCCGCTGCCGGTCTCGGCCGGCCTGTCGATGCGTGCGCTGCGGCTGCCGCCGGGCGTGGCCGAGACGCTCCCGGCGGCGCAGGAGCTGATGGCCGAGCTGTGGCGGCGGCACGCCGTCCGTACGGTGGCGCGCCCCTGGCCCGGCGGCGGGGTGATGCGGGTGAGCGCGCAGGTGTACAACCGGGCGCACGAGTACGAGCTCCTGGCGTCGGCGGTGGCGGGGCTGCTGGGCTGAGCGGGGCCGCCCGGTGGCGCTGGCGGGCGGGGCGGTCGGGCTAGTCGGGCCGGCCGGCTGCCTGGCCGACGGGCAGGCCCTGCCGGTCGCCTCGGTCGGCCGGGCCGTCCCGGTCGCCCTGGTCGTCCCGGTCGTGCTCGGTGGGCCGGCCGCTCTCGTCGGCCGTCCCGGTCGGGCCGGTCGGGGCGGTCCCGTCGGCCCCGTCGGCCCGGTCGGGCGGGTCGGCGGCGGCGCGGAGCTCGGCGAGCAGCACGCTCTGGTCCGAGATCAGGCCGGTGAGGATCCGCCGGGCCGTCCGGAGCAGGTCGGCGACCTCGCCGCCGGCCAGCGCGTACACCACCGTGCTGCCCTCGCGGGTGGCGGTGACGATGCCGGACCGGCGCAGTACCGCGAGCTGCTGGGAGAGGCTGGACGGTTCGACCGCCAGCTCGGCGAGCAGGTCGCGGACGGGCGTCGGTCCGGCCTGCAACAGCTCCAGCACCCGGATCCGGACGGGATGGCCGAGCATCCGGAAGAACTCGGCCTTGGCCTGGTACAGCGCGACCGCCACAGCGCTCCCTCCCTGGTGTGCCGTCCGTCCCGGTCCCTCAGATCTCCAGCGTGACCTCGATCCGCTTCAGCTGGTGGCGGGCCATGGCCAGGTTGGCGCGGTTGCGGTTGAGCGCGAGGAAGAGGAATAGCCCCCGGCCGCTCTGCGTGGTGAGCGGGCGGACCAGGTGGTACTGGCTGGTGAGGCTGACCAGGATGTCCTCGATCTCGTTGTCGTGCAGGTTGAGCAGCTCCATCGCCCGCATCTTGGCCCGCACCACGTCGGTGTTGCCGGCGGCGGCGACGTTGAGGTCGAGCTCACCGCCGTCGCCGAGGGTGCCGAGCGCCATGCCGCTGCCGTAGTCGACCAGGGCGACGCCGATCGCGCCGTCGATCGCCATGGCCTCCTTGAGCGACGTCTCCAGGTTCGCCATCGTCTTTCCTCCCGTGGGTCAGGTGGGTGCGGACGGTGGGTGCCGACCGCGACACCGAATGTAGGCAGGTTGGACGGCCTGCCACCGGGGATGACCGGAGGTGACCGAAGCCGGCGACGTTCCGACCACTTGAAGACATTTGCAACTATGGATGTGAGAGAGATCTGATCCGACGGCCGGGAAAAACGGTGCTATCGATGTCAGTCCTGCCGGGTAACCTCTCGCTGAGATGCGAGATCACACCAACGACCCCCGGACGGCGATGAACAACCCTGAGCCCGAGCCCTCCGACGACCGGGAGCTCAATCCTGCCGAGGCGTACGCGGCCTTCCGCGCCCGGACCAAGGAGCAGGCCACCGCCCTGTACGGCTTCCAGCAGCTCTACGACTTCCCGCTGGACGACTTCCAGCTGGAGGCCTGCCGGACCCTGGAGGCGGGCGAGGGCGTCCTGGTCGCCGCGCCCACCGGCTCCGGCAAGACCATCGTCGGCGAGTTCGCCGTCCACCTCGCCCTCCAGGGCGGGCGCAAGTGCTTCTACACCACGCCGATCAAGGCGCTCTCCAACCAGAAGTACGGGGACCTGGTCAAGCGCTACGGCGCGGCCAAGGTCGGCCTGCTCACCGGCGACAACACCGTCAACGGCGACGCCCCGGTCGTGGTGATGACCACCGAGGTGCTCCGCAACATGCTCTACGCGGGCTCCAGCACCCTCGACGGCCTCGGCTACGTGGTCATGGACGAGGTCCACTACCTCGCCGACCGCTTCCGCGGCGCCGTCTGGGAGGAGGTCATCATCCACCTCCCCGAGTCGGTGACCCTGGTCTCCCTCTCCGCCACCGTCTCCAACGCCGAGGAGTTCGGCGACTGGCTGGACACCGTGCGCGGCGGCACCAAGGTCATCGTCTCCGAGACCCGGCCCGTCCCGCTCTGGCAGCACGTGATGGCCGGCAACCGGATGTACGACCTGTTCGCCAACCCGGACCGCGACGGCCGCCCCAAGGACGCCCCGCGCAACCCGGCCAAGGCCGTCAACCCCGAGCTGGTCCGCCTCGCCCGCTCCGAGCTGGACCGCAACCCCCGCGACCGGTTCGGCCGCGGCCGCGGCCGCTCCATGCCCAACGGCCGCCCGGGCAAGGTCTGGACCCCCGGCCGCGTCGACGTCATCGACCGGCTCGACGCCGAGGGCCTGCTGCCCGCCATCACCTTCATCTTCAGCCGGGCCGGCTGCGAGGCCGCCGTCCAGCAGTGCCTCTCCTCCGGCCTGCGGCTCAACAAGGACGGCGACCGCGCCCGGGTCCGCGCCATCGTCGAGGAGCGCTGCGCCGACATCCCGGACGAGGACCTGCACGTCCTCGGCTACTTCGAGTGGCTGGACGGGCTGGAGCGCGGCATCGCCGCCCACCACGCCGGCATGCTGCCCCGGTTCAAGGAGGTCGTCGAGGAGCTCTTCGTGAAGGGCCTCGTCAAGGCCGTCTTCGCGACCGAGACCCTGGCGCTCGGCATCAACATGCCCGCCCGCTCGGTGGTCATGGAGAAGCTGGTCAAGTGGAACGGCGAGACCCACGCCGACATCACCCCCGGCGAGTACACCCAGCTCACCGGCCGCGCGGGCCGCCGCGGCATCGACATCGAGGGCCACGCCGTCGTGCTCTGGCAGCGCGGCCTCGACCCGGAGGCGCTCGCCGGCCTGGCCGGCACCCGCACCTACCCGCTGAAGTCCTCGTTCCGGCCGTCCTACAACATGGCCGTCAACCTGGTCTCCCAGTTCGGCCGGCACCGCTCCCGCGAACTGCTGGAGACGTCCTTCGCGCAGTTCCAGGCCGACCGCTCGGTGGTCGGCATCGCCCGCCAGGTCCAGCGCAACGAGGAGGGCCTGGACGGCTACCGCGAGTCCATGACCTGCCACCTCGGCGACTTCGACGAGTACATGGCCCTGCGCCGGCAGCTCAAGGACCGGGAGAACGAGCTGGCCCGCGAGGGCAGCAGCCAGCGCCGCGCGGCCGCCGTCGAGTCGATCGAGCAGCTCAAGCCGGGCGACGTCATCCACGTCCCCACCGGCAAGTTCGCCGGTCTCGCCCTCGTCCTCGACCCGGGCCTGCCGCCGGTCAGCCGCTCGCCCCGGGGCGGCCCCCGCCACCCCGACTACCAGGACGGGCCGCGCCCGGTGGTGCTCACCGCCGAGCGGCAGGTCAAGCGGCTCGCCATGATCGACTTCCCGCACCCGGTCGTCGCCATGGACCGGCTGCGCATCCCCAAGTCCTTCAACCCGCGCAGCCCGCAGTCCCGGCGCGACCTCGCCTCCGCGCTGCGCACCAAGGCCGGACACCTGGAGCCCGAGCGGTTCCGCAAGGGCCGCGCGGCCGCCGCCGACGACCCCGAGATCACCCGGCTCCGCGCCGCCCTGCGCCAGCACCCCTGCCACGGCTGCGACGAGCGCGAGGACCACGCCCGCTGGTCCGAGCGCTACCACCGGCTGCACCGGGACACCGAGCTGCTGGAACGCAAGATGCGCTCCCGCACCCACACCATCGCGCGCACCTTCGACCGCGTCTGCGGGCTGCTCACCGACCTCGGCTACCTCAGCGGCGACACCGTCACCGACGACGGCAAGCGGCTCGGCCGGCTGTACGGCGAGCTCGACCTGCTCGCCTCCGAGTGCATCCGCGAGGGCGTCTGGAGCGGCCTCGCCGCCGCCGAACTCGCCGCCTGCGCCTCGGCGCTGGTCTACGAGTCCCGCCAGTCCGACGACGCCACCGCCCCCCGGGTGCCCGAGGGCGGCGCCAAGGAGGCGCTCGGCCAGATGGTCCGGATCTGGGGCCACCTCGACGCCCTGGAGGAGCAGCACCGGATCAACACCGCGGAGGGCGTCGGCCAGCGCGAGCCGGACCTCGGCTTCGCCTGGGCCGCCTACCGCTGGGCGCTCGGCCACTCGCTGGACCAGGTCCTGCGCGACGCCGACATGCCGGCCGGCGACTTCGTCCGGTGGACCAAGCAGCTGATCGACGTGCTCGGCCAGATCCAGGACGCGGCGGGCGAGGACGCCGAGCTGCGCAAGACCGCCCGCAAGGCGGTCGACGGCCTGCGCCGCGGCATCATCGCCTACTCCTCGGTGAGCTGAGCCCGGCATCTCATGCACGGCGGTGCCGGCCTTCGAGACTCCTCTCGAAGCCCGGCACCGTGCGTTCGGGGAAGGGTTCCTGCGCTCAGGCCGCCCTTCCCACTCCACGGCCACAGGCCGCCACCCAGGAACGCCCGGACTGATGGGCCTTTCTCCCGGTGGCCCTCGCGCGACCCGGGCGAGGGCCACCGACCACGACTTCCTCATCCCGCCACCGTGCGGAGACGGCCTCCTGCCTCGTCGGGTCGGTCCGACGAGGCAGGAGGTCAACGGCTGCGGGGTATGCGGTGGCGGCCCGGGCGTTGCCGCTGGTCGGGGGTGGGGTTGGTCTCGGGGCTGAAGTGGCCGGCCGGGCGGGCGATCCAGGTGTACTCGGTGGTGCCGTCGGGGAGGCGGCGCAGTTCCCAGCGGCCGTGGCGGGTGATGGGAGGGGGAGGAGGGGTGTCCTCGATCCGCAGGCTGGTGACCACGCCGACGACGACGGTCGTGATGGCGAGCGCGAGGAGGACGGCGAAGGCGGTGCCGACGAGGAAGCTGCTCATCGGGGGCGGTCGCGCCTCTCGGTGTCGCGGAGGAGGTCGAGGAGGTTCAGGAGGGTCGAGACGGGCGCGTTGCCGAAGTCGACGAGGGGGCGGCCCTCGACGGTGGTGCCGTTGGTGGCGGCGGATCCCCACTGGATGCCGAACGGGCGGCCCGCTTCGTGGAGTTCGCGGAGGAGCGCGGTGACCTCGGGGTCGGTGTAGGTGCGGAGGACGGGGTCGTCGGGGGCGATGGGTTCCCGGCTCACGCGGCGGCGTCCAGCTCGTACCAGACGACCTTGCCGTTCTTGGTGGGGTCGGCGCCGAAACGGTGGGTGAGGGAACGTACGAGGTGGAGCCCTCGCCCGGACGCCTCGTACGGGTCGGCGGAGAGGCGGGGTTCGGGGAGGGTGGGGCTGTCGTCACACACCGAAACGCGCAGGGTGCGGTGGAGGACGACGACGATGACCAGCGGAGCTTGGCATCCGGCGTGCCGCCAGGCGTTGAAGTACAGCTCGTGGAGGGCGAGTTCGGCGTCGTGGATGGCGTCGGGGTGCCACCCGGAGGAGGTGAGGGCACCACGCAGTTGGTCACGGGCGGCGGACCAGTCGGGCGGGTTGAAGGCACGCATAGGAGACCTCCGAGGAAGGTGGGGTGAGGGGGAGTGGTGGGCGGGCACGCCGTCGTAAGTCGGGGCGGACTGAAGCCGGCTGCACTGCGGGGCAGGAGGGCAGCAGGCGCCTGCCGCCCGGATGAACGAGCGGTACTGACGATCCGTCGGATCACTGTGAGACAGGCCATAGCCGACAGGACCTTTATTTATAGGTCCATGGGAGGAAGTTCCCTCTACCGTGTACTCCGAGCCGGGATGGACCTGCCCGCTGCCAGGGCGGCACACTGATCGAGCACCGGTAGAGAGGACGTCATGGCCCTTCGCTCCAACCCGACCCTCCGTCAACGACGGCTCGGAGCCGAGCTGAGACGGATGCGCGAGCAGGCGGGTCTCGGCGGTAGCCAGCTCGCTCGAATCCTCGGCATCAGTCCTGCCCAGGTGAATCAGATGGAGATGGCTAAGATCGGCGTCAGTCCGGAACGTCTCCGACTGGTCGCTTCGGCGTGCAACTGCGCCAATGAGCCGCTGATCGACGCCCTGGCGCACATGGCGACGGAACGGGGCAAGGGGTGGTGGGAGGAGTTCCGCGGAGTCCTGACGACCGACTTCCTGGAGGTCGCCGAGCTTGAGGCCCATGCCACACGGCTGACGTTCTGCACCACTGCCTACATGCCGGGCCTGCTCCAGACGAGCGCCTACGCGTCGGCGGTCTTCGCTCGGTTGTTTCCCCCACTTTCCTCGCACGAGATCGACACCAGGACCACGTTTCGAATCAGGCGCCAGGAGATCGTTCGCTCCGGTGTCACCCCGCTGCGAACGTTCATCCACGAAGCTGCGCTGCGCATGCAGTTCGGCGGACCCAAGGTGCTCGTGGAGCAACTCGGGGTACTCCTGGCCGATACCGAGCGGCCCGGGATCTCTGTGCGCGTCGTGCCGTTCACCGTCGACACCTTCCCGGGAGCCGGCGAGAACCTCACCTTCGCCGAAGGGCCGATTCCTGAACTGGACACCATCGAGATGGATGTCTCCCAGGGCGCGTTGTTCCTCGATTCGCCAACCGATCTGGCCAACCATCGAGCGATCTTCTCGCGCCTCGACTCCACGGCCCTCGCCGAAGATGAGTCACGCGAGTTCATCCTGGCTGTCATGAAGGAAGTGAAGCCCACCAATGTCTGAGTCCACGTGGCGGAAGTCCAGCTTCAGCGCTTCGAGTAACGAGTGTGTGGAGGTCCGTACGAGCGGTGGGTTGGTCGAGCTCCGGGAGTCCGACGACGGCGACATCATCATCCGCACCACTCCGGGTGCCTTCGCCGATCTCCTGCGAGCGATCAAGGCCGGCGAACTCGACCACCACGCGTAGTCTTTGTGGCCCGCGCTCGAATCGAGCCCGGGCCACCGAACGAACCTTCAAGGGCCGCTCAGTAGCCGAGTTGTGGAGGGGAACGATGTCTGATCGGAATTGGCAGAAGTCCAGCTTCAGCGGAGACCAAGCCAACTGCATCGAGGTCCGTGGAGGAGCCGGGCTGGTCGAACTCCGGGAGTCCGACGACGGCGACGTCATCATCCGCACCACTCCGGGTGCCTTCGCCGATCTCCTGCGAGCGATCAAGGCCGGCGAACTCGACCACCAGGCGTGACTTCTGCGGCGCCTCGCTCTCCCGGAGCGAGGCGCCGCCTGTCCTTCGACCTCCCGCCCCTCACTCTCAGGATCCTCTGAACCCCCGTGTGAAAGTGAAGCGTGCACAGGAAGTCGACCGGTCCGACTTCCTGTGCACGATGGCTTCGGCTCGTGGCGTTCGAGCGGCCCCTAGGTTCTCGCGCTTTCGGAGGGGGCTCGCCAACGCTGTTCAGGTCCTTGGCCGCTGTCGCCGATGCTGTTCGTCGAGGCGGGCGTCTCGGTGGTGGACATCCTGTGCGTTGGCCAGCCACCAGGGCCGATCCACGCTCGCCTCCTCCAGATCGGCGAGACGCGCGAGAGCGTGGGCGAGAAAGCCCAGGGGGAGTCTCACGGAATGCTTGAGCACGTAGTGTCCGAGGCCTTCGGGCCAGATGAACTCGCCATCGGTCAGTTCTGCGCTGCCATTGGCGATTCCGCAGATCCGACACCGTGAAACGCCCATGAACTGGCGGGTCGGCTGTCCGCCCGCCAGGTAGTCGAAAACCATCAGTCGCTCCGACTCGCTCCAGTCCGGGTCGATCAGAGCCGACGGATTCGGAAGGTCGGGGGACTCCGGCGAGGACCAGAATCCGAGTGCCCTGAAGTGCATTGCGCAGCGAGTCCTTTCGAAGCATCGGCCTGAAAGGCGCCGGGTGCACAGGAAGTCGGCCGATCCGACTTCCTATGCGGGGAGTTGGCCCGGTGCCTCGGCGGGTTTTGCCGCGCCGGCGGCTTCGAGGCGGCGGACCAGTTCGCGCAGGGCGCGGAGCTCGCGGTCCAGGGCCTGCGCGCCCTGCGTGGTGAGGGTGATCCAGGTGCGCGGCCGGCGGCCGGCGTAGCCCTTGTTCACCACGATCAGGCCGGAGTCCTCCAGGACCTTCAGGTGCCGGGACAGATTGCCGTCGGTGAGGCCCAGTTCCTGCTTGAGGAAGCCGAACTCGACGCTCTCGGCCTCGCGGGCGACGGTCAGGACCCCGAGCCGGACCCGCTGGTGGACGGTGTCGTCCAGCTCCAGGGTCGGGTGCGGCCGCTCGGCCTCGTCCTGTTCCTCGTCGCCCGTTCCACCGGGCACCTGCGCAACGCTCATGGGGTGACCGTACGGGACGGTGCCGGTTCGCGCCGGGCCGCGGCCCACTGGGCCAGCCCGCCGGCCAGCAGGATCGCGGCCAGCAGCAGTGCCTTGGGCTGCGCGCCGTCGGTCCAGCCGCCGTCGCCGCGGTCGAGCCACGGCAGCCAGCCGCTGTCCCAAGCCGCCGAGAGGTAGCCGGTCAGCAGCGCGGTGTGGGCGAGGCCGGCGCCGGCCACGAGCGGGCTGCGCTCGGTCAGGCCGAGGACGAGCAGACCGATGCCGACCACGTACCAGGGCGAGGCGTAGCTGTTCGCGAGCAGGGAGAGCGTGAACGGCGTCCGGTCGGAGAAGAGCAGCGCGAGCAGCACGGCGGTGACCAGGACGCCGGCACCGGCCGTTGCGCCGAGCCAGGCGTTGCGGTGCGGGACGATGCCGCGTGCCTCGCCGCGCCGCTTGTACCAGCGGGCCAGCACCAGCCAGGCCAGCGGGAGCAGCGCGAACCAGATCCCCCAGCCGAGGAAGCGCAGGACCGCCCCGTCGAACTCGTGGGCGTCGCAGGGGGCGTCCGGCGCGTGGACCACGCAGAGGTCGGTCAGCTGCGCGTAGGCGAAGGCGGGATACGACTCGATGCTCCGGCCGTTTGCGCCGAAGTTGTAGGCCTCGCGGGCGAACGGTACGGCCGCCAGTGAGAGCAGGCCGAAGCCCAGCAGCGGCACCCCGGCGCCGCGTAGCCGGGTGCGGGTGCGGGACCGCAGCCCTTCGGTGGCGGCCAGCAGTTCGGCCGGGTCGCCCCGGTGCAGTGTTTCCATGATCCACCCCTGGTGTGCTTGATCGTGAGAGTCACTTTGCATCGCAAAGTGCATTGCGGTCAAGAGTTCACGCCAGGGCAAAGCCATGAGGTGTCCGGGAACGCCGAAGGGGCCCGCCGCAGGTGCGGCGGGCCCCTTCGGACGGGTTCAGCGGGTGGCGGCCAGGGTCTCCAGGACGCGCTCCAGCGAGGTGCCGAGGCCCCAGCGGGCGGAGAGCTCCTCCAGGGTCATCGGGTCGAGCGGCTCGGACGGGAGGGCGGGGTCGAAGTCCGGGAGCGGCGCGTCGGAGGCGACCCGGACCACGGTCGGGGCGACGTCCAGGTAGGCCGAGCCCTCGACCAGGTTGCGGCGCCGGGCCGGGGTGAGCCGCGAGCCCACGTCGAGCGCGGCGGCGCGGATGCCGGCCAGGTCGCCGTACTCGTGGATCAGCTGGGCCGCCGTCTTCTCGCCGATGCCCTTGACGCCCGGCAGGCCGTCGCTGGCGTCCCCGCGCAGGGCGGCCATGTCCGCGTACTGCGCGCCGTTCACGCCGTACTTCTCCACCAGCAGGGCGTCGTCGGTGACCTGCAGGTTGCCCATGCCCTTGACCGGGTAGAGCACGGTGATCTCCCGTGCGTCGTCGACCAGCTGGAACAGGTCGCGGTCGCCGGTGACGATCTGGACCGGGCCGGTGGCGCGGGCGGTGAGCGTGCCGATCACGTCGTCCGCCTCGTAGCCGGGGGAGCCGATCCGGGCGATGCCGAGGGCGTCCAGCACCTGCTCGATCACGGGGACCTGCGGGGCGAGCGTGTCGGGCACCTCCTCCTCGCCGTCCTCGGCCGCCTCGGCGAGCCGGTGCGTCTTGTAGGAGGGGATCAGGTCCACCCGCCACTGCGGGCGCCAGTCGGCGTCCATGCAGGCGACCAACTGGTCGGGCCGGTGGTCGTGGACCAGCCGGGCGATGAAGTCCAGCAGGCCCCGGACGGCGTTGACCGGCTCGCCCTGCGGGGAGCGCAGGGTGTCCGGGACGCCGAAGTAGGCGCGGAAGTAGAGGCTGGCGGAGTCGAGCAGCATCAGTCGCGGTGCGGTCACCCTCCGATCATGCCGTACCGGGCGGACAGCCCGCCGGTTCCGGTGCGCGGGCCGGGCGCGTGGACCGGAACCGGCGGGCCGTCGGCCCGGGCGGTCTCAGTGCTCGTGCGGACCGGCCCGGTGGACGGGGCCGTGGGAGTCGGCGCAGTGCTCGGGGGAGAGGTCGCCCGGGGTGGTGATCTGGAGCAGTGCGCCGGCCTCGTCCTCGCCGACGTGGTCGACCTGGAGGGTGCTGTGCGAGATCCCGTACTCCTTGGAGAGCTTGCGCTGCAGCTCGCGGCGGACGGCGTGGCAGTCCCCGCCGGGGGTGACCAGGATGTGCGCGGAGAGGGCCGGCTGGTTGGAGGTGATCTCCCAGATGTGCAGGTCGTGGATCTCCTCGACCAGCGGCTGGGCGACCAGCCGGTCCGCCACCGCGTCCGGGTCGATGCCCGCCGGGGCGGCCTCCAGGAAGATCCGCCCGGAGTCGCGCACCAGGCCGATGCCGGCTTTGAGCATCAGCGCCACCACGATCAGCGAGGCGATCGAGTCGGCCCGGGCGAAGCCGGTGGTCACCATGACCACACCGGCGACGGCGGTCGCGATGAACGCGTACAGGTCGGTCAGTACGTGCTGGAAGGCGCCCTCGACGTTGAGCGAGCTGCGGTTGGCCTTGGACATGCACCAGGTGGCGGCGATGTTGACGACGATCCCGATCAGCGCGGTGACCAGCACCAGCGTGCCGGCCACCTCCGGGGGCTCGAACAGCCGGGTGATCGCCTCGTAGCCGAGCCAGGCGGAGAGGACCAGCAGCGTGACGCCGTTGGCCTGCGCGGAGAGGATCTCCGCGCGCTTGAGTCCGTAGGTGTAGCCGCCGCGGGCCGGGCGGGCGGAGAGCCGCATGGCGATCAGGGCGAGCACGATCGAGGCGGCGTCGGTGAGCATGTGCGCGGCGTCGGAGATCAGTGCCAGCGAGTCGGCGGCGAAGCCGACCGCCACCTCGCCGGCCATGAACACCACGATCAGTGCGAGTGCGCTGAGCAGCCAGCGGCGGTCGGCGTCGGCGGCCACGCCGTGCGAGTGGCCGCCGTGGCCGCCGTGCGCCTGCTTGTGGTCATGAGCATGATCATCATGGGAGTGCTCGTGCCCGGCCATCGAAGTCCTCTCCTGGACGTGCGGGGGTGGGGAAGGGGGCGCAACTGCCCTGCCTCCGAAAGTGAACCTCAGATCGAACGAAGATCCAAAGGCTGCACTGGAGACCGTTGTCATTGCCGTGCCGTAACCCCCGCCCGGTATCCTCGCGCCGCCGTCGAACAGGGGAGTCGCGCATGGACCGGACCGGTCGGGTGAGTCTGGGCGTGGTGGCCCGGGAGTGGGGCCGGATCGGGGTGCTCGGCTTCGGCGGGCCGCCCGCGCACATCCTGCTGCTGCGGCGGCTCTGCGTGGAGCGGCGCGGTTGGCTGACCCCCGCCGAGTTCGAGGACGGCATCGCGGCGACCAACCTGCTGCCCGGGCCGGCCTCCACCCAGCTGGCGGTGTTCACCGCCTGGCGGCTGCGCGGCACGCCCGGCGCGCTGGTCGGCGGGGTCTGCTTCATCGCCCCCGGGCTGGCGCTGATCCTCGCGCTGGCGGTGCTCTTCCTGGCCGGCGACCCGCCGCTCCCGGTGCTCGGTGCGGCGGCCGGCGCCGGGGCGGCGGTCCCGGCGGTAGCCGCCCAGGCCGCCACCTCGCTGATCCCCGCGAGCTTCGGCCGGGCCGGGCGGGGGCGGGCCGCCCGGGCCCGCTGGACCGGGTACGCGCTGGCGGGCGCCGTGGCCGCGATCGCGACCGGGCCCTGGCTGGTGCTGGTCCTGGTCGCGTCGGGGCTGGCCGAGGCCGCCGTCCGGTCCCGGGCCGGCGGTCTGCGGCCCGGAGCGGCCGCCGGACTGCCACTCGCCGTCGGGCTGCCCGCGCTGGGCGGGCTGGGCGCGGTCGCCTGGGTGGCGTTCAAGGTGGGGGCGCTCTCCTACGGGGGCGGCTTCGTGATCATCCCGCTGATGCGGGACGACGCGGTCAACCGCTACCACTGGATGACCGACGGACAGTTCCTCAACGCCGTCGCCCTCGGCCAGGTCACCCCCGGCCCGGTGGTGCAGACCGTCGCCGTGGTCGGCTACGCGGCCGCCGGGATCGTCGGAGGACTGCTGGCGGCGGCGGTCGCCTTCGCACCGTCCTTCCTCTTCGTGATCCTCGGCGGCCGGCACTTCGACCGGCTCCGCGCCGACCGGCGGGTGCAGGACTTCCTCACCGGCGCGGGGCCGGCCGTGATCGGCGCCATCGCCGGATCGGCCGTGCCGCTGGCCGCCGCGCTGGACCACGCCTGGCAGTGGGGCGTCCTGGCCGGGGCACTGCTCTGGCTGGTCGCGGCCCGGCGCGGAGTCGTGCTCGCCCTGCTGGCCGCCGGAGCGGCCGGCGCGCTCGCCTCGGCGGCCGGTCTGCCAGTGGCGTGAATCCTCCGGAAGGGGCTCACCCGACCGGGTGAAGCCGGTTTGCGCGCCCCCGTGCGCCTGCGCAACGATCGGCGCCCGTGAAGATCACCACGGCGGAAGCCGTCCACTGGCTCGTCGAGCTGGAGCCCGCCGCCGAAGAACTGATGAATCGTCACATCGACTCGGCGCGCGAGTGGTTCCCGCACCAGTACGTGCCGTGGAGCCTCGGCCGGGACTTCGACGGCCCGCTCGACGGCGAACCCTGGCGGCCCGAGCACTCCGCACTCGCCCCCGCCGTCCGCTCCGCCCTGGTGGTCAACCTGCTCACCGAGGACAACCTCCCCGGCTACCACTGGACCATCGCCTCGCAGACCTCCCGCGACGGCGCCTGGGGAGCCTGGCTGCACCACTGGACCGCCGAGGAGGACCGGCACGCCGCCGCCATCCGCGCCTACCTGCACGCCTCCCGCGCCGTCGACCCGATCGCCCTGGAACGCGCCCGGATGGCCCAGGTCGCCGCCGGCGCCGTCCCCGAACCGGCCGGCGTGCTCGGCATCGTCGCCTACGCGGCCGTCCAGGAGCTCGCCACCCGGGTCAGCCACCGCAACACCGGCCGGCTCAGCGGCGACCCGGTCTGCGACCGCCTGCTCGCCAGGGTCGCCCAGGACGAGAACCTGCACATGGTCTTCTACCGCGAACTGCTGCGGGCCGCACTGGAACTGGACGCGGACCGGGTGCTCGTCACCCTCGACGCCACCGTCCGCGGCTTCGCCATGCCCGGCCAGGGCATGCCAGGCTTCGCCCGCCTGGCCGGGGAGATCGCCGTCGCGGGCGTGTACGACCTGCGGGTCCACCACGACGAGGTGCTCGTCCCGCTGCTCCGCTCGCTCAAGGTCCTCGAACTGACCGGCCTCGGCCCCGACGGTGAGCAGGCCCGCGAGCGGATCGCCGCGCACCTGGAGGGGCTCGACGCCCGGGCCGCCCGGTTCGTCGAACGCCGCGACCACGCGCTCGCCGTCCGGGCCCGCCGTGAGCAGGCCGCCACCGCCTGAGGCGTCCAGCCGCACCGCCGGGCCGCCCGGCCGCCGTTCCGTCCAGCCCACGCGGCGCCGGCCCACGCGCCGCCCGTCCCGCGTCGCCCTCCCGGTGCCGCCCGCCCGACCCCGAACAGGAGAGGCATGACCACCACCACCGTCGGCACCAGCGCCGCCGACATCGAGTTCCACTACGACCTCGGCAACGAGTTCTACGCCCTCTGGCTCGACGAGACGCTCAGCTACTCCGCCGCCGTCTGGGACGGCATCGCCCCCGGCGAGCCCGACACCACCGCACTGCCCCGCGCCCAGCGCGCCAAGCTCGACCTCCACCTCGACCTGGCCGGCGCCACCTCCGACGCCGGGTTCCGCCTGCTCGACGTCGGCTGCGGCTGGGGCGGCCTGCTCACCCACGCCGTCCTCACCGGCCGGGCCGGCGAGGCCGCCGGGCTCACCCTCTCCCGCGCCCAGCACGCCCACGTGCGGGCGCTCGGCCTGCCCGGCGTCGACGTCCGGCTGGAGAGCTGGGACGGCCACCGCCCCGAGCGGCCCTACGACGGCATCGTCTCGATCGGCGCCTTCGAGCACTTCGCCACCGCCGACATGGACGCCGCCGAACGGCTCGCCGCCTACCGCGGCTACTTCGAACGCTGCCACGGCTGGCTGCGCCCCGGCGCCCGGATGTCGCTGCAGACCATCGCGTACGACGGCGTGGCCGGGGGCGACGGCCCGGTCGGCTCCTTCGTCGCCGCCGAGATCTTCCCCGGCGCGGTGCTGCCCCGGCTCGGCGAGATCGTCACCGCCTGCGACCCGTACTTCGCGGTCACCGCCGTCCGCGCCTCGGCCGAGGACTACGCCCGCACCCTGGGCGCCTGGTCCGCCCGGCTGCTGCGGGCCCGCGCCGAGGCCGAGGAACTGGTCGGCCCGGACGGCTTCCGCCGCTACCGCCGCTACCTGCGCGCCTGCGAGGTCACCTTCCTGCGCGGCGCCGCCACGCTCTACCGGATCGGCTTCCGGCGGCGCGACGAACCGCTCCGGCTGCCGGTCTGAGGCCCCCGTGGACCCCTCGACCGGAACCGGAACCGGAGAAGGCGGGCCCGGACCGGAAGCCGCGCCGTCGGCCGGATCGTCGGCCGACCCGGTGACCGCGCCGTCGGCCGGGCCGGTGGCCAGGCCGCGGGCGTGGGCGGCGGTGGCCGTCGTCTGCGCCGCCCTCTTCCTCCTCGGACTCGACTTCACCGTCCTCAACGTGGCGATCCCCGGCCTGCGCGCCGACCTCGGCCCGACCCTGGCCGAGACCCAGTGGATCGTCGACGGCTACGCGCTCGCGCTCGGCGGCTGCGTGCTCGCCGCCGGAGCACTCGGCGACCGGTACGGCCGCCGGAGGGCCTTCGCCACCGGGCTCGCCGTGTGCGCGCTCGCCTCGGTGGCGGGCGCGCTCGGCGACGGCCCGGCCCCGCTGGTCGCCGCCCGCTGCGCGATGGGCGTCGGCGCCGCCCTGTTCATGCCCGCCACGCTCTCCACCGTCGTGCACGTCCTGCCCGGGGCGGACGACCGGCGGCGGGCGATCGGGCTCTGGGCGGCGGTGGCCGGCGTCGGCGCGCTGTTCGGCCCGGTGGTCGGCGGCTGGCTGGTCGAACGGCACGGCTGGCAGGCCGCGTTCTGGCTCAACGTCCCCGTGGTGGCGGCGATCCTGGCGGCCACCCCGGTGGTCCCCGAGTCGCGCGACCCCGAGGCGCGGCCGCTGGACCGGCTCGGCGCACCGCTCTCCTGCGCCGCCCTGCTCGCCCTGGTCTGGGGGATCATCGAGGCGCCCGGGCGCGGCTGGACCAGCCCCGAGGTGCTCGCCGCACTCGCCGCCGCCGGGCTGCTGCTCGCCCTCTTCGTGCTGCGCCAACTCCGCTGCGCCGCGCCGATGGTGCCGGTCCGGCTGCTGCGCGACGGGCCGGTCTGGCCGGCCACGCTCTGCCTGGCGCTGATGTCCTTCGCGATGTTCGGCGCGATGTTCCTGCTGACCCTCTACCTCCAGCAGGTCCGCGGCCTCTCGGCCTGGCAGGCCGGGGTGCGGATGGTCCCGCTCTCGCTGGGCCTGGCGGTCGGCGCCGTCCTCGGCCCGGTGGTCGCCCGGCATGCCGGCGCGCGCGTCCCGGTGGCCGCCGGGCAGCTGCTGATCGCCGCCGGGTTCGTCCAACTCGGCCGCCTCGGCGTGGAGTCGGGGGACGCGCCGGTGTTCGCCTTCGAGGCCGTCTCCGGGTTCGGCGCCGGGCTGCTGGCGCCGGTCGCCACCGAGCTGGTGATGAGCGCCGTGCCGGCCGCCATGGCCGGGGTCGGATCGGCCCTCAACGACGCGACCCGGCAGGTCGGTTCGACCCTCGGCGTGGCGGTGCTCGGTTCCGTGCTGGCCACCGCCGCGACCGTCGCTCCCGGCACGGCCGACGCGGCGACCGGTGATCCGGCCGCGTTCACCACCGGGCTCACCGCCGCCGCCCGGGTCGGCGGGGCCGTGGCCGCGGTCGCCGTCCCGCTCGCCTGGTTCCGGCTGCCGGGCCGCCACCCCGTGCCCGGGCCCGTCCTCGTCCCCGAACCGGACTGAACGGCCCGGCCGTTCACACCTTCCTCGCCATCGAAAGGAACGCCCCATGTCCGATGCCTTCACCGTCCTGCGCGACTGCCTGGTCGAGGAGTTTGACGTCCCGGCCGAGCTGGTCACGCCCGACGCGACGGCGGCCTCGCTGGAGCTGGACAGCCTCGCGCTGGTCGAACTCTCCCTGCTGGTCGAGGAGCGGATCGGCGTCACGGTCAGCGACATCCGGCCGGACTCCACGCTCGGCGGGCTGCTCGCCCACGCCGACGGCGTCCTGACCGTCGGCGCCGTCCCGCCGTCCGGCCCGCCCTCCGGGACGGCTGCGGAAACGGCCGCGGGAAGGGCTGCGGGGACGGCCGCGGGAACGGTGCCGGCTCCCGGTGGCGTCCCGCTGGCCGGCGCCGATCTGACCGCGGGCGCCGTCAGTTGAGCGCTCACACGGCGGCCGCCCGGTCGGTGGCGGTGACCGGGCTCGGCCTGGTCACCCCCGCCGGCTTCGGCGTGGCGGCCGGCTGGGAGCACCTGCTCGGCGGCGGGCCGACCGCCCGGGCCGACCCGCGCCTCGCCGGGCTGAACGTCGACTTCTCCTGCCAGGCCGGAGACTTCGACCCGGTCGCGCTGCTCGGCGGACGGCTGGCCCGGCGGCTCGACCGGTTCGCCCAACTCGCCGTCCTGGCCGCCCGGGAGGCCGTCGCCGACGCCGGACTCGACCCGGCCGGATGGGACGCGGACCGGGTCGGCGTGGTGCTCGGGGTGAGCGCCAGCAGCACGGACACCCACGCCACCGAGTACGGACGGCTCGCGGACGGCCGGCCGGACCGGGTCTCCCCGCTGATGGTGCCGCGCTCCATCCCCAACATGGCCGCCGGCGAGGTCGGTCTGGACCTCGGCGCGCGCGGGCCCAACCTGGTCACCAGCACGGCCTGCGCGTCCGGCACCACCGCCCTCGGCATCGCCTGCGACCTGCTCCGGGCCGGCACCTGCGACGTGGTGCTGGCCGGCGGCGCGGAGAGCGGCCGCACCCCGATGGTCGCGACCTCCTTCGACCGGCTCGGCGCGCTCTCCCGCCGCCGGCACGACCCGGCCGGCGCCTCCCGGCCGTTCGACGCGGACCGGGACGGCTTCGTGCTCGGCGAGGGCGCGGGCGTCCTGGTGCTGGAACGCGCCGCGGACGCCCGGGCCCGCGGTGCCCGCCCGCACGCCCACCTGGCCGGCCACGGCTCCGCCGCCGACGCCCACCACTTCACGGCGCCCCGCCCCGACGGTGCGGGCCTGGCGCGCGCCGTCCGGGTCGCGCTCGCCGACGCCGGACTGGCCCCGCACGAGATCGGGCACGTCAACGCGCACGGCACCGGCACCACGCTCAACGACCTCGCGGAGGCGGCCGCCCTGCGGCAGGTCTTCCGCGAGCCGCCCCCGGTCACGGCGGTCAAGAGCGTGATCGGGCACTGCCTGGGCGCGGCCGGCGCCATCGAGGCGGCGGTCACCGTCCTGACCCTGCAGCACGGACTGATCCCGCCCACCGCCAACCTCGACCGGCCGGACGACGCGATCGACCTCGACGTGGTCACCAAGGTGCCGAGGCGCGTGCGGCTCCAGGCCGCCGTCTCGGTCTCCAGCGGGTTCGGCGGCCAGAACGCGGCCGTCGTCCTGACCTCCGGCTGACCTCCGTCCGAACGCCCCTGCCCGTCTGCCCGTCTTCCTGCCTCTCGCCTCGCGCCTGTCCGCCTGTCCGCCTGTCCGCCTGCCCCGGAGCCCCGCCATGCCCGCCCCGACCGCACCGGTCACCCCGACCACCCCGGACGCCGCAGCCGCCCCCGCCGCCCGCCGGACCGCCCCCGCCGCCCGACGCCCCCTGGTACGGGCCCGGCTCGCCGCCACCCGGCTCTACAGCCGGCTGCTGATGCGCCGCCCGCCCGCCGACTGGTCGGCGCCGCTCGCCGACGGCCGCTACGGCCCGGCCGAACCCGCCGACGAGCGGCCCGTCACCCTGCTCATGCTGGGCGACTCGCTCGCCCGGAGCCTCGGCGCCGGCCGCCCCGAGGAGACGCTCGGCGCCCGGCTCGCCCAGGCCCTCGGCGAACGGCTCGACCGGCCGGTCGAGCTGCGCGTCCTCGCCCGGGTCGGCGCCACCACGACCGGCCTGAGCCACCAGGTGGCCAGGGCGGCGCGGTTGCGGCCCGGGCTCGCGGTGGTGATCGTCGGGGGCAACGACGTCCTCCTCCCGCTGCCCCTCGGCCGCTCGGCCCGCCGCTTCGCCCTGCTGCTCGGGCGGCTCCGCGAGACCGGTTGGCAGCCGGTCGTCGTGCCCTGCCCCGACCCCGGCCACGCGCCCGGCTTCCGCATCCCCGCCCGCCTGCTCGGCGGGCACCGCTCCCGGCGCCTCGCCCGCCGGCAGACCCGCGCCGCCGAGCGCTCCGGCACGCAGCTCGCCCCGTCCTCCGGCCCCGAGTTCCGGGACCGCGCGGACCTGCTCGGCCCCGACGGGGTCCACCCCAGCCCCCGGGGCTACGCAGAGCACGCCGCCCGCATGCTCCCCGCCCTCCTCGCCGCCGCCGCCCGGCTGCCCGCGGCCGGGGCGACGGCGACCGCGGCCGCGGGCGGCCCGGCGACGGCCACCGCCTGAGCGCCGGTGGGGCGTCAGCCGTCCGCACACCCGCGCCCGCGCCCGCACCCGTCGGGGGAGCCGGCGCGGGCGCGGGCGGACGGGCGGCGGCTACCCGACCTCGACGGCCTCCAGCTGCACCGCCCGCGCCGCGGTGGCCGCCCGGACCAGCGCCTGCATCACCCGGAGGTCGTCGCCCTGCTCCGGGTGCCACTGCACGCCCAGCGTGAACCCCGGCCCCTCCACCGCCTCCACCGTCCCGTCCGGCGCGTGCGCGCCGACCCGCAGGCCCGCACCGAGCCGGTCCACCGCCTGGTGGTGGAAGGTGGGCACGGTCAGCTCGGGCTCCGGAAGCAGCCCGCCGAGCAGCGTCCCGGGCACCGGCCGCACCACGTGCGTCCCGTACTTGCCGGGCGAGCCGGTGTGCACGTCCACCGCGACGACGTCCGGCAGGTGCTGCACCAGCGTCCCGCCGCAGACCACGTTCAACACCTGCATGCCCCGGCAGATGCCCAGCAGCGGCATGCCGGCCGCGAGCGCCGCCCGCAGCAGCGCGCACTCCCAGACGTCCCGCTCGCCCGTGTCCACATCGGTGAGCGGGTGCGGCCGCTGCCCGTAGTAGGCCGGGTCGATGTCCGGCCCGCCCGCGATGACCAGGGCGTCCAGCCGGGCCAGCACCTCCGGCGCCCGCTCCGGGGCGTCCGGCGGCAGCAGCACCGCGATCCCGCCCGACTCCCGTACGTACGAGGTGTACCGCTCGGGCACCAGGGCCACCCGGCGGTCCCTCCAGTCGCTCCAACTCGCGTCCACCAGATAGGTGCTGACGCCGACAAAAGGCCTGCGATCCATGGCGGGCATTCTCCTCCCGCACCACCCGATACACCGCCAACCACGCATATCGGCGCGCCACACCCGCCCGCCCTCTTCCGTGCTGTCAGTGGCAGGCCGTACGGTTCGCTGTGACCGAACGATCTCGCAGCGTGATGGAGGAGGAGGCCGGCCATGTCCGACCACGCCGCCGCGCCCGGCAGCGCCGCCGCGCCCGCAGGAGCCACCCCGGGTGCGCCGCCCCGCGCCCCGCTCCCCCTGGACGAGCTGCGCGCCCTGGTCGACGCGGGCGAGATCCACACCGTCGCCCTCGCCTTCACCGACATGCAGGGCCGGCTCCAGGGCAAACGCTTCGCCGCCCGATTCTTCCTCGACGAAGTGGCCGAGAACGGCGCGGAGGCCTGCGACTACCTGCTCGCCGTCGACGTCGACCTCAACACGGTGGACGGCTACGCGCTCTCCTCCTGGGAGACCGGCTACGGCGACTTCACGATGCGCCCCGACCTCGCCACCCTCCGGCTCACCCCCTGGCAGCCCGGCACCGCCCAGGTCACCGCCGACCTCGCCCGGCACGGCGGCCGCCCGGTCGAGGCCGCACCCCGCCAACTGCTGCGCCGCCAGATCGAGCGGCTGGCCGAGCACGGCCTGGCCGCCGACATCGGCACCGAGCTGGAGTTCCTGGTCTTCCGCGACACCTACGAGCAGGCCTGGCAGGGCGGTTACCGCAGCCTGACCCCGGCCAACCTCTACAACGTCGACTACTCGCTGCTCGGCACCGCCCGGGTCGAGCCGCTGCTCTCCCGGATCCGCACCGAGATGGCCGGCGCCGGCTTGGTCGTGGAGTCCGCCAAGGGCGAGTGCAACCTCGGCCAGCACGAGATCGCCTTCCGCTACGCCGACGCCCTCACCACCTGCGACCAGCACAGCGTCTACAAGACCGGCGCCAAGGAGATCGCCGCCCAACTCGGCTGCGCGCTCACCTTCATGGCCAAGTACGACGAGCGCGAGGGCAACAGCTGCCACATCCACCTCTCGCTGCGCGACGCCGTCGGCGCGCCGGCCTTCGCCGACGCCGACGGGCGGATGACCGACACCATGCGGCACTTCCTGGCCGGGCAGCTGCTCGCCCTGCGCGAGTTCACCCTGCTGTACGCGCCCAACATCAACTCCTACAAGCGGTACCGCCCGGGTTCCTTCGCCCCGACGGCGGTCGCCTGGGGCCGGGACAACCGCACCTGCGCGTACCGGGTGGTCGGCCACGGCCCGGGCCTGCGGATGGAGAACCGGGTGCCCGGCGGGGACGTCAACCCCTACCTCGCGGTGGCCGGCATGATCGCCGCGGGGCTGCACGGGGTACAGCAGAAGCTGGAGCTGCCCGCACCCTGCCTGGGCAACGCCTACGCCGTCGACGACTACGCCCGGGTGCCCGGCTCGCTCCGCGAGGCGGCCGACCTGTGGGGCGCCGGCGAGACGGCCCGGGCCGCGTTCGGGGACGACGTGGTCGAGCACTACCTGCACATGGCCAGGGTCGAACAGGCCGCGTACGACAGCGCCATCACCGACTGGGAGCGCTACCGATCCTTCGAGCGGATGTGACCACCATCGAGACCACCAACGGCACCGCCGGCACCACCGGCACCACCACCGAGACCGCCGACCCCGCGGGCCCGAGCACCGGGCCCGCCACCTCCACCGTCCTCAACCCCGCCACCGGCGAGACCCTGGCCACCCTCCCGGACACCACCCCCGACCGGCTGGACGCCGCCGTCCAGCGGGCCGTCAAGGCGCAGCAGGGCTGGGCCGCCCTCGCCCCCGGCGAACGGGCCCGCCTGCTGCGGCGCTTCGCCGACCAGGTCGAGGTGCACATCCCCGAACTCGCCGCCCTGGAGGTCGCCGAGGCCGGCCACACCACCGGCACCGCCCGCTGGGAGGCGGGCAACGTCCGCGACCTGCTGGAGTACGCGGCCGGCGGCGTGGAGCGGCTGACCGGGCGGCAGATCCCGGTGGCCGGCGGCCTGGACGTCACCTTCCACGAGCCGATCGGCGTGGTCGGGGTGATCGCGCCGTGGAACTCCCCGATGCCGATCGCCGCCTGGGGCTTCGCGCCCGCCCTCGCCGCCGGGAACGCCGTCCTGCTCAAGCCCGCCGAGGCCACCCCGCTCACCGCGCTGCGGCTGGCCGAACTCGCCCTCGCCGCCGGGCTGCCCGAGGGCCTGTTCCAGGTCGTCCCGGGCGCCGGCCCGACCACCGGCAGGGCCCTGGTCGACCACCCGGCCGTCCGCAAGATCGTCTTCACCGGCTCGACCGCCGTCGGCAAGGAGGTCGCCGCCCGCTGCGCGGCCCGGGCCAAGCGGGTCACCCTCGAACTCGGCGGCAAGAGCCCCAACATCGTCTTCGCCGACGCCGACCTCGCGGGCGCCGCCGACCCGATGTCCTTCCTCGACAACAGCGGCCAGGACTGCTGCGCCCGCAGCCGGATCCTGGTCCAGCGCGAGGCCTACGACGACTTCCTCGCCCTGCTGCTGCCCGCCGTCGAAGCGGTCCGCACCGGGGACCCGACCGACCCGCGGACCCAGCTCGGCCCGCTGATCTCGGCCGCCCAGGTCCGCCGGGTGGCGTCGTACGTCACCCCCGACCTGCCGGTGCTGGCCCGCGGCACCGTGCCGGACGGCCCCGGCTTCTGGTACCCGCCGACGGTGCTGGCGCCGACCGACCCGCAGGTGCCCGCGGTCACCGAGGAGATCTTCGGCCCGGTCGCCGTCGTGCTGCCCTTCGAGGACGAGGAGGACGCCCTGCGGCTCGCCAACGCCACCCGCTACGGCCTCTCCGGCTCGATCTGGACCAGGGACGTCGGCCGGGCGCTGCGCCTGGCCCGGGGCGTCGCGGCGGGCAACCTCTCCGTCAACTCGCACTCCTCGGTGCGCTACTGGACGCCGTTCGGCGGATTCGGGGAGTCCGGCGTCGGCCGGGAGCTCGGGCCGGACGCGCTGGCCCACTTCACCGAGACCAAGAACGTCTTCATCCGGACCGAGGAGTAGGAGCACACCGTGACCCGGAAGTCCCAGGACGCCCAGGAGTCCGACGCCCCGGTCTGCCGGCGGCTGGTCGGCCGTACCGCCGTGATCACCGGGGCCGGCAGCGGCATCGGCCTGGCCACCGCGCGCCGGCTCGCCTCCGAGGGAGCGCGGGTGGTCTGCGCCGACCTCGACGAGGCCACCGGCAAGGCGGCCGCGCAGGAGGTCGGCGGCCTGTTCGTGCACACCGACGTCACCGACCCGTACATGGTCGAGGCGCTGTTCGACGAGGCCTACGAGACGTACGGCAGCGTGGACGTCGCGTTCAACAACGCGGGCATCTCCCCGCCGGAGGACGACTCCATCCTGACCACCGGGCTGGACATGTGGCGCAAGGTCCAGGAGGTCAACCTGACCTCGGTCTACCTCTGCTGCAAGGCCGCGCTGCCCTACATGCGGAGGCACGGGCGCGGGTCGATCATCAACACCGCCAGCTTCGTGGCCCGGATGGGCGCGGCGACCTCGCAGATCTCCTACACCGCCTCCAAGGGCGGGGTGCTGGCGATGTCGCGTGAGCTGGGCGTGCAGTTCGCCCGGGAGGGGATCCGGGTCAACGCGCTCTCGCCCGGGCCGGTGGACACCGCGATGCTCCGGGAACTGTTCGCCAAGGACCCGGAGCGGGCGGCCCGGCGGCTGGTGCACATCCCGCTCGGCCGCTTCGCCCGGCCGGAGGAGATCGCCGCCGCGGTGGCCTTCCTCGCCAGCGACGACTCCTCCTTCATCACGGCGAGCGAGTTCCTGGTCGACGGCGGGATCTCGGGGGCCTACGTGACCCCGCTGTAGCGGCTCCGAGGGCCCGCGACCGGGCTTCCCGTCCGGCTTCCGTCCGGCCTCCGTCCGGTCCCCGCCGCGCACGGCGGGGACCGGACGGAGGCCGCCGGGGACGGCCGTCCGGACGGTGCGCGGGCCCGCCCGATCCGGCCCGCGCCGCTTCTCACCGTAATCTCATGGAAAATGCCGGGAATTCGGTGTCCAGCTGATATCGCGTTTATCCGGTTCCCTTTAGATTCTCTGTCGTGAGCGAGCAGATTCCCGCCGGGTGGTACCCGGACCCGAAGGACATCACCAGCGATCCGCGACCGCAGCGCTGGTGGGACGGCACGGGCTGGACGGCCAGCACCCGGCCCGCACCCTCGGACGCGCCGACGCCGCCGGAGCCCCCGGCGGGCGGTGCTCCGGGGTCGGACGCGACCGCCGAGACCCGGGTGCTGGAGGGGGAGGTGCTGGAGGGCGGGCCGTCGGTCCGCTACCCGGAGCCGCCCCCCTTCGGCACCGCCTACGGCTCGCCCGTGCCGCCGCCCCCGAAGCGGCGGCGCCGGCCGTCCAAGCTGGTCGTCGCCGCGACGGTGGCGGCCCTGCTCGGGCTGGGCGCCGGGTCGGGCATCACCTACCTGGCGATGGACGACCACGGGGAAGAGCGCCGGTCGGCCCGGCCCGTCCCGCAGGACGGGACCTACGGCGGGGGCCCGTGGCGGGGCCTGCCGGACTTCGGCGGCCCCGGGGACCAGGGCCGGGGGAACGGTGACAACGGCAACAACGGGAACGGCAACGGGAACGGGAACGGGAACGGCAAGGGCAACGGCGGCGGGGGTGACAGCAAGGGCGGCAACGGCGGCAACGGCGGTAGCGGAGGCCAGGGCGGCGGCACCGCCAAGGGCGGCGACAAGGCCGTCGACGTGGTGAACCGCCTCGTCCTGCCCGTCCCGTCCGGCTGGGAGGGCGGCACCACCCGGGACGGCTTCGCCGCGCTCAGCATCGGCCAGTACGAGTGCGAGGGCGGCGGCTCCTGCTCGCTCGGCGGTGCCAACACGGGCCGGATCGCCGGCGGCGGCACCGACGTCCAGACGGCCGCCAAGGCCGACATCGAGAAGGCGGCCAAGGACTCGTACAACGAGATCGTCTCGCACGAGGAGCTGAAGTCCGAGGCGGTGAAGGTCGACGGCCGGGACGGCTACCTGGTCCGCTGGAAGGTCGACGCGGCGAAGGGCAACGACGGCTACGTGCAGACCGTGGTCTTCCCGTCCGCCGACGGCAAGTCGCTGGTCTCGGTGCACCTCGGCTTCGACATCACCGCCAAGGCGCCGGAGGTGTCGCTGATGGACACCATCGTGAAGGGCATCGACGACTACAGCGGCAAGCTGCCGGCCATCCCGGGCTTCCCCGGCGGGCCCGACGACGGTGGCGCCGGCACCGCGACGACCTGACCGCCGGCCTGCCGGACCCGCACCGGGACCGTGCCGGACCCGCACCGGGCCCGGCAGGCCGACGACACGGGGACGACGCGGGGACGACGAGCCGCGGCCCCGCGCACCCAGCGCCCGTCCGCACGGACCGCGCACCACTCCGCTCACGCACGGCGGCGGCCCGCCCGGAACACTCCGGGCGGGCCGCCGCCGTTCACGGCGTGGTGGAACATCGCCGGGGCCGGGACCTCACGGGGGTAGGGCGGTCCGGCCCCGGCATCCGGCAATCAGCCGTCGTGTCGAACAGCCTCGACCCGACGGCGCCGGAGCACCATGCCCGCCCAGCCGACGCCGACCGCGGCGGCACCGGCGAGCAGCAGCGGGCCGGTGGCCGAGCCGCCGCCCACCGCGGCACTGTTGGTCGGTACGACCGCGCCGGCCGGCTCGTTGGCGTTGCCGCCGTGCCCGTGGTGGGCCACGGTGGACTTGGCCAGGCCCGCGGAGATCTGCTCCTCGCTCGGCGCGGCGGGGGCCTGCGCGGTGAGCGCGGCGGCCTGGCCGGCCACCGCCGACTTGCCGAAGTCGACGTCGGAGCAGCTGTAGAAGGCCTCGGGGCTGTCGGTGCGCTGCCAGACCATGTAGAGCAGCTGGCGGCCGGTGCGCTGCGGCAGGGTGCCGCTGTAGTTGTAGTAGCCGTTGTCGGAGGTCCGGCTGGTCGGCACCTGGGCGACCGGGACCGCGTCGAGGTCGGACCACTTCAGCGGCTTGGTCGGGTCCCAGCTCTGCTTGGTGATGTAGATGGTCTGGTTGCCCTGGTGCGCGGCGGTGACCCGGAACTTGAAGTCGACCTTGCCGGCGGTGACCGCGGTGGCCGGCCAGTCGGCGCGCGGCAGGTCGAGGGCCTTGTACTTGTCGCGGCCGGCGGAGCAGAGCTTGCCGTCCGGGATCAGCGCCTGGTGGTTGCCGGCGGCGTTGGCGAGGTTGACCTCGTTCCAGTCGTACAGCGGCTGGGTGCCGCTGAGGGCGACGAGGTCCTTGCAGATCTGCGACTTGGGGGTCTCCGGGCCCTCCGCGTAGCAGGCCGCGACCCGGCTGACCGGGTTGGTGACGGTACCGTGCGCGCCCGCGGTGCCGATGCCGGTGACCGAGACGGTGAGGACCGCGGCGCCGATGACGCCGACGGACATGACGGTTCGCTTCATGGACATGGGGTGGGGACTCCTTGACCGTGTTCCCGGGCCGAAGATGTGGGGGAGTGCCGGACACGTCTGTCCGAGGGGCCCGCCGACCCGGCGCGCCGGCCCCTGAGCTGAGCGTATGATTGGACTAGACCAGCTGGCAATAGGCCGTTGTGGGCCACTTTTTGACGGACTGTAGCCCTGCGAGCAGCACAAAGGCCCGATCGGACGCCGGAGTTAGGCATCCCATCGGGCCTTCTTAAGGTGCGGCCAAGGTTCGCCGCCCACGCGGGTGGCCGGTGGGTCGGCAGTGGGTCGGCGGTGCGTCGGTGGCGGGCCGGTGAGGGGTCGGCGGCAGGCCGGCCGCGGGTCGACGGTGCGTGGACGGTGCGTGGGGCCGACTCAGAGGAAGGTCTGCCGCTCCCCCCGGTAGGTCGGCACGGTGTCCACCACCGAGTCCCCCTCGACGAGGTGCAACTCGGAGAACCGCTCGCACAGTTCGCCGGCCTTGGCGTGCCGGAACCAGACCCGGTCCCCGATCAGCAGGTCGTCCGCGGCGGAGCCGAGCAGCGGGGTCTGCACCTCGCCCGCGCCCTCCATCGGGTCGTAGCGCAGCCCCGACGGCAGGTACGGCACGGGGGAGCGGTCCGGCCCGGCCGCCCCCGACGCCGGGTAACCGCCGCCGAGCACCGTCACCACGCCGACGCCGGGCCGGCGCACCACCGGCTGGCCGAACAGCGCGGCCGGCCGGCCCTGGAACGCCCGGTAGTTGTCGAAGAGGCGCGGCTGGTACAGCCCGGAGCCGGCCGCCACCTCGGTCACCGCACGCTCCGCCGCCGTCGACTCGACGCTTCCGGTGCCGCCGCCGTTGACGAACTCCAGGTCCGCGACCCGGCGCAGCAGCCGGACCGCCTCCGCCCGCCGCCCGGCCAGCTCGGCGCGGGCCGTGGACTGCATCAGCCGGATCAGCCGGGAGCGGACCGGCCGCCCGGGCACCGCGTCGCCCACCCCGGCGACGTGCCCCTCGTACGCCATCAGTCCGACCACCCGGAAGCCCCGGCGGCGCTGGACCAGTTCGGCGAAGGCGGCCAGGTCCTCGGGGGAGCGCAGCGGCGAGCGCCGGGCCCCGACCCGGACCCGCCCGCCCAGCAGGTGCAGCGCGGTGTCCAGTTCCAGGCAGACCCGCACCTCGGCGGAGCCGGTCCGCGCCGCGTCGACCAGGTCCAGCTGGGCCGGGTCGTCCAGCAGCACGGTGACGGCGGCGGCCAGCTCCGGGTCGGCCGTCAGCTCGGCGAAGCCCGCCCGGTCGGTGGAGGGGTAGGCGAGCAGGACGTCGCGCAGGCCCGAGCGCGCCAGCCAGAGCGACTCGGCGAGGGTGAAGCTCATCACCCCGGCGAAGCCGTCGGTGGCCAGCGCCCGCTCCAGCAGGGCCCGGCAGCGCACCGACTTGCTGGCCACCCGGATCGGTTTGCCCGCCGCCCGGCGCACCAGGTCGGCGGCGTTGGCGTCGAACGCCGCCAGGTCGACGACGGCCACCGGGCCGTCCAGGTGGGCGGTGGCCCGGTCGTACCGGGCGCGGTCGGCCGCCGGGGAGGACGCGGCGGCGGCGCGGGCAGCAGCTTCGAGGGTGGCCATGGCCGCAGACTGCCACACCGCGCTACCGGCCGGTAGGGGTTGGAAGGGGGTGTGTCGGACGCGCGCGTGGGGACCTTCGGTCCGTGGGCGGGGCCCGCGCGGTGGCATAGGGTCGGCCGGGTGGACCGCAAGAACATCCCCAACCCCGGATTCGCCGCCGACGACGGTGCCGCCGACCCTGCGCTGGCCGCCGCGCTCGCCCGCTGGTCGCAGGACCGCACGGCCGAGCCGCAGGTGCTCGCAGCGCTCGCGCCCACCCGGCTGATGGTGCCGATCGTGGCGATCCTCGGCGAGGTGGAGCTGGACGAGCACGGGCACCGGCACGAGAAGACCAGCGACATGGCCGTCCCCGTGGTCGAGGCCGCCGACGGCCGCCGCGCCCTGCCGGCCTTCACCTCGCTGGAGACCCTGGCCCGCTGGCGCGCCGACGCCCGCCCGGCGCCGGTGGCCGCCCCGCAGGCCGCGATGGTCGCCTTCTCCGAGCGCGCCGACACCCTGCTGATCGACCCGGCGGGCCCGGTCGCCTACCAGCTGTCCGGCGCCCGGCTGCGGGCGCTGGCGGAGAACCGGCCGTACCTGCCGCCGGTGGCCGATCCCGAGGTGCGGGAGGCGGTCCGGGCGCTGCTCGCCGCCGAGCCCGCGGTGGTGCGCGGTCTGCTGGCGCCGTACCAGGACGCGGACGGCCTGCTCGCGGTGGTGCTGGACGAGGGGCTGGACCAGGCCGGGGTGCAGGAGGCCGCCCAGCGGGTCGGGCGGGCGGTCGCCGCCGACCCGGTGCTGCGGGTCCGGCTCGACCGGGGCCTGAGCCTGGCGGTGCTGCCCGCGGACGCCGGGCTGCCGGGGGAACCGCTCTACCAGCGGTAGCCGCCGGTCGGCAGTCGGGAACCCGCCGGGCCGCAGGCGTCCGGCGGCTACCGCCGGCCGGGCCCCGCGATCCAACGCGGTGGCCCCCTCGGAACCCGGTTCCGAGGGGGCCACCGCACTGCCGTCACCGCACTGCCGTCACCGCGTTGCCGCCGCCGTGCGGCGCGAGGGCTCAGGGCTCAGGGGTCGGGCGTAGGGCTCAGGCGTAGACCGGGCCGGTGAACTTCTCGCCCGGGCCGGAGCCCGGGGCGTCCGGGACGAGGGAGGCCTCGCGGAAGGCCAGCTGGAGCGAGCGCAGGCCGTCCCGCAGCGGCGCGGCGTGGAAGTTGCTGATCTCCGGGGCACCGGCGGTGACCAGGCCGGCCAGCGCGGTGATCAGCTTGCGGGCCTCGTCGAGGTCCTTGTCCTTCTCGCCGCCCTCGGCGAGGCCGCACTTGACGGCGGCGGCGCTCATCAGGTGCACCGCGACGGTGGTGATCACCTCGACGGCGGGGACCTCGGCGATGTCCCGGGTGAGGTCGTCGAAGCCGATCGCCTCGTCGTCCGCGGCGGGGTTCTGGGTGGGCTCGCTGCTCAAGGGGGGCTCGTTCCGTCGTGCCGGTCTCCGTACAGAGGGAGCGTACAAGGGGTGGCGCGGAGGGGCGGAATAGTGTTCTGCACCGCGGCGCTGTATGATTCGAGACTGACCGGCCAGACGTCCTCACGGGCGTCGGGCCAGCAAGTGGAGGCTCCACCACAGGAGGCCCGAGAGGGCAACCGCGAAAGTCTCCCACCCGATCGGCCTCGCGGTCGACGGGTCCGGTCCGCGACGGGCGCCCAGGCGCCGAGTCGCCCGCAGCGCCCCTCACCGGGCGTCGCCCCCGGTTGTGTGGAGCCCCGCTTGTACCGAGCGGGGCTTTTTTCGTGTCGCGGTGCATGCAGTGCCTACCAGCAAGTCAGGCAGCGCAGCACGAATGAAGCCCCGCCCAGTGGTCGAGTCCACTACGTGCGACCGCCGTCCGACGGCCGCATCGCAGAAGGTGCAACCGAGGAGGCCCCATCAGCACCGAGCCCCGCATCAACGACCGGATTCGCGTCCCCGAGGTGCGACTCGTCGGTCCCAGCGGCGAGCAGGTCGGCATCGTGCCGCTTGCCAAGGCGCTGGAGCTCGCGCAGGAGTACGACCTCGACCTGGTCGAGGTCGCGGCGACCGCCCGGCCGCCGGTGTGCAAGCTCATGGACTACGGCAAGTTCAAGTACGAGTCGGCCATGAAGGCCCGTGAGGCGCGCAAGAACCAGGCGCACACGGTCATCAAGGAGATGAAGCTCCGGCCGAAGATCGACCCGCACGACTATGACACCAAGAAGGGTCACGTCGTCCGGTTCCTCAAGCAGGGCGACAAGGTCAAGATCACGATCATGTTCCGCGGTCGTGAGCAGTCCCGCCCCGAGCTGGGCTTCCGACTGCTTCAGCGGCTCGCCGACGACGTCCAGGACCTGGGCTTCGTCGAGTCCTCGCCGAAGCAGGACGGCCGTAACATGATCATGGTTCTCGGCCCGCACAAGAAGAAGACCGAGGCGATGGCCGAGGCCCGCGCGCTCGCCGACGCCCGCAAGGCCGAGCGTCAGGGCCGGACCACCGGCCCGGACGCCGCCGCGGCCGACGACGACGACGCAGCGCTTGAGGCAGAGAACGCCGCCGCCGAGGCGGAGGCCGACGAGATCGACGAGGCCGACGACGCCGACGTCGAGGCCCCCGCCGAGGTCGAGCAGCCGGCCGAGGCCTCCCAGGGCGCCTGAGCCTTCACCGGCGAGGGCTGTCCGGGAGACCGGCCACCACGGAGACGGGGCGCCCCGCCCGGTCACCGCAGATCCATCCTTCACGCCCGCGCGGCGCACACCGCGCGGGCGTGGACGGACCGACGAGGAGATACGGCGAAATGCCGAAGCAGAAGACGCACAGTGGCGCCAGCAAGCGCTTCAAGATCAGTGGCTCCGGCAAGGTCCTGCGCGAGCGCGCCGGCCGCCGCCACCTCCTGGAGCACAAGCCCTCGACGCTGACCCGCAAGCTGGCCGGCACCGTCGAGCTGGCCCCCGCTGACGCCAAGAAGATCAAGAAGCTTCTCGGCAAGTGATCGCCCTCCCGCCCGGCGCGAGCCGCGTGCGGGGCAGCTGATCCTTCCCGACCCATTCGAATGACGGACCACGTGAAGTAGTCCGTGGTCCAACCCAAGGAGTAATCAAGTGGCACGCGTCAAGCGGGCAGTCAACGCCCACAAGAAGCGCCGGGTCATCCTGGAGCGCGCCAGCGGCTACCGCGGCCAGCGCTCGCGCCTGTACCGCAAGGCCAAGGAGCAGGTCACCCACTCGCTGGTCTACAACTTCAACGACCGCAAGAAGCGCAAGGGCGACTTCCGTCAGCTGTGGATCCAGCGCATCAACGCTGCGGCCCGTGCCAACGGCATCACCTACAACCGCTTCGTGCAGGGCCTGAAGGCCGCCAGCGTCGAGATCGACCGCAAGATGCTTGCCGACCTCGCCGTCAACGACCCGGGCGCGTTCGCCACCCTGGTCGAGGTGGCCCAGAAGGCGCTGCCGGCCGACGTGAACGCCCCGAAGGCCGCCGCCGACGCCGCCTGATCTTCCTGGATCAGTTGAGTTGAGCTGACCGGACCCGCAGGCTCGATCCTGCGGGTCCGGTTTTGCGTTCCGACCGCCACCGGTCCGCACAGAGTCCGCACAGAGACGAGATCATGCCGAGCACCGACACCCCCTTGCTGACCTCCCTGCGCTCGCCCCGCGTGGTCGCCGCCCGGCGCCTCGCCAAGCGGAACCAGCGGGGCAAGGAACGCCGCTTCCTCGCCGAGGGCCCGCAGGCCGTCCGTGAGGCGATCGCGTTCGGGCGGCTGCCGGACTCGGGCGAGCACGCCGTCGTCGAGGTGTACGCCACCCCGGAGGCCGCCGAACGGCACGCGGGGATCGTCGACGCCGCCCTCGCCGAGGGCCTGCCGGTGCTCACCGCCACCGACGAGGTCATCGCCGGGATCTGCGACACCGTGACCCCGCAGGGCATCGTCGCGCTCTGCCGGTTCATCGACACGCCGTTCGACGAGGTGCTCGCCGCCCGCCCCCAGCTCGTCGCCGTGCTCGCCCACGTCCGGGACCCCGGGAACGCCGGCACCGTGCTGCGCACCGCCGACGCGGCCGGCGCCGACGCCGTGGTGCTCACCGACGCCTCGGTGGACCTGTACAACCCGAAGGCCGTGCGGGCCTCGGTCGGCAGCCTGTTCCACCTGCCGGTCGCGGTCGGCGTGCCGGTCGAGGAGGCCATCGGGCGGCTGCGGGACGCCGGCGTCCGGGTGCTCGCCGCCGACGGCGCGGGGGAGCGCGACCTCGACCAGGAGCTCGACGAGGGCACCCTCGGCGCGCCCGGCGCATGGGTGTTCGGCAACGAGGCGTGGGGGCTCCCGGAGGAGACCCGCGCGCTCGCCGACGAGGTGGTGCGCGTACCGATCCACGGGCACGCCGAGAGCCTCAACCTGGCCACCGCCGCCGCGGTCTGCCTCTACGCCTCCGCCCGGGCCCAGCGCTCGCCCGGCGGGTGCCGCGCGGCGGGGTAGCCGCCCCCACAAGTCGTCGCGGACCCTATGACCGGGCGCTGCGAGACGCTAGGGTCTGCCTCGGTGGGGGGAAAGACACGGTGGGTAATCGGGGAGGACACCCATGGTCGGCAGCGGGCCAGAGCTCGACCCGGACGACCTGCCGGACGGCCTGGTGGTCGCCGACGCCCTGGGCCGGGTGGTCCGCTTCAACCGCGCCGCCGCCCGGCTGACCGGCATCCTCCCGCAGGCCGCCCTCGGCAGCGCGCTGGAGGACGCCCTCCCGCTGGAGGACCTCGACGGACGCCGCTGGTGGCAGCTGACCGACCCGTACGGCGGCCTGGCCATCCGGACCAGCCAGCCGGAGCGCAACCTGCTGCTCCCCGGCGGCCGCGAGGTGCTGGTCTCCGCCCGGTACGTCCGCGCGCTCCCGCAGGGGCCGCTGGAGCGGCTGGTGATCGCCCTGCGCGGCACCGAGGCGCGCCGCCGCACCGAACGCAGCCACGCCGAGCTGATCGCCACCGTCGCCCACGAACTCCGCTCGCCGCTGACGAGCGTCAAGGGGTTCACCGCGACCCTGCTGGCCAAGTGGGAGCGGTTCACCGACGGGCAGAAGCGGCTGATGCTGGAGACCGTCGACGCCGACGCCGACCGGGTCACCCGGCTGATCGCCGAACTGCTGGACATCTCCCGGATCGACGCCGGACGGCTGGAACTGCGCAAGCAGGTGGTCGACCTGGCCGCCGCCGTCCGCCGGCACGTCGAGCGGAAGGTCGCCACCGGCATCCCCGAGGACCGCTTCGACATCCGCGTCGCCGAGCCGCTGACCGTCCTGTGGGCCGACCCGGACAAGGTCGACCAGGTGCTCGCCAACCTGCTGGAAAATGCCGTGCGCCACGGCGAGGGGACTGTCACCATCGAGGTGGCACCGGCCAAGGAGGTCGTCGAGGCACCCGTCTGGGAGCGCCCCGGCACCCCGCCCCGCATCGTGGAAGGCACAGCGGTCACCGTGAGCGACGAAGGCAGCGGCATCCCCGAGGACTCGATGCCGCGCGTCTTCACCCGCTTCTGGCGCGGCTCCAAGCGCGGCGGCACCGGCCTCGGCCTCTACATCGTCAAGGGCATCGTGGAGGCCCACGGCGGCTCGATCCGCGTCGACCGCGCGCCCGGCGGCGGTGCCCGGTTCCGATTTATCCTGCCCTCCGGGGTGCCCGACTTCATGCTCTGAGAGAGAGCTGAACGACCGGCGGACCACGCTGGGAACGGCCCCCGGACGGGCTTCACGGCAGCCGCGCCACGCGCTGCGACTACACTCGACCTTTGGCGTTGTGGGACGCCCTGCGCGGTCGTGCCGCGGACACCCCATCCTCCCCGCGCGGAGATCCCCCGGATCGCCCCGCCCGGAGAGCGGGCTGCCCGCGCCCCGGCCACGACGGGCGTGACGCGATGGGACCCTCCTGCCCGCTGGCGGGCCAGGAGGGAGCGAGCCCCCCTTACCTGAGCACGGACGAGCAGGAGCACGGGAAAGATAGAGATGTCGGCACCCAACAAGTCGTACGACCCGGTCGAGGTCGAGGCCCTCAAGCCCGAGGTGGTGGAGGCGGCCCGGGACGAGGCCGTCGCCGCGTTCGCCGCCGCCACCAGCCTCGACGAGCTGAAGCAGGCCAAGGTCGCCCACACCGGCGACCGTTCCGCGCTCTCCCTCGCCAACCGCGAGATCGGCGCCCTGCCCCCGCACGCCAAGGCCGCCGCCGGCAAGCTGATCGGCCAGGCCCGGGGCGCCGTCAACCAGGCGCTCGCCAAGCGGCAGACCGAGCTGGAGGCGGAGCGCGACGCCCGCGTGCTGGTCGAGGAGGCGGTGGACGTCACGCTGCCGTACGACCGCACCCCGCGCGGCGCCCGCCACCCGCTGACCACGCTGGCCGAGCGCATCGAGGACACCTTCGTCGCGATGGGCTACCAGGTCGCCGAGGGCCCCGAGGTCGAGGCCGAGTGGCTCAACTTCGACGCGCTCAACCTCGGCCCGGACCACCCGGCCCGGTCCATGCAGGACACCTTCTTCGTCCAGGCCCCGGACGGCTCCGCCGACTCCGGCGTGGTGCTGCGCACCCAGACCTCCCCGGTCCAGGCGCGCACCATGCTCGACCGCGAGCCCCCCGTGTACGTCGTCTGCCCCGGCCGGGTCTACCGGACCGACGAGCTGGACGCCACCCACACCCCGGTCTTCCGCCAGGTCGAGGGCCTCGCCGTCGACGAGGGCATCACCTTCGCCGACCTCAAGGGCACCATCGAGCAGCTGGTCTCGACCCTGATCGGCGACGGCCTGGAGCTGCGCTGGCGGCCCTCGTACTTCCCGTTCACCGAGCCGAGCGCCGAGATCGACCTGCAGTGCTTCGTCTGCCACGGCGAGTCGGTCGGCAACCCCGACAAGCCCTGCCGGACCTGCGGCTCCGAGGGCTGGATCGAGCTCGGCGGCTGCGGCGTCGTCAACCCCCGGGTGCTGGTCGCCTGCGGCGTCGACCCCAACCGCTACAGCGGGTTCGCCTTCGGCCTGGGCCTGGAGCGGATCCTGATGAACCGTCACAACGTCGCCGACATGCGCGACATGGTCGAGGGTGACGTGCGTTTCACCCTCCCGTTCGGGATGGAGATCTGATGCGCGTCCCGCTTTCCTGGCTGCGCGAGTACGTCGACCTGCCGGCCGGCGAGACCGGCCGTGACGTGGCCGAGCGCCTGGTCCGGGCCGGCCTGGAGGTCGAGACCGTCGAGCAGCTCGGCGGCGACCTCAAGGGCCCGCTGGTGGTCGGCGAGGTGCTCTCCATCGAGGAGCTGACCGGCTTCAAGAAGCCGATCCGGCACTGCTTCGTCAACGTCGGCGACGCCAACGGCACCGGCGCCCCGCAGGAGATCGTCTGCGGCGCGACCAACTTCGCCGTCGGCGACAAGGTCGTCGTGGTGCTCCCGGGCGCCGTGCTGCCCGGCCCGTTCCCGATCGCCGCCCGCCAGACCTACGGCCACACCTCGGCCGGCATGATCTGCTCCGCCCGCGAGCTGGGCATGGGCGACGACCACGACGGCATCATCGTGCTCCCGCCGGAGTACGAGCCCGGCACCGACGCCATCGAGCTGCTCCAGCTCGTCGACGAGGTGCTCGACATCGCCGTCACCCCGGACCGCGGCTACTGCCTGTCCATGCGCGGCGTCGCCCGCGAGGCCGCCGCCGCGTACGGGCTGCCGCTGGCCGACCCGGCGCTGCTCGACGTGCCGCCGGCCAACTCCTTCGGCTACCTGGTGAAGGTCGCCGACCCGGCCGGCTGCGACCGGTTCGTCGCCCGCACCGTGATCGGCCTCGACCCGGCCGCCAAGTCCCCGATCTGGCTCCAGCGCCGCCTGCAGAAGTCGGGCATCCGCCCGATCTCGCTGGCCGTCGACATCACCAACTACGTGATGCTGGAGGTCGGCCAGCCGCTCCACGCCTACGACAAGCAGCGCGTCGACGGCCCGATCACCGTCCGCCGCGCGGAGCAGGGCGAGACCCTCACCACGCTGGACGGCGTCAAGCGCGCGCTGTCCCCCGAGGACCTGCTGATCTGCGACAACAGCGGCCCGATCGGCCTGGCCGGCGTCATGGGCGGCGCCTCCACCGAGATCCTCGACCCGGCCGCGGGCCCGGGCACCACCGAGGTGATCATCGAGGCGGCGCACTTCGACCCGGTCGCCATCGCCCGCGGCGCCAAGCGGCACAAGCTGCCCTCCGAGGCGTCCAAGCGCTTCGAGCGCGGCGTCGACCCGGAGGCCGCCCGCGCCGCCGCCCAGCGCGCCGTCGACCTGCTCGTGCTGATCGCCGGCGGCACCGCCGAGGCCGGTGTCACCGACATCGCCGCCCCGCACCCGGTGCGCACCATCACCATCGCCGCCGACCTGCCCGACCGCGTCGCCGGCACCGGGTACGGCCGCGAGACCGTCACCCGGCGCCTGCAGGAGATCGGCTGCTCGGTCGCGGGCGCCGACGTCCTGGAGGTCACCCCGCCGACCTGGCGCCCCGACCTCACCGACCCGTACGACCTCGCCGAGGAGGTCATCCGGCTGGAGGGCTACGACAACGTGCCCGCCCGGATGCCCACCGTGCCGCCGGGCAAGGGCCTGACCGAGGCCCAGCGGATCCACCGCCGGGTCGGCGTGGCGCTGGCCGGCGCCGGCTACGTCGAGGTCAACAACTACCCGTTCGTCGGCGAGGCCGCCTTCGACGGGCTCGGCCTGGAGAAGGACGACCGCCGCCGCCGCACGGTCAAGCTCGTCAACCCGCTCAACGACGAGGAGCCGGCGCTGCGCACCACGCTGCTGCCGGGCCTGCTCGGGGCGCTGCGCCGCAACGTCGGCCGCGGCAACACCGACCTGGCGGTCTTCGAGACCGGCACGGTCTTCCTGCCCAAGGACGAGCTGTCCGTCGCGCCGCGCCCGGCCGTCGACCGCCGCCCCAGCGACGAGGAGCTGGCCGCGCTGGACGCCGCGCTGCCGCACCAGCCGCGCCGGGTCGCCGTCGCGCTGGCCGGCGAGCGGCTGCCGTCCGGCTGGTGGGGCAAGGGCGCCGGGGCCTCCTGGGCGGACGCCGTCGAGGCGGCCCGCACGGTGGCCCGCGCCGCCGGTGTCGAGCTGACCGTGCGCCAGGGGCAGCTGCTGCCCTGGCACCCGGGCCGCTGCGCCGAGCTGGTCGTCGCCGGGACGGACCGGGTGGTCGGCCACGCCGGCGAGCTGCACCCGCGCGTCGTCAAGTCGCTGGGCCTGCCCGAGCGGACCTCGGCGATGGAGCTCGACCTCGACCTGCTGACCGCCGACGGCGCCGAGCGGGTCTCCGGCCCGGCGGTCTCCGGCTTCCCGGTGGCCACCCAGGACGTCGCGCTGATCGTCGACGCCGCCGTGCCGGCCGCCGACGTGGAGGCCGCGCTGCGGTCGGGCGCCGGTGAGCTGCTGGAGGCCATCCGGCTGTTCGACGTCTTCACCGGCGAGCAGGTCGGCGAGGGCCGGAAGTCGCTGGCGTACGCGCTGCGGTTCCGCGCCGCGGACCGGACGCTGACCGCCGACGAGGCGACCGCCGCCCGCGAGGGGGCCGTCGCCGAGGCCGTCGCCCGCACCGGGGCGGTGCTGCGCGGCGCCTGATCCGCGCCCGCCCGAAGGGCCCCCGCCCGGACGTCTCCCGTCCGGGCGGGGGCCCTTCGGCATGACCGGGGGCATGACCGGGGAGGGGCTCGGGGGTGGGCTTGGGGGCGGGGCGGGGGCGGACTCGGGCCGCGGGGGCGCGCGTCCCGGGTCGCGCGCCCCCGCCCGCCCGGGGCGTTCCGCCCGGACCCGGCCCTCGCGGGGGTTCCCGGGCCGGGCGGTTTGAAGTGATTCCGTCAAAGCCCTTGCGGACGTGCTCCGGTGGGCGCTATCTCTTAGTTAGGAAAGTTTCCTAACTCCCATGGTGCCCGGGTACCCCCTGCCCGGGCCGAGGAAACGGAGCGTCAGATGCGCCTCAAGCACCGCACCGCGGGGATCGCCCTCGCCGCCCTCCTGGTCGCCGCCCCGGCCACGGTGGCGGCCGCCGGGGTCGGCCACGCCGCGGGAGCCGCGCCCGCGGCCGCCGCCCGGATCAACCCCGTCGGCCTGGACGACCCGCACAAGAAGGACATCGCGATGCAGCTGGTGTCCAGCGCCGAGAACTCCTCGCTCGACTGGAAGTCCCAGTACAAGTACATCGAGGACATCGAGGACGGCCGCGGCTACACCGCCGGCATCATCGGCTTCTGTTCCGGCACCGGTGACATGCTCGAACTCGTCGAGCACTACACCGACGTCAAGCCCGGCAACATCCTCGCCAAGTACCTCCCCGCGCTGCGCAAGGTCAACGGCACCGAGTCGCACGCCGGCCTCGGCTCCGCCTTCGAGCGCGACTGGGCGACCGCCGCCAAGGACACCGTCTTCCAGCAGGCCCAGAACGACGAGCGCGACCGCGTCTACTTCAACCCGTCCGTCAACCAGGCCAAGTCCGACGGCCTGCGCGCGCTCGGCCAGTTCGTCTACTACGACGCCATCGTCATGCACGGCCCCGGCACCAGCTCCGACAGCTTCGGCGGCATCCGCAAGGCCGCGATGAAGAAGGCCAGGACCCCCGCCCAGGGCGGCGACGAGGCCACCTACCTCAAGGCCTTCCTGGACGCCCGCAAGGTCGTCATGAAGCAGGAGGACGCCCACTCCGACACCAGCCGCGTCGACACCGCGCAGCTGGTCTTCCTCAACGCCAGGAACTTCGACCTCAACCCGCCCCTGAAGTGGAAGGTCTACGGCGACAGCTACGCCATCAACAGCTGACCCCCACCCGCCGAGCCGCGGGAGCCCGCTCCCCCCGGGCCCCGCGGCCGGCCGGGAAATCGGATGACGGTCGAACAGGCGTACTGGTAGCGTCCGGGACGTGTCCAAGCTGAACCAGATCATCGCCGTCGAAAAGGGCGTCAAGTCCAAGTCCTTCCAGGAACTGACGCAGTCCCACCAGGACCTGCAGAAGCCCGCGTTGCTGGCCGGCATCTCCCGGACCTACCAGCCCAAGGACGAGGAGGGCGAGCAGCTGCCCCCCGAGTCCACCCGCGTCCAGGTGAAGACCGAGGACGTCCTGCGGGCGACCGCCGCGACCCTGACCCGGCTGTTCGACGTCACCGCGACCAAGGACTGGGCCAACACCACCGCCCGCGCCGACGTCGTGGTCGACGGGCGGACGCTGGTCCCCGACGTCCCGGTCACCTACCTGCTCTTCCTGGAGAAGCAGCTCACCGACCTGCGGACCTTCGTCCGCAAGCTGCCGGTGCTGGACGCCGCCGAGGCCTGGAACCACGACGCCTCCACGGACTCCTGGAAGACCGAGGCGGTGCGCACCATCCGCACCAAGAAGGTCCCGCGCAACCACGTGAAGGCCGAGGCGACCGAGAAGCACCCGGCGCAGGTCGAGGTGTACTACGAGGACATCGCCATCGGCTACTGGACGACCGTGAAGTTCTCCGGCGCCCTCCCGGCCCGGCGGGTGAACGAGCTCCTGGAGCGGGTCGAGAAGCTCCAGCAGGCCGTCCAGTTCGCCCGCGAGGAGGCCAACGGCGCCGAGGTCACCGACCGCAGGGTCGGCGACGCCGTGTTCGGCTACCTGTTCGGGTAGCCCCTAGATCGCCCCCGCGTGAGAGCGGGGGTGGCGCGAAGAGCGCAAGCTGACACTGATGTTGAAGCTGACATCAGGGGAGACGTGGAGGTTCGAGTCCTCCCCCCGGCACCACACGCCGGGGTGGCCCAACTTGGCAGAGGCAGCCCCTGTGAAACTCAGACTCTCGCTCAAGTCTCAGCATTCGCCGCCGAGCGCCGGATCGACCGGGTGTGTGCTACAGCGTGGGTTGCGGGTTCGACTCCCGTCTGCGCCTCTCCGTGGCGCGGTAGCTTCAATGGCAGAGCAACGCTGTAAAACTGACCCACACCCTTAAACGTGCCGGTGCAGAGCAATTGGGTGGCACCTCAGGGGCCCGGGAGCTGGATACCGCTCCCGGGCCCCGTCACGTGCCCTCCCCCTCACGTGGCCTCCCCGTCACGTGCCAGCCCCCTCACGTGCCCGCCCCGCCGCGGGTCAGGCGGTGGCGGTGTAGTCGTAGAAGCCGCGGCCGGACTTGCGGCCGAGCAGACCGGCGTCCACCATCCGGGACAGCAGCGGGGGAGCGGCGTACAGCGGCTCCTTGTACTCGTCGTACATCGACTCGGCGATCGAGACGATGGTGTCCAGACCGATCAGGTCGCACAGCCGCAGCGGGCCCATCGGGTGGGCGCAGCCCGCCTCCATGCCCTTGTCGATGTCGGACGCGGTCGCCACACCCGACTCGAACATCCGGACCGCGGACAGCAGGTACGGCACCAGCAGGGCGTTCACCACGAACCCGGCCCGGTCGCGGGCGCGGATCGGCTCCTTGCCGAGCGCCCCGGTGGCGAACGCCTCGGTCCGCTCCGTGGTGGTCGCGGACGTGGTCAGGGTCGGGATCACCTCGACCAGCTTCTGCACCGGCGCCGGGTTGAAGAAGTGCAGGCCGATCACCTGCTCCGGGCGGGAGGTGGCCGCGGCCAGCTTCACGATCGGGATCGACGAGGTGTTGGAGGCGAGGATCGCGTCCCGGCGCTCGACCACCTGGTCGAGGGTCTGGAAGATCTTGACCTTGACGTCCTCGCGCTCGGCCACCGCCTCGACCACCAGGTCGCGGTCGGCGAAGTCCGCCAGGTCCACGGTGAAGGAGAGGCGGCCCAGCGCCTCGTCGTGCTCCTCGGGCGTGAGCTTGCCCCGCTTGACGGCGGTGTCCAGCGAGTTGGTCAGCCGGGTGCGGCCGAGCTCCAGCGCCTCCCCGGTGGCCTCCGCGACCAGGACGTCCAGCCCCGCCCGGGCGAACACCTCCGCGATGCCCGACCCCATCAGGCCGCAGCCGATCACTCCGACACGCGCGATGTCACTCACTCAGTTGCCCTTCGGTGGTGCTGGGGATCGCCCAGCGACAGGTGGTCCAGCAAGCTGTTGTCCAGCGGGGCGGGTGCACGGTAGGTGTGCACCGGTGCACCGCCCCGACGACGTTACTACTCCGTACCGGCCAGTAGGTCATCCCCTCCCCGGGGTCGGACCGGCCGCCCCGCGCCCCGCCCCGCGCGCCGCCCAGCGACCGCCCGGCGGCTGCGCCGGACGGGTGAGCCCGCCCGCGTCCTGCGTGCGCCCCGGAGCCGCCCCGCCCCCGGCCGGACAGAATGCGGGACGGTCTGCACGCAGGCGAAGGGAGCACGGGGATGCCGACGGGATCGCTCAGAGGGCAGGTCGCCCTGGTCACCGGCGCCGGCCGGGGGATCGGCCGGGAGATCGCCATCGGCCTCGCCGCCGAGGGCATGGCCGTCGGGCTGGTCGGCCGCACCCACGAGACCCTCACCGAGACCCTCAAGGAATGCGTCCGGCACGGCGCGCGCGGCGTCGCCGTCACCGCCGACGTCACCCGGCCCGGCTCCGTCCGGGAGGCCGTCCGCGTCGTCGAACGCGACCTCGGCCCCGTCGACCTCCTGGTCAACAACGCCGGCCAGGTCGACCGCGCCGAGGTCCCGCTCTGGGAGACCGACGCCAACCAGTGGTGGCAGGTCGTCGAGGTCAACCTGCGCGGCCCCTACAACCTGCTGCGCTGCGTCCTGCCGGGCATGGTCCGGCGCCGGACCGGGCGCGTGATCAACCTCAACTCCGGCTTCGCGCTGCGCCCCGACGGCACCTACACCGCGTACAGCACCTCCAAGGGCGCGCTGCTGAAGCTCTCCGACAACCTCGCCGACTCGCTCGCCGAGCACCACGTCGTCGTCCTCGACATCAGCCCCGGCGCGGTCGCCACCGACATGACCGCCGGCATGCCGATGTTCCGGGACACCAAGGAGTGGGGCTCCATCGCGTACATGGTCGCCGTCACCGTGGACGCCGCCCGCGGCCGCTTCGACGGGCTGCACGGGCGGTTCATCCACGCCGGACGGGACGACCTGGAGGTCCTGGTCAACCGTGCCGCGGAGATCCGCGAGGCGGACGCCCGCACGCTCCGGCTCCGCCCGTACGGGCCGGACGACCCGATGGGCTGACCGCCGCGGTTCGGACCTCGCCGCCGCCCCGGCCGGCTGCGGCCTCCCGGCCGGTCCCGGTCCCGTGCCCCGGCGGCCCCGTGCCCCGGCGGCCCCGTGCCCCGGCGGCCGCCGGGCCCGCGGCTCAGAGCGCGGCGAGCGCCTCCAGTTCCTCCCCGGTGAGCGAGCCCGGCGCCCGCCCGGCCCGGGCGAACCCGCCGGCCAGCCGCCGGAGCGCCTCGTTGAGCGGCGCCGCCACCCCGTGCAGCCGGGCCAGCAGCACGATCTCGCCGTTCAGGTGGTCGGCCTCGATCGACCCGGTGCCGCGCGCCAGGCTCTGCCAGGACGAGGAACCGGTACGCCCCTCGCCCGCGACCGGTTCGAGCCGCAGCGCCTCCCGGGCCTGCCGGACCTGTTCGGCCGGGTCGTGGTGGGGGATGCCGGCGGCGGCCAGCACCGCGGCGCCCTCGGCCGTCACCCGGTCGCGCAGTACGCCCAGCGGGCCGCCCTCGATCCGCCCGGCCACCGCGTCCAGCGCGTTGGCCAGGTTGCCGAGCAGCTTGGTGTACTTCCAGCGCATCACGTCGGCCTCCACCGGCGCGCTGAAGCCGGACCCGGCGAGGTCGGCGGCGACCGCCGCGGCCCGCCCGCCGCCGGTGCCGGCCGGGTAGCCCCCGAGCCGCAGCACCCCGCTGACCGGGGTCCCGTTGGCGCTCACCCGGCCCGGCTCCAGGTGGGTGGACGGCATCCAGACGCACATGCCCAGCACCTCGCGGAACAGCCGCAGCGCCAGCCGCTCGTTCTCCACGCCGTTCTGCGCGCAGACCAGCGGCAGCCGCTCGCCGGCCGTACCGCCGCCGGCCACCGGGCGGGGAGCCCACGCGGCGAGCAGGGCGGCGCTGTCCTGGGTCTTCACGGCGAGGACCAGCACGTCGTCCGGGCGCAGCTCCAGCTCGTCGGGCCCGCCGACCGCGGGTATCGGCAGCGTCCGGGCGCCCTCCGGGGTGCCGAACCGGAGGCCGGCCTCCCGCAGCGCGGCCAGGTGCGCGCCGCGCGCCACCAGGACCACCTCGTGCCCGCCCTCGTGCAGCCGGGCACCGATCGTGCCGCCCACCGCACCCGCCCCGATGATGATGTAGCGCATCCGGGAAGCATGGCACGCGCCGGCGGGCGGCCGGGACGGAGGCCGCCGGGGAGCCCTCGCGACGGCGCCCGGCCCGCCCGGTCAGCCGTTGCCGGTCCGCCCGGCGTTCCCGGTGCGCCCGGCCCGTCCGGTCCGCGCGCACCGGGCGCGTGCCTACGCGCAGAGGCGGCTGGCGGTGACCGGCGTCAGCCCGGCCTTGGCGAGGCCGTCGAGGATCGCGGGCAGCGCGTCCACCGTGCACTGGTGGCCCAGGTGCAGGGCGACCACCGAGCCGCCGCGCACCGAACCGAGCACCCGGCGCTGCAACTCGGCCGCGCTCGGGTCGCTGTAGTCGCGCGGGTCCACGTCGAAGGCGAGCACGTGCTCGTACCCGACGGCCTTCGCCTGCTCGCGCACCATCGGGGTGGCGTACTGGGCGGCGGACGGGCGGAACCAGCGGCCGATCGAGCCGGTCAGCCGCTGCAGCCGCTCCGCGCACTGGGCGATCTCGGCGCGCGCCCGGTCGGGCGTCATCGTGGAGATGTCCTGGTGGTTCTGGGTGTGGTTGCCGAGTTCGTGGCCGCCGTCCAGGATCCGCCGGGCCATCTGCGGCTGCTGGTCCAGCCAGCTGCCGACGGCCAGCACGGTGAGGCCGACGCCGCGCCGCTCGGCGGTCTCCAGCAGGGCGGTGGCCAGCCGCGGATCGCCGCTGCCGTGGAAGGTCAGCGCGACGTTCCGGCCGGTGCGCGGCCCGTACGCCACCTCGACGGGGGTGCCGGGTGCCAGCGGCGGGAGCACCGGCGCGACGGGCGGCGCGGTGGCGGCCACCGGGCCGGCGGCGGGCGACGGGACGGCCGAATCCGGCGCGGACGGCGAGGTCGGCGCGGACGGCTCGGCGGGTGTGGCACCGGCCCCGGGGGAGACCGCCGGCCCCTCCCCGCCGGGCCAGGCCGGGTCGACGGTGCCCGACGGGTCGACCGTGCCCGGGCGGACGGCGAGCGCCCCCGGATCCGCACGACGGGAGCCGTTGCTGCCACAGGCGGTGAACAGCCCGCCGACGGCGGTGAGAGCGGCCAGCTTGGCGGTGGTGCGCAGGACGGTGCGCCGATCGGCAGTCATCGGCAGCCAGCATAGAGAGCGCCCCGTCCCGCGGCGACCGGCAGGGCGATCCACCGCGCACTCATTGACGTGCACACACACCATTGTTCGAATGCTGCGGAAACCTGAACTCCCGCTGTTTCGTGGGCCCGTCGTCGGCTACGATCGCGGCGCACCGGGCGGTGGGGGCACGGCACACCGGGCCTGCCGCACCCGGTACGGGGGACGGCGCCGGCACCCGCCGACGCCGAACGCAGGGAACGACAGGGGGCGGCAGATGACCGAGGACACCACGGCGACGAGTAGCGGGATCGGGACCGACTGGGAGTGGGCGCGCGCCGACGACTGGCAGCCCCCGACCGAGCTGGACACCGGCGTCCCGCACACCGCCCGGATGTACGACTACTACCTCGGCGGCAAGGACAACTTCGAGGTCGACCGGAAGGCCGCCGAGGCCGCCATCGCCGCCTACCCGGCGCTGCCGCTGCTGGCCCGCACCAACCGCGAATTCCTCGGCCGCGCCGTCGAGTTCGCCGCCGGACGGGGCATCCGGCAGTTCCTCGACATCGGCACCGGCATCCCGGCCGTCGGCTCCACCAACGAGATCGCCCAACGGGTCGCCCCGGACGCCCGCGTCGTCTACGTCGACAACGACCCGATCGTGGCCACCCACGCCCGCGCCCTGCTGGCCAGCCACCCGGCCGGCCACACCTCCGTCATCGAGGGGGACCTGCGCGAACCCGGGGCGATCCTCGACCACCCCGGCCTGCGCGCCGCCGTCGACCTCGGCGAGCCGGTCGCCCTGATGCTGGTCGCCGTCCTGCACTTCATCCGGGACGAGGACGGCGCCGAAGGGATCGTCCGCACCCTGCGCGACGCGCTCGCCCCCGGCAGCGTGCTGATCCTCTCCCACGGCAGCCCCGACTTCGCGTCTCGGGAGAGCGCCGCCGAGGGCGCCCGGATCTACCGCAGCGCCAGCGCACCCCTGGTGCTTCGCCCGCGCGCCGCCGTCGAGCCGTTCTTCGGCGACTTCGAGTTCGCCGGCCCCGGCCTGGTCCAACTCCCGCTCTGGCGCCCGGAGTCCGGTCACATCCGCACCTCCGAGCTGCCGGAGGGCTGGCAGGACGTCTCCGCCTACGCCGGCGTCGCCTTCAAGCGCTGAGGCGCCGGGCCGATCCGATCACCCACCCCGTCGGAGCGCCCGCCCGCCGACCCGCCGGGTAGCCGGGCCGGCCCGGGACGGCGGTGCCGCGGCCCGGCCGGACCGCCGCCGCCGGCTCGTGGCCGACGGCCCGGAGCCCGGACATCCGCAGGTCCGGCGGTTGCCGGACGGAAAACCAGGCGACGGTGCCGAGCGTCCGGTGTTAGCTTGCGAAGCATGCGACCCCTCAACGAGACCGACATCCGCGCGTCCTTCGTCAACTGCTCCAAGGGCGAGGCACGTCGGCTCAACCTCCCCCGGGGCCTGGCCGAACTCCCCTGGGAGAACCTGGACTTCCTCGGCTGGCGGGACCAGGGCGCACCCGACCGCGGCTACCTGGTGGCCGAGCACGGCGGCGAGCTGGTCGGAGTGACGCTGCGGGTGCCGTCGTTCCGGCGCAGCCTGACCAAGACCAACGTCTGTTCGCTCTGCGTCACCGCCCACGCGGGCTCCGGCGTCGCGCTGCTCACCGCCCGGCGCGCCGGTGCGGCCGGGCGGGAGGGGAACACCGTCGGCACGTACATCTGTGCCGATCTGGCCTGTTCGCTCTACCTGCGCGGTCTGAAGAAGTCCGCGCTGGTGAGCCGGCCCGACGAGTCGCTCCCGCTGGAGGACCAGATCGCCCGCACGCTGGCGAACCTGGACACCTTCCTCACCCAGGTCCGGACCGACACCCTGGCCGCCTGACCGGTCGGCCGCCCGGGTGCCGGACGGCCCGGGGCCGCTCGCCGGGGCGGCGCGACGCCCCGGCCGCCACTCCCGTCCTACCGCCCGCGCAGCTGGTTCATGTCGCGGCGGTCCCGCTTGGTGGGCCGCCCGGCTCCCCGGTCGCGCAGGCCGGGCACGGCCGCCTGCTCGCGCGGCGGCCTCGGCGGGCTGTTGTCCACTAGGCACTCCGCCGCGACCTCCGCGCCGACCCGCTTGCGGATCAGCTTGCGCACCACGACGATCCGCTCGTGTCCCTCCTGGCGGATCCGCACCTCGTCGCCGGGCTTGAGCGACTGGGCCGGCTTGGCCCGGTCGCCGTTGACCCGGACGTGCCCGGCCTTGCAGGCGTCCGCCGCCGCCGACCGCGTCTTCGCGAGCCGTACCGACCAGATCCAGCTGTCCACCCGGACGCTTCCCACGTCTTCGACCATCCCCCGAGCCTACCGAGGGCGCCGGTGCGGCCCCACCGGCCGCCGGGCCGACGGCGCCCGCTGCAAGCCCCGCCGGACACCCCGCCGCACGCCCTAGCGCCGGGCGGGCGCCTCCTGGACGGCCCAGCCGTTGCCGTCCGGGTCGTTGAAGAAGACGAACGAGTTCCACTCCCCGCCGCGCCCGTCCACCCGGGTCCCGTCCTCGAAGTGCTGGACGGGGCTGACCTCCACGCCCCGGGTGACCAGCTCGGCGTGGGCCCGGTCGATGTCCGGCACCACCAGCTGGAGCCCCTTCAGCGAGCCGGGAGGCGCCTCGGTCACCCCGGTGCCCACCACGATCGAGCAACCGGAGCCGGGTGGCGTCAGCTGCACGACCCGTACGCCGTCCCGGATCCGGGTGTCGTGGTCGACGGTGAATCCGGCCCGTTCCTCGTAGAACACCTTGGCCCGGTCCACGTCCGACACCGGGACCACCACCACTTCGAGCTTCCAGTCCATGGCTGTGCCCCTTCCCTCGGGCCCTTCCAGTATCGGCCGCCACCCTCGTGCGCGCCCGGCCACCGGCCGAGCCGCCCGGACCACCGGCCCCGGCGTCCGCAGCGCTGGCCCCTGGCGCCCGCCCGCAGCCCCGGCCCCCGGCCCCGCCGCAGCCCGGCGGCCCGGCGCGCCCGTCGGCTAGCCTGGGCCACGATGAACCGCCTCCCGACACCCGCCGCCGCGACCCCCTTCGCCACCCCCTGGGGCAGCCTCGACCTCACCCGCCACCCGGAGGACCCGCGCGAGCGGCTGCGCGCCTGGGACGCCGCCGACGAGTACCTGCTGCGGCACCTGGCCGGCGAGGCCGACTCCGCCCAGGGCGCGGCCACCGACCTCACCGGCCGCGCCGTCACCGTCCTCGGCGACCGCTGGGGCGCCCTGGCCACCGCCCTCGCCGGGTACGCCCCCGCCCAGATCAGCGACTCGTACCTCGCCCAGCGGGCCACCCGCACCAACCTCGCCCGGGCCGGCGCCGACCCCGCCGCCGTCCGGCTGCTCACCACCCGGGACACCCCGCCCGAGCGGATCGACGTCCTGCTGGTCCGCGTCCCCAAGAGCCTCGCGCTGCTGGAAGACCAGCTGCACCGCCTCGCCCCGGCCGTTCACCAGGACACCGTGGTGATCGGCACGGGCATGGCCACCGAGATCCACACCTCGACCCTGCGGCTCTTCGAGCGCATCCTCGGCCCGACCCGGACCTCGCTGGCGGTCCGCAAGGCCCGGCTGATCTTCTGCACCCCGGACCGGTCGCTCGACCCCGGCCCCAACCCCTGGCCGCACCGCTACGCGCTGCCCGCCGACATCGGCCCGGCCGCCGGCCGTACCGTGGTCAACCACGCGGGCACGTTCTGCGCGGACCGCCTCGACATCGGCACCCGTTTCTTCCTCGCCCACCTCCCGACCGCGGGGCCGGGTCAGCGCGTCGTCGACCTCGGCTGCGGCAACGGCGTGGTCGGCACCGCCGCCGCCCTGGCCGCGCCGGGTGCCGAGCTGGTCTTCGTCGACGAGTCCCACCAGGCGGTGGCCTCGGCGGAGGAGACCTTCCGCGCCGGCCTCGGCCCGCAGGCCCCCGCCGAGTTCCTGACCGCCGACGCGCTGGACGCCGAGGCCGTGCCGCCCGGTTCGGTGGACCTCGTGCTCAACAATCCGCCGTTCCACTCCCACCAGGCCACCACCGACGCGACGGCGTGGCGGATGTTCACCGGCGCGCGCCGCGCCCTGCGGCCGGGCGGCGAACTCTGGGTGGTCGGCAACCGGCACCTCGGCTACCACGTCAAGCTGCGCCGCCTGTTCGGCAACTGCCAGATCGTCGCGGGGAACCCGAAGTTCGTCGTGCTGCGGGCCGTCCGCCGGTGAACGGGCGGGCGCCGGGCCGACACCGGGCCGATGCCGGGCCGCCGGCGCCCCGATGTCGGCCGTTTCCTCGTCAGGTAAGGCTAGCCTAAGCTGATCGTCGACGACGGGCGGAAGGCCGCCCGCGCGGCCGGAACACCCCGTCCTCGGACGTGGGGGCGGGGCACCCCTCATCCCACTCTCTTGCATGGATGTTCCGTGCTGCGTATATTCATGCCACGACGAAGGAGGGAATGCCATGGCATTGCGAGTCGCCGTCGCCGGCGCGAGCGGATACGCGGGCGGTGAGGTGCTGCGCCTGCTGCTCGGCCACCCGGAGGTGGAGATCGGGGCGCTCACCGGCGGCTCGAACGCCGGCACCAGACTGGGCCTGCTGCAGCCGCACCTGCTGCCGCTCGCCGACCGGATCCTGGAACCCACCACCACCGAGGTGCTGGCCGACCACGACGTGGTCTTCCTGGCCCTGCCGCACGGCCAGTCCGCCGCCGTCGCCGAGGAACTCGGCGGGAACGTCCTGGTCGTCGACTGCGGCGCCGACTTCCGGCTCAAGGCCGCCGCCGACTGGGAGCAGTTCTACGGCTCCGCGCACGCCGGCACCTGGCCCTACGGGCTGCCCGAACTTCCCGGCCACCGCGCCGCGCTCAAGGGCAGCAACCGCATCGCCGTCCCCGGCTGCTACCCGACCGCCGTGTCGCTCGCCCTGTTCCCCGCGTACGCGGCCGGACTCGCCGAGCCCGAGGCCGTCATCGTCGCCGCCTCCGGCACCTCCGGCGCCGGCAAGGCCGCCAAGACCCACCTGCTCGGCAGCGAGGTCATGGGCAACGTCAGCGCGTACGGCGTCGGCGGCGTCCACCGGCACACCCCGGAGATGTCCCAGAACCTCACCCCGCTCGCGGGCGAGCCGGTCACCGTCTCCTTCACCCCCACCCTCGTCCCGATGCCGCGCGGCATCCTCGCCACCTGCTCCGCCAAGGCGAAGCCCGGCGTGACGGCCGAGAGCCTGCGCGCCGCCTACGCCGAGGCGTTCGCCGACGAGCCGTTCGTCCGCCTGCTGCCCGAGGGGCAGTGGCCGCAGACCAGCAGCGTCTACGGCTCCAACGCCGCCCTCGTCCAGGTCGCCCTGGACGCGACCGCCGGGCGGATCATCGCGATCAGCGCGATCGACAACCTGGTCAAGGGCACCGCCGGCGGCGCGGTGCAGAGCATGAACATCGCCCTGGGCCTGCCCGAGGAGCTGGGCCTTCCCGTGAACGGAGTCGCACCGTGACCGACCACCAGAACCTCGGAGTGACCGCGGCCAAGGGCTTCCGCGCCGCCGGCGTCACCGCCGGCATCAAGGCCTCCGGCACCCCCGACCTCGCCCTGGTCGTCAACGACGGCCCCTCGCTCGCCGCCGCCGGCGTCTTCACCGCCAACCGCGTCAAGGCCGCCCCCGTGCTCTGGTCCGAGCAGGTCCTCAAGGGCGGCGCGGTCTCCGCCGTCGTCCTCAACTCCGGCGGCGCCAACGCCTGCACCGGCCCGCTCGGCTTCCAGGACACCCACGCCACCGCCGAGAAGGTCGCCGAGGAGCTCAAGGTCAACGCCGGCGAGGTCGCCGTCGCCTCCACCGGCCTGATCGGCGTCCGCCTCCCGATGGACCTCCTGCTCCCCGGCGTCACCACCGCCGCCGCCGAGCTGACCGCCACCGGCGGCGAGGCCGCCGCGATCGCCATCAAGACCACCGACACCGTCCACAAGACGGCCCAGGTCACCAGCCCCGCCGGCTGGACCGTCGGCGGCATGGCCAAGGGCGCCGGCATGCTCGCCCCCTCCCTGGCCACCATGCTGGTCGTCCTCACCACCGACGCCGACCTGGACGCCGCCGCCCTGGACGCGGCGCTGCGCGGCGCCACCCGCACCACCTTCGACCGGATCGACTCCGACGGCTGCATGTCCACCAACGACACCGTGCTGCTGCTCGCCTCCGGCGCCTCCGGCACCGCCCCGGACCGCGCCGAGTTCGACGAGGCCGTCCGCACCGTCTGCGCCGACCTCGCCCGCCAGCTCATCGGCGACGCCGAGGGCGCGAGCAAGGACATCCGGATCGACGTCACCGGCGCCGCCACCGAGGACGAGGCCGTCGAGGTGGCCCGCACGATCGGCCGCAACAACCTCCTCAAGTGCGCCATCCACGGCCAGGACCCGAACTGGGGCCGCGTGCTGGCCGCGATCGGCACCACCAGCGCCGCCTTCGACCCGGACCGGCTCGACGTCGCCATCAACGGCGTCTGGGTCTGCCGCGACGGCAGCGTCGGAGAGGACCGCGATCTCGTCGACATGACCGGCCGAGAGGTCGTCATCACCGCCGACCTCAACGCCGGCGAGGCCACCGCCACCCTGTGGACCAACGACCTCACCGCCGACTACGTGCACGAGAACAGCGCCTACTCCACCTGAGACCTGCTACCTGAGCCGGGGACAGAAAACGTGCAGATCGCACCCAAGGGCGAACAGGCCCGCAACAACACCGCGTTGCCCAAGGCCATGACGCTCATCGAGGCACTGCCGTGGCTGGAGCGCTTCCACGGCAAGACCGTCGTCATCAAGTTCGGCGGCAACGCCATGGTGGACGACGAGCTCAAGGCCGCCTTCGCCCAGGACGTCGTCTTCCTCCGCTACGCCGGCCTCCACCCCGTCGTGGTGCACGGCGGCGGCCCGCAGATCAGCGCCCAGCTCGACCGGCTCGGTCTGGAGTCCTCCTTCACCAACGGCCTGCGGGTCACCACCCCCGAGACCATGGACGTGGTCCGGATGGTGCTGGCCGGCCAGGTCCAGCGCGAGCTGGTCGGCCTGCTCAACAGCCACGGCCCCTTCGCGGTCGGCATGACCGGCGAGGACGCCCACACCATGACCGCCGTCAAGCGGTACGCCGTCGTCGACGGCGAGCAGGTCGACATCGGCCTGGTCGGCGACATCGTCAACATCGAGGCGGGCGCGGTGAAGGCGCTCATCGCCGACGGCCGCATCCCGGTGATCTCCTCGATCGCCCGCGGCACCGACGGCCACGTCTACAACATCAACGCCGACACCGCCGCCTCCGCCCTCGCGGTCGCGCTCGGCGCCGAGATGCTCGTCGTCCTCACCGACGTCGAGGGCCTCTACGTCGACTGGCCGAACTCCGACGACGTGATCAGCCAGCTCAGCGCGAGCGAACTGGACGAGTTGCTGCCCGGCCTGGCCACCGGCATGCTCCCCAAGATGGAGGGCTGCCTGCGCGCCGTCCGCTCCGGCGTCGGGACCGCCCGCGTGCTGGACGGCCGGGTGGCGCACAGCCTGCTGCTGGAGATCTTCACCGACGAGGGCATCGGCACGATGGTCGTGCCGGACGACGAACCGACCGTGACCGGGGGACTGGCATGATTTCCAACGAACAGCTCACCGACCGGTGGCAGCACGCGTTCACCGACAACTACGGCACCCCCCGGATCCCGCTGGCGCGCGGTGAGGGCAGCAAGCTGTGGGACGCGGACGGCAAGGAGTACACCGACCTGCTCGGCGGCATCGCCGTCAACGCCCTCGGTACCGCCCACCCGGCGGTCGTCGAGGCCGTCAGCCGGCAGATCGCCACCCTCGGCCACGTCTCCAACCTCTTCATGGCCGAGCCGACCATCGCCCTCGCCGAGCGGCTGCTCGCCCTCGACGGCCGCCCGGGCCGGGTCTTCTTCTGCAACTCCGGCGCCGAGGCCAACGAGGCCGCCTTCAAGATCGGCCGCCGGACCGGCCGCACCCACGTCGTCGCCCTGGAGGGCGCCTTCCACGGCCGCACCATGGGCGCCCTCGCCCTCACCGGCCAGCCCGCCAAGCAGACGCCGTTCCTGCCGCTGCCCGGCGACGTCACCCACGTCCCGTTCGGCGACGTCGAGGCACTGCGCGCGGCCGTCACCACCGAGACCGCCGCCGTCTTCCTGGAGCCGATCCAGGGCGAGAACGGCGCCGTCCCGCTGCCGGACGGCTACCTCACCGCCGCCCGCGAGATCACCCGCGCCACCGGCACCCTGCTCGTCCTGGACGAGATCCAGACCGGCATCGGCCGCACCGGCCACTGGTACGCCCACCAGGCCGTCGAGGGCGTCGAGCCGGACGTCGTCACGCTCGCCAAGGCGCTCGGCGGCGGCCTGCCGATCGGCGCCGTGCTCGCCTTCGGGCCGGCCGCCGACCTGCTCACCCCCGGCCAGCACGGCACCACCTTCGGCGGCAACCCGGTGGTCGCCGCCGCCGCCCTCGCGGTCCTGGACACCATCGAGTCCGAGGGCCTGCTGGAGCAGGTCCGCAAGACCGGCGACCGGCTGCGGCACGGCGTCGAGGCGATCGGCGACCCGCTCGTCTCGCACGTGCGAGGCGCCGGACTGCTGCTCGGCATCGTCCTCACCGAACCGGTCTCGGCGAAGGTCCAGGCCGGACTCCAGGAAGCCGGCTTCCTCGTCAACGCCGCCGTCCCGGACGCGATCCGGCTCGCCCCGCCGCTGGTGCTCACCGAACAGGAGGCGGACGCCTTCCTCGCCGCCCTGCCGGCCGTCCTCCGGGCGGTCCGTGAGAGCGCCCCGGACGATGCGAACCGCGCGTAGTCCAGGAGAATAATCACATGACCGTTCCCCTCTCCGGCCAGCCCGCCGCCGGCCCGACGCCGCAGGTCCCGCAGACCCGCACCGCGCGCCACCGGCGAATCGTGGACCTGCTCACCCGCCAGCCCGTGCGCTCGCAGAGCCAGCTCGCCAAGCTGCTCGCCGACGACGGACTGGTGGTCACCCAGGCCACCCTCTCCCGGGACCTGGACGAGCTGGGCGCGGTGAAGATCCGCAACCGGGACGGCGCGCTCATCTACGCCGTCCCGGCCGAGGGCGGCGACCGCACCCCCCGCGCACCGATGGGGGAGTCCGCCACCGAGGGCCGGATGGCCCGACTGGCCGGCGAGCTCATGGTCTCCGCCACCGCCTCCGGCAACCTCGTCGTGCTGCGCACCCCGCCGGGCGCCGCCCAGTTCCTCGCCTCGGCGATCGACCAGGCGGAGGTCTTCGAGATCATCGGGACCATCGCCGGCGACGACACCGTGCTGCTGATCAGCCGGGACCCGGCCGGCGGCCAGGCCCTCGCCGACCACCTGATGCAGCTGGCCCAGGCGAAGGCCCAGTAGCGACACCCCCTCCTGTGGGCCCGGTCTCCCCGGGCCCACAGTCGTATCCGCGCACGCGCCACGGGCCGTCCGCGGAGCCCCGCGAGACCCCGTCCGAGGACGCTCCCGGTGAGCGTTTTGAGTTTCATACGGAGTAGTGCATACTTATGCCTATCGCCGTAAGCCTGTTCGCACAGTTGTGAAGGAGAAAGCCGTGACCGAGCGCGTCGTACTCGCCTACTCGGGCGGTCTGGACACGTCCGTCTGCATCGGCTGGATCGCCGAGGAGACGGGCGCCGAGGTCATCGCCGTCGCCGTCGACGTCGGCCAGGGCGGCGAGGACCTGGACGTCATCCGCCAGCGGGCGCTGGACTGCGGTGCCGTCGAGGCCGAGGTCGCGGACGCCCGCGACGAGTTCGCCGACGAGTACTGCCTCCCGGCCCTCAAGGCCAACGCCCTCTACCAGGGCGAGTACCCCCTGGTCTCCGCCCTCTCCCGGCCGGTCATCGTCAAGCACCTGGTCGCCGCCGCGCAGAAGCACGGCGCCACCACCGTCGCCCACGGCTGCACCGGCAAGGGCAACGACCAGGTCCGGTTCGAGGTCGGCATCAACTCGCTGGCCCCCGGCCTGAAGTGCATCGCCCCGGTCCGCGACTACGCGATGACCCGGGACAAGGCCATCGCCTTCGCCGAGGCCAAGGGCCTGCCGATCGCCACCACCAAGAAGTCCCCGTACTCGATCGACCAGAACGTCTTCGGGCGGGCCGTCGAGACCGGCTTCCTGGAGGACATCTGGAACGCCCCGATCGAGGACGTCTACGAGTACACCCAGAACCCGGCCACCCCGCGCGAGGCCGACGAGGTGGTCATCACCTTCGACGCCGGCGTCCCGGTCGCCGTCGACGGCCGCAAGGTGACCGTCCTGCAGGCCATCGAGGAGCTCAACAGGCGGGCCGGCGCCCAGGGCGTCGGACGGCTCGACATGGTCGAGGACCGGCTCGTCGGCATCAAGTCCCGGGAGATCTACGAGGCCCCCGGCGCGATCGCCCTGATCACCGCCCACCAGGCGCTGGAGAACGTCACCGTCGAGCGCGAGCTGGCCCGCTACAAGCGGCAGGTCGAGCAGCGCTGGGCCGAGCTGGTCTACGACGGCCTCTGGTTCTCCCCGCTCAAGCGCGCCCTGGACGGCTTCGTCAACGAGGCCAACCAGCACGTCTCCGGCGAGATCCGGATGGTGCTGCACGGCGGCCGGGCCGTCGTCAACGGCCGGAAGTCCGACCAGTCGCTGTACGACTTCAACCTCGCCACCTACGACACCGGCGACACCTTCGACCAGTCGATGTCCAAGGGCTTCATCGAGATCTTCGGGCTGTCCTCGAAGATCGCCGCCCGGCGCGACCTCGGCTGAGAAGCCGCCTCCCCCGGCCCCGGCCGCGCCCACCCCCGCGGCCGGGGCCACCCCGCCCTCCCGGGCGACCCCTCCCGAACGACCCCTCCCGGACGACCCCCGGGCCACCCCCGAACCCTCCCGTGCAAAGGAGCCCGTGCGATGCCAGCCGACCAGACCGCCTCCGGTGGCGACGTCCGCCTCTGGGGCGCCCGCTTCGCCGACGGCCCGTCCGAGGCGCTGGCCAAGCTCTCCGCCTCGGTGCACTTCGACTGGCGCCTCGCGCCGTACGACATCGCCGGCTCCAAGGCCCACGCCCGCGTCCTGCACAAGGCCGGCCTGCTCTCCGACGAGGAGCTCGCCGGCATGCTCGACGGGCTCGACCGGCTGCTCGCCGACGTCCGGGCCGGCACCTTCACCGGCACCATCGCCGACGAGGACGTCCACACCGCCCTGGAGCGCGGCCTGCTGGAGCGGCTCGGCCCCGACCTGGGCGGCAAGCTGCGGGCCGGGCGCTCGCGCAACGACCAGATCGCCACCCTCTTCCGGATGTACCTGCGGGACCACGCGAAGATCATCGGCGGGCTGGTCCTCGACCTCCAGCACGCCCTGGTCGGCCTCGCCGAGGCCCACCCCGACACCGCCATGCCGGGCCGCACCCACCTCCAGCACGCCCAGCCCGTCCTCTTCGCCCACCACGTCCTCGCGCACGTGCAGGCCCTCGGCCGGGACGCCGAGCGGCTGCGCCAGTGGGACACCCGCACCGCCGTCTCCCCGTACGGCTCGGGCGCGCTGGCCGGCTCCTCGCTCGGCCTCGACCCGGAGGCCGTCGCCGCCGACCTCGGCTTCGAACGCGGCTCGGTCGGCAACTCCATCGACGGCACCGCCTCGCGGGACTTCGTCGCCGAGTTCGCCTTCGTCACCGCGATGATCGGGATCAACCTCTCCCGGATCGCGGAGGAGGTGATCATCTGGAACACCAAGGAGTTCGGCTTCATCACGCTGCACGACGCCTTCTCCACCGGCTCGTCGATCATGCCGCAGAAGAAGAACCCGGACATCGCCGAACTCGCCCGCGGCAAGTCCGGCCGGCTGATCGGCAACCTCACCGGCCTGCTCGCCACCCTCAAGGCGCTCCCGCTCGCCTACAACCGGGACCTCCAGGAGGACAAGGAGCCGGTCTTCGACTCCTGCGACACGCTGGAGGTGCTGCTGCCCGCCTTCACCGGCATGATGGCCACCCTCACCGTGCACCGGGAGCGGCTGGAGGAGCTCGCCCCGGCCGGCTTCTCGCTCGCCACCGACATCGCCGAGTGGCTGGTCAAGCAGGGCGTGCCGTTCCGGGTCGCGCACGAGGTGGCCGGCGCCTGCGTCAAGGAGTGCGAGGCCCACGGCATCGAACTCGCCGACCTGACGGACGAGCAGTTCGCCGCCATCTCCGGCCACCTGACGCCCGAGGTCCGCTCGGTGCTCAGCGTCCACGGCGCGATCGCCTCGCGCAACGGCCGGGGCGGCACCGCCCCCAGTGCCGTCGCGGTCCAGCTGGCCGAGGTCAAGTCGGACCTCGCGGCCCAGCAGGAGTGGGTCGAGGGCTGACACCCGGTCACCGGTCCGGGGGAGGGGCGCGACGGTCCGACCGTCGCGCCCCTTTCGCGTGGACGCGACCGGCAGGGCGTAACCGGCCCGGCCCGCACCCGGTCATCCACGGTATGTGCACCGACCTCCCGCTCGTCCCCTCCGCCGAGGACGAGGTCCTCGCCGAGCTGCGGCGCCGCCTCGTCCGGGAGGCGGTGGCCGCCCTGCCCGGCCGCTGCCCGCAACTGGTCGCCGCCCTCGTCGAGGACCCGCCGCCGACCTACCGCGAACTCTCCGAACGCCTCGGCATGCCCCGCGGCTCCATCGGGCCCACCCGCTCCCGGTGCCTCGCCTGCCTCCGCGCCCGCCTCCACGCCGAGCGCTACGCCTGACCCGCCGCGGGCCCCGGACCCCCGCCCGAGGCCCGGTCGCCCCCGAGCCCGGCCCCGGGCCCGGCCGCCCGGTGTCCGCCCGCGAGTCCGCCCGCGAGCCCGCCCGCCAGGCGTGACCCCCGCCACGTCCGGCCACCGCCTCCGCCTTCCCGTCCGCGTCCGCCCGGGCCCCGCCGGGCGTGACCCTCGCCACGTCCGGCGGCCGGAAGGTTGAGGGCGGCTGACGCGCGGGTAAGGCGCTGGCGAACGTAGCTCTTGACGGCGGCGCGGTCACTTGGATACTGACCGTGAGCACGCCGCCGGCGGCGCGGGCCCCACCAGGGCCGCGCGGCTGGTACGTTCGTGCGCCACCCCCGGCTCGGGAAGATCCCCGGCCGGGACATCTCCGGCAGGGCATCCGGTGCGACACCCTCACGTTCGCGCGCCGGGCACAACGATGGGGAGGCCCCCGCACATGGGCATGAGCGTGATCATCTCGACCGCCGAGGCGGAGGACGCGGAGCAGATCCTCAAGCTCCAGTACCTCGGCTACCAGAGCGAAGCCGAGCTCTACGGCGACTGGGCCATCGAGCCCCTGACGCAGACCCTGGAGAGCCTGCGCGGCGAACTGACCGAACAGCACGTCCTGGTCGCCCGCCTCGGCGGCGAGATCGTCGGAACCGTTCGCGGCCGGCTCGGCCCCGACGGCGTCGGACGGATAGGGCGCCTGGTCGTCCACCCCCGGATGCAGCGGCACGGCCTCGGCGGCCGTCTGCTGGAGGCGCTGGAGCGCCTCCTCGCCGAGGACGGCGCCGTCACCTCGTACCGGCTCTTCACCGGCCACCGCAGCCTGGGCAACCTCCGCCTCTACGCCCGCCAGGGCTACCGGCAGACCGCCGTGGAGCAGATCAGCGGCCGGCTCAGCCTGGTCCGCCTGGAGAAGCCCGCCGTGACCGCGCTCGCCGCCACCGCCTGACCCTCCGCCCGCACCTCCTCCCGATCCGGCGCCGCCATCATTCGGTCATCCGAAGGCGGCGCCGGTCGACGTTTCCGCAGGTGAGAGCCGTATGTGTCCGCATTGCGGACATCAGGTCCAAATAGTTGGGACCAAATCGACCCATCTGATTTACTGGCTCACATGACTGCGACGACGAAATGGACCCCCACCGGCACCCTGCCGGCAGGTGAGCGTGCCATGTGCCGTCGAATGTGTCACCGCTGAGGGCCACCGTTCCCTCCCCCTCGCCACCGGCCGGGGGACCGCACCTCGCGCCCCGAAGCGAGACCAGGCCGCTCCCGTCCGAGTGAGCGAGCCCAGCCTGCCGTCACCACCCCCTCCCATCCGCCTGCCCACCCACGGGCGGGTGGCCGTCACCGTTGACACGTAGGGGCCACGCCGTCGCGCGGCCCGGCCGTCCAGCGGCGACGATCAAGGGGTGGCAGGTCCGGACCCCCCTGGCGCAACGCCGTCCACGTCGCCGACCGCAACCCGGTCCGGCGGCCGCACGCCGCCCGCCCCCGACCCACGGAAGCAGCTGTGATCACCACCACGGACCTCACCAAGGTCTACCGCTCCCGCGGCCGCGAGGTGACCGCCCTCGCCGGCGTCGACCTCCACGTCCGCCCCGGCGAGGTCTACGGAGTCGTCGGCACCAGCGGTGCCGGCAAGTCGACCCTCATCCGCTGCGTCAACATGCTGGAGCGCCCCAGCTCCGGGACCGTCACCGTGGACGGCGTCGAACTCACCGCCCTCCCCGGCGGCGAGAACAACGCCGGCAAGGACCTGCGCGAGGCCCGCCGCCGGATCGGCATGGTCTTCCAGCACTTCAACCTGCTCGCCTCCCGGACCGTCCAGCAGAACGTCGAACTCCCCTTGGAGATCATCGGCCTGGACCGCACCGAGCGCCGCCGCAAGGCCGCCGAACTGCTCGACCTCGTCGGCCTCGGCGACAAGGCCCGCAGCTACCCCGGCCAGCTCTCCGGCGGCCAGAAGCAGCGCGTCGGCATCGCCCGCGCCCTCGCCGGCGATCCCAAGGTGCTGCTCTCCGACGAAGCCACCTCCGCGCTCGACCCCGAGACCACCCGCTCGATCCTCAAGCTGCTGCGCGACCTCAACCAGCAGCTCGGCCTCACCGTCCTGCTGATCACCCACGAGATGGACGTCATCAAGTCCGTCTGCGACTCCGCCGCCCTGATGCGCGGCGGCCGCGTCGTCGAATCCGGCGAACTCACCGACCTGCTCGCCAAGCCCGGCTCCGAGCTCGCCCGCGAACTCTTCCCGCTCAGCGAGTTCGGCACCGGCCACCCCGGCAGCACCGTGCTGGAGATCACCTTCCAGGGCGACAGCTCCGCCCGCCCGTTCGTCTCCCAGCTCGCCCGCACCTACCAGATCGACATCAACATCCTCGGTGCCGCCGTCGAGACCATCGCCGGCCGGATGGTCGGCCGGATGCGGGTCGAACTCCCCGGCTCCCGGACGGACAACGTGGTGCCGATCGGCTTCCTGCGCGAACAGGGCCTGCAGGTGGACGTGATCGAGACGGCGAACGGAGCGACGGCATGACCTGGGACCAGATGCAGGAACTGATGTGGCCCGCCACCTGGGAAACCCTCCAGATGGTCGGCGTCTCCACCGTCGGCACCGTGCTCCTCGGCCTCCCGCTGGGCGTGCTCCTCGTCCTCACCGACAAGGGCGGCCTGCTGCAGAACCGGCCGGTCAACAAGATCCTCGGCGCCGTCGTGAACGTCGTCCGCTCGGTGCCGTTCATCATCCTGATGATCGCCCTGATCTCCTTCACCCGCTGGCTCGTCGGCACCTCCATAGGCTGGGAAGCCGCCACCGTGCCGCTCACCATCGGCGCGATCCCCTTCTTCGCCCGCCTGGTCGAGACCTCCGTCCGCGAAGTCGACCGCGGCCTCGTCGAGGCCGTCCAGGCCATGGGCGGCTCCACCTGGACCATCGTCCGCAAGACGCTGATCCCCGAAGCCCTGCCCGGCCTCGTCGCCTCCGTCACCACCACCGTCATCACCCTGATCAGCTACTCCGCGATGGCCGGCGTGGTCGGCGGCGGCGGCCTCGGCACCCTCGCCATCAACTACGGCTACTTCCGCTTCGAGACCGCCTTCATGTGGATCATCGTCGCGGAACTGGTGATCATCGTGACCATCGTCCAGCTGATCGGCGACTGGTGCGTCCGCGCCCTCGCCAACCGCGGACGCACCGGCGGCCGGATCCGCCTGCTCGGCCCGCGCGGCGGCGCCCCCGCCGCCCCGGCCGACCCCGACGAGGACCTCGTCGCCCCCTGACCTCCCGACGTCCGAACCCGGACCCGGCTCCCCGTATCACGCAGAAAGGCACTTTTCGTGCGCAACGCCCTGAAGTTCACCAGCGTCCTCGCCACCGCCGGCATCGCCCTCTCGCTCGCCGCCTGCGGCAGCAACGGCGACTCGGCGTCCTCCGACCCGAACGCCGCGCTCACCGTCGTCGCCAGCCCCACCCCGCACGGCCAGATCCTCAAGTACGTCAAGGACAACCTCGCGGAGAAGGCCGGCCTCAAGCTCACCATCAAGGAGGTCACCGACTACGTGACCCCCAACACCGCGGTGCAGGACGGCTCGGCCGACGCCAACTACTTCCAGCACGTGCCGTACCTGGAGGACTTCAACAAGAAGCACAACACCCAGATCGTCTCCGTCGAGACGGTCCACCTGGAGCCCCTGGGTGTGTACTCCAAGAAGGTCAAGGCCATCGGCGAACTCAAGGACGGCGCCACCGTCGGCCTGCCGAACGACGCCACCAACGAGGGCCGCGCGCTCAAGCTGCTCGCCGACAACAACCTGATCACCCTCAAGGCCGGCGTCGGCACCGGCGCCACCCCCGCCGACGTCACCGCCAACCCGAAGAACCTCAAGTGGAAGGAGCTGGAGGCCGCCCAGCTGCCCCGCTCCATCGACGACCTCGACGCCGCCGTGATCAACGGCAACTACGCGCTCGACTCCGGCCTCAAGCCCGCCACCGACGCGCTGATCCTGGAGAAGGCCGAGGGCAACCCCTACGCCAACATCCTGGCCGTCAAGCAGGGCAAGGAGAACGACCCGCGGGTCAAGAAGCTCGCCGAGCTGCTCCACTCGCCCGAGGTCAAGCAGTACATCCAGACGACCTTCAACGGATCCGTCATCCCGGCGTTCTGATCCCGGCGTTCCGACGCCGGCGCGCCGAACCGCGCCCGACCCGTCCCGCCGGACCCGCACCGGGCCCCCGCCGCACCCTGGCGGGGGCCCGGTCGGGCAGTATGCACCAGTGACGGCCCGACAGACCCGGAACTGACGTACCGTCGTGCGGTCCGCGCACCGCGTGACACCCGGGCACCGGCGAGGCGTACGGTGTGTCCACGACCCGGCGAGGAGAGACGGCATGGCAGCGAGCTTCCCCGAGACCGCCATCAGCACCGAACGGCTGCTGCTGCGCCCGCTTGCGGAGGACGACGCCCCCGGCCTGGCCACCATGATGGCCGACGAACTCGTCCTGGCCTGGACCGACCTCCCGCACCCCTTCACCGAGTCCTACGCCGCCGACCTGGCCCGCAGCCTCGCCCCCGCCCACCGCGCCGCCGGCCGGGGCATCGTCTTCGCCGTCACCGAGCACCTCACCCAGCGGCTCGTCGGCCTCGTCGAACTGCGCAACACCGACTGGCGGCTGCGTTCCACCGAGATCGCCTACGTCACCGCCGCCTGGGCCCGCGGCGAGGGCTACGCACCCGAGGCCGTCCTCGGCGTCGCCCAGTGGCTCTTCGAGGACCGCGGCTTCCTCCGCCTGGAGATGCGCACCGCCGCGGGCAACACCGCCGCCCAGCAGGTCGCGCAGAAGATCGGCGGCATCAGCGAGGGCGTGCTGCGCAGCGCGTGGATAGTGCGCGGCGAGTCCGGCGAGGTGGTGCAGGAGAGCCGCAGCGACCTCATCCTGTGGAGCCTGCTGCCGGAGGACATGGAGAACCCCGACGGCGACGCGGTCCAGGCCTGGCCCGGCGACCACCGCTACGTCCTGCGCGACTGACCGCCGCCGCGCCCGCGGGCCGCCGCCGCACTGGGCCGCCGCCGCCCCCGGCAGCGCCGCACCAGCCACCGCCGCACCAGCCACCGCCGTGCCCGAACGCGGCCTGAACGAGGCCCGAACACCGTCCCGCCGCCGCCCGGCCGGGCTGCCCCTTCGCGCGCAGGTGACGGACATGTGTGCGAGATGTCGGCGCCGGGGGGATCACACCCGGTAGCCTCTCCACCGGCGCCGAACGCGGGCGCGGCATGTCGGCGCACGGATGACGAGGGAGAACAGCCGCAGATGGCTGACCGGATCACGGTCATCGGGTGGGACGGCACACCGCTGACCGAGGCCGCCGCCGCGGCACTCGCCGCAGCGACCCTGGTGGCCGGCGCCCCCTACCAGCTCAAGGCCCTCCCGGTGCCGCCCACGGCCGAACGCATCGCCCTCGGCAGCATCCAGCTCGCCGCCCGCCGGATCGCCGAGCACCGCGGCGCGGCCGTCGTCATCGCCGAGGGCGACCCCGGCTTCTTCGGCGTGGTGCGCACCCTGCGCCACCCCGAGTACGGCCTCGAACTGGAGGTCCTGCCCGCCGTCTCCTCCGTCGCCGCCGCCTTCGCCCGGGCCGGCATGCCCTGGGAGGACGCCCAGGTGGTCAGCTCCCACGGCGGCCGCCTGCGCCGCGCCGCCAACGTCTGCCGGGCCAACCCGAAGGTCGCCGTGCTCACCGCACCCGGCGCCGGGCCCAGCGAACTCGCCCTCATGCTCCGCGGCGTGCACCGCACCTTCGTGGTCTGCGAGGCGCTCGGCACACCCGACGAGGACGTCACCGTCCTCACCTCCGACCGGGTCGCCGACCACGTCTGGCGCGACCCCAGCGTGGTGCTGGTGATCGGCGGCAGCAGCGGGGGCGGCCCCGGCGGCGGGCCGCAGGCCGGCACGGCCACCGCGGCGGCCGGCTGGCTCGCCGGCCGCCCGGTCGGCTTCCCCGGCGCGGAGCGCGGCTGGGCACTCCCGCCCGACGCCTACACGGGCGCCGGGCGCGCGGGGAACGAGCCCGGCGCGCCCGACACGCTCCCGGCGCACGTCCGCGCCCTGGTGCTGGCCCGTCTGGGTGCCCGCCCGGGCGACCTGGTCTGGTCGGTGGGCGCCGGCAGCGGCGAGCTCGCGGTGGAGGCCGCCCGGTTCGGCGCCGCCGTCGTCGCCGTCGAGGCCGACCGGGCCGCCTGCGCCCGGCTCGCCGTCAACGCCCGCCGCTACGGCGTCGAGGTCGAGATCGTGCAGGGCCACGGCCCCGAGGTGCTCGGCGGGCTGCCGGAACCGGACGCCGCGGTGGTCGAGACCGGCGGACCGGACGTGGTGCGCGCCGTGCTGTCCCGCCGCCCCGAGCGGGTCGTGGCGGTCGCCCGCACGCTCGCCGAGGCCGAGGAGGTGCGCCGGGTGATCGCGGAGGCGGGCTACCGGGCGGACGGCGCACTGCTCCAGTCCGCGCCGCTGCTCGCTCCCGCCCCGGCACCTGGCGCCCCGTCGGCTGCAGCGCCCGCACCCGCCGCGCCCGCACCCGCCGCGGGACCGGCCGCAGCGGCCTCCGCCGGGGCGGCGGACCCCGGCCGCGGCCTCCGCCTCGGCGTGGGCGATCCGGGCACCTTCCTGCTCTGGGGCGAGCAGATCGTGTGAAGGCGGGGTGCCGCCGGGTGGCGATCCCGGTGGGGCCGGGTGCCGATTTCCCGGCCCCCGGCCGGCACCGGACTGCCCGTCGGACCGCCCGTCGGACCGCCCGGAGAGGTCCAGCGCCGCTCCGGTGGCTGTCGGGGCTGCCCGGGGGCTTTCCGGGGGTTGACCGCGCCCGGTCCGAACCCCCTCCGACCGCGCTCCGGTGGCGGGCGCGGCCCGTCCGACGGTGATCCAGGTCGCATCCGGACACCGATTCGAGAGGCGGCGGCGCCGGGCCGGTAGTGTGGCGTCCGGGACGGCTGCGGCGTCCGGCAGCCCGCCCGATCCGGTCGGTTTGTCGCCTTTTTGACGTGGTGCAGGCCGGTACGGCTCGGAGTGTGGGCAATTCGACGGGCCGCCCGCCGGACCTGGAGAATGCCGTAGGGTCCGGTGCGGTCGTGCCGGTTGCCCCGGCTTGTCGTTGTTTCAGATGACGCGCCGCCCCTCGCGGGTGGTGCGCGGGCCGGGGTGCCGCAGCGCGCCGGAAGGACTTCGGCCGCAGCGCCTCGGCGCGGCGGCCATGTGTGGTTGAGGGGCGGGCCGGTGCAGGCCCGGCCCGTGCGGATGGGCGCTGCGGTCGGTGATCGCGTCGCCGAGGGCGCGGCAGCGGCCTGGAAGGAGCTTTGACATGACCGATGGCGGCCACGTCCCGAACGAGGGACTGCCGGAGCACCTGCTCGCCGGGCCCGACCCGCTCGGCGGCCCGGAGGGCGTCGCGGCTGTCGCACCCGTGCAGGGCGTCGCGATGGACGGTGCGGTCCCCGGGCAGCAGATCCCGAACCCCGGGATGCCGAACCCCGGCCCGCCCGGCGCGGTGCCCCCCGGCGCGGGAGTCCTCCCGCCGCAGGGCATCCCCGGCCAGGCCCAGCCGTTCGGCGCGCCCGGCTTCGCCCAGGCCCCCGGCACGCCCGTCGGGACCGGAGCCCCGGGCGCCGTCGGCGACGGCTGGGCCGTCGACCCCGGCGCCCCGCGCCCCGCCTTCCACTTCCTCGACCAGCCCGACCAGCCGGACGGGCTCGACGACGAGGACGACGTCCTGCTCATGCCCGGCCCGCAGGGCTCGTGGGGCGAGCCGCTCGCGCCCGCCGCCGACCAGCAGGCCGTGCCCGGCACCCCGGTCGAGCCGTCCTGGCCGCCGCTGGACCCGCCGCCGCTCGGCGCCGACCCGGCCGTCCACCAGGCCCACGGTGTGCCGCAGGTCGTGTTCCAGGCGCCGGCCGGCCCGGCCGCCGCGGTCCAGCACAGCCCGGAGCAGGCCGCGGCCGCCCAGGCCCCGCGCCGCCCGCTGCACGCCGGACCGCCGATCCCGGACCCGTCCCTGATGACCGGCCAGGTCCCGGTCCGCTCGCTCGCCGACCGCGGTCCCTCGCAGGGCGGCACGCCCGCGCACGGCATCCCGGTGGTCCCGGCCGCCGTCCAGCCGGAGCCGCAGGCCGTCCCCCTCGTGCCGGCCCAGCCGCTGCAGCCCGCCCAGCCCGTGCCTCCGGTGGCGGCCGTGGCGGCCGAGGACGTCCAGCCGGTGCCGGACGCCGTGCCGCAGCCGCGTCCCGTGGAGAACGCCGCGCAGCCGATCGAGCCCGCGCCGGTCGCGCAGCCCGTCGAGCCCGCGCCGGCCGAGCCCGCGCCGGTCGAGGTCGCCCCGGTCGTCGAGGCCGTCCAGGTCGAGGCCGTCCAGGTCGAGGCCGCCGCCGTGGCAGCCCCCGCCGAGCCGGTGCCGGGAGAGGCCACGGGCGCCGTCGCCCAGCCCGTCCCGGCCGAGACCGCGACCGCCGAGGCCCCGCTCCCCGACGCGGCGGTCGCCGAGCAGCCGACCGCCGAGCAGCCGGTCGCCGTCGAGCCGGCCGCGGCCGAGCCGGTCGCCGCCGAGGCCCCGGCCGCCGGCGAGCAGCCCGCCGCCCCGACCGGACAGCCCCGCCGGATCTCCGCCTTCCTCGCCGCCCCGCCCCCGCACGGCCTGCCGCAGGTCGAGGCGGTGGAGCAGTCGGCTCCGGCCGTCGCCGAGGACGAGGCGCAGCAGTCCGCCCCCATAGCGCCCGCCGCGCAGCCCGAGGCCGAGGCCGTCGTCCAGGCCCCCGAGGCCGCCGAGGCCACCGAGCAGGCTGTTGTTGTCGAGCCGGCCGTCGCCGAGCCGACGGCCGACGCGCCCGGGACCGTCGGTACGCCCGCCGACGCGCCCGTCGAGACCCCGGAGGCCGCCGCGACCGCCGCGGGCACCGGTGAGATGCCGTCCGGCCAGCCCGTCGCGGTGCCGGACACCGCCCCGGCCGACGCGGTCGCGCCGACCGAGGCAGTTGCGCCCGCCGCGCCTGCCGAGGCCGCCGCCGTCGAGGAGCAGGCCCCCGCGACCGACGCCGCCGAGCAGGCCGCGCTCCCGGCCCCGGAAGCCGAGGCTCCCGTCGAGGCCGAGCAGCAGACCGCGCCGGAGGGATCCGCCGCCGAGGCACCCACCGCCGAGGCACCCACCGCCGAGGCTCCCGCGACCGAGCCGCCGGCCGCCGAGCAGCAGCAGGTCACCGAGGCCGTGCCTGCCGAGGCCGCCGCCGAGGAGCAGGCCCCCACGAGCGCCGCCGCCGAGGAGCAGGCCGAGGCCGGCACCGCCACCCCCGACCCCACCGCCACCCCCGACGAGGCCGCCGGGACCGCCGGGACCGCCGAGGCGATCGCCGCCGCCGAGGGCGCCGAACCGGCCGAGCCCGCCGAGCCGCGCGGCCCGGCCGCCCCCGGCTACGACGAGGCCGGCCGCGAGGCCGTCCACCAGGTCATCCGCGAGCGCCGGGACATCCGCAACGGCTTCCGCCCGGACCCGATCCCGCACGAGGTGCTGATCCGCGTCCTGGAGGCCGCCCACACCGCACCCAGCGTCGGCTACTCCCAGCCCTGGGACTTCGTGGTCATCCGCTCCGCCAAGACCCGCCGCAAGATGCACGAACTGGCCGAGCGCCAGCGCGAGGCGTACGCCGACTCGCTCCCCAAGGGCCGCGCGAAGCAGTTCAAGGAAATCAAGATCGAGGCGATCCTCGAAACGCCCGTCAACATCGTGGTCACCGCCGACCGCACCCGCGGCGGCCGCCACACCCTCGGCCGGCACACCCAGCCGCAGATGGCCCCGTACTCGTCCGCCCTCGCGGTCGAGAACCTCTGGCTGGCCGCCCGCGCCGAGGGCCTCGGCGTCGGCTGGGTGAGCTTCTTCGACGAGGAGGAGCTGGTCCGCGAGCTCGGCCTGCCCGAGCACCTGGAGGTCGTCGCCTACCTGTGCGTCGGCTTCGTCGACGCCTTCCCGGACGAGCCCGAGCTCCAGCAGCAGGGCTGGGCCAAGAAGCGCCCGCTGTCCTGGGTGGTCCACGAGGAGCAGTACGGCAACCGCGCGCTCCCCGGCGAGGAGCCGCACAGCGTGCTCTCCGAGACCCTGCGCGGCATCCGCCCGCTGGACGCCAAGGCGCTCGGCGAGGCCTGGGACCGCCAGAAGCGGATGACCAAGCCGGCCGGCTCGCTCGGCATGCTGGAGATCATCTCCGCCCAGCTCTCCGGCCTGTCCCGCAAGTGCCCGCCGCCGATCCCGGAGCCCGCCTGCGTCGCGGTCTTCGCCGGCGACCACGGCGTGCACGCCCAGGGCGTCAGCCCCTGGCCGCAGGAGGTGACCGCCCAGATGGTCGGCAACTTCCTGGCCGGGGGAGCGGTCGTCAACGCCTTCGCACGGCAGATCGGCACCGAGGTCTGCGTCGTCGACGTCGGCGTCGCCGCCGAACTGCCGGACGCGATCCAGCAGGGCCGCACCACGGGCCTGCTGCCGCGCAAGGTCAAGCCGGGCACCGACGACATGACCAAGGGCCCGGCGATGACCCGCGAGGAGGCCCTCAAGGCCATCGAGGTCGGCATCGAGACCGCCCGCGACCTCGTCGCGGCCGGCAACAAGGCACTGGTCACCGGCGACATGGGCATCGCCAACACCACCGCCTCCGCCGCCCTGATCTCGGTCTTCACCGGCCTGGACCCGGCCGAGGTCACCGGGCGCGGCACCGGCATCGACGACGAGACGCACGCCCGCAAGATCGAGGTCATCCGCGCCGCGCTGGCCCTGCACCAGCCGGACCCGGCCGACCCGATCGGCGTCCTCGCCGCCGTCGGCGGCCTGGAGCACGCGGCCATCGCCGGCTTCCTGCTCGGCGCCGCCTCGCTGCGCACCCCGGTGATCCTGGACGGCGTCATCGCCGGTTCGGCCGCGCTCGCCGCGAAGGCGATCGCCCCCGAGGTGCTGGCGGCCTGCATCGCCGGCCACCGCTCGGCCGAGCCCGGCCACCAGGCCGCGCTGACCAAGCTGGGCCTGCGGCCGCTGATCGACCTCGACCTGCGGCTCGGCGAGGGCACCGGTGCCCTGCTGGCCCTGCCGCTGGTGCAGAGTGCGGCCCGGGCGATGCACGATGTAGCCACGTTCGACTCCGCCGGGGTCACCGAGAAGGCCTGATGCCTGTCCGCACCGCTCCGTGTACCGGCCCGAGGGCGCGCCGGTACGCGGGGCGGTGCGGCGGCGTACCCCCACACCACCCTCACCCGATCCAGGAGCACCGCCGATGACCGCGCCCACCCCCCACCCCAGCACCGAGGGCCGCACCCCGTACCCGGTCGGCCTGCTGCTCGCCGGCCGCCGCGTGGTCGTGGTCGGCGGCGGACACGTCGCCCAGCGGCGGCTGCCCGCCCTGCTCGCCACCGGTGCGGACGTGCACCTGATATCCCCCGCCACCACACCGGCGGTCCAGGCGATGGCCGACGCGGGTGAGCTGACCTGGCACGAGCGGCGCTACCGGGACGGGGACCTCGCCGACACCTGGTACGCGCTGGTCGCCACCGACGACCCCGCGGTGAACGCCGCCGTCAGCGCCGAGGCCGAGCGCGGGAGGGTCTTCTGCGCCCGCAGCGACGACGCGGCGGCGGCCACCGCCTGGACGCCCGCCAGCGGGCGCGACGCGGGTGCGACCGTCGCCGTCCTCACCGGTGACCCGCGCCACTCCGCCGCCCTGCGCGACTCGATCGTGGAGGGGCTGCGGGACGGCTCCCTCGCCGCCCGCCAGTACCGTGCGCACGGCGCGGGCGTGGCCCTGGTCGGCGGCGGCCCGGGCGACCCGGACCTGATCACCGTCCGCGGCCGTCGGCTGCTCGCCGACGCGGACGTGGTGGTGGCGGACCGGCTGGCCCCGCGCGAGCTGCTCGCCGAGCTGCCGGAGCACGTCGAGGTGATCGACGCCTCGAAGATCCCGTACGGCCGTTTCATGGCCCAGGAGGCCATCAACCGGACGCTTGTCGAGCACGCCAAGGCCGGCAAGTTCGTGGTCCGGCTGAAGGGCGGCGACCCGTACGTGTTCGGGCGCGGCGGCGAGGAGCTGCTCGCGTGTGCGGAGGCCGGGCTGCCGGTGACGGTGGTCCCCGGGATCTCCAGCTCGATCAGCGTGCCGGCGGCGGTCGGCGTGCCGGTCACCCACCGGGGGATGACGCACGAGTTCACGGTGGTCTCCGGCCACGTCGGGCCGGACGACGAGCGCTCGCTGACCAATTGGGAGGCGCTCGCCGGGATGACCGGCACGCTGGTGCTGCTGATGGCCGTCGACAAGATCGGTGCGATCGCGGCCCGGTTGATCGAGGGCGGGCGGTCCGCCGACACCCCGGTGGCCGTCGTCCAGGAGGGCACCACCGCTGCTCAGCGCCGCGTGGACGCCACCCTCGCCACGGTCGCCGCCACCGTCGAGGCCGAGCAGATCAAGCCCCCGGCGGTCATCGTGATCGGCGACGTCGTCAACGTCCTGACCCCCGCCACCTCGCCCGGCGCCTGAGCCCGTCCGCCCTCACCCCTGAGCTTCGCCCTCCTCCCTGAGCGAACCTTGCAGCGCACTTTGCAAACACCCGGTGTTTGCAAAGTGCGCTGCATACCACCAGCTCAAAGGCTCCCCGGTGCTCGGTTGCTCGCTTTGCAAAGCAAGAACTTGCTTTGCAAAGCGCACAACACAACAGAGCACCCGCCCACACCCACCCGCTACTCCAGCGGCTGCTCCGTCCAGATCACCTTCCCGGTGGCCGTGTAGCGGGTGCCCCAGCGGTCGGCGAACTGGGCGACCAGGAAGAGGCCGCGCCCGCCCTCGTCCGTGGTGGCCGCGTACTTCAGGTGCGGGGAGGTGCTGCTGGTGTCCGACACCTCGCAGATCAGCGCCCGGTCGCGGAGCAGCCGCACCCGGATCGGCCCCGTCCCGTACCGGATCGCGTTGGTCACCAGCTCGCTCAGGATCAGCTCGGTGACGAACGCCGCCTCCTCCAGCCCCCACTCCTCCAGCCGCTCCGCCACCGCAGCCCGCACCCCGCCCACCGCCGCCGGGTCCGAGGGCACGTCCCACTCCGCGACCTGGTCGTCCGGCAGCACGTGGGTCCGCGCGACGAGCAGCGCGATGTCGTCCTGCGGCCGCGCCGGCAGCATCGCCCCCAGCACGTCCGCGCAGGTCTGCTCCGGCGTCCGGGGCGGCCCGGTGAGCGCGGTCCGCAGCAGCTCCAGCCCCACGTCGATGTCCCGCTCGCGGTCCTCGACCAGCCCGTCCGTGTAGAGCACCAGCCGGCTGGCCTCCTCGACCTCCAGCTCCACGGTCTCGAAGGGCAGCACCGCGAGGCCCAGCGGCGGCCCGGTGGGCAGCTCGGGGAACACCACCCGACCGTCCGGCGCGATCAGGGCCGGCGGCGGGTGTCCCGCACTGGCGAGCGTGCACCGCCGCGACACCGGGTCGTAGATCAGGTACAGGCAGGTGGCACCCGTCACCGCCGCCGATCCGCCGGTCGCCGACTCCTCCTGGTCGATCCGGTTGACCAGCTCGTCCAGGTGCCCGAGCAGCTCGTCCGGCGGCAGGTCGAGGGTGGAGAAGTTGTGGATCGCCGTCCGCAGCCGCCCCATGGTCGCCGCCGCGTGCAGCCCGTGCCCCACCACGTCGCCGACCACCAGCGCCACCCGTGCGCCCGGGAGCGGGATCACGTCGAACCAGTCCCCGCCCACCCCGGCCTGCGCGGGCAGGTACCGGTGCGCGACGTCCAGCGCGTTCTGCGCCGGAAGGCTCCGCGGCAGCAGGCTGTGCTGCAGGGTCACCGCCATCGCGTGCTCGCGGGTGTACCGGCGCGCGTTGTCGATGCAGACGGCCGCGTGCGCGACCAGCTCCTCGGCCAGCGCCAGGTCGTCCTCCTCGAACGCGTCGGTCCGCTCCGCCCGCCAGAACCGGGCCACGCCCAGCAGCACCCCGCGCGCCTTCACCGGCACCCGCACCAGCGAGTGCACCCCGTACGCCAGCACCTGCGCCGCCCGCTCGGGATCCTGCTCCCGCCACGCGGAGGCCTCCGCCAGCCGCGGCTCGATCGCGGGCAGACCGCTGTGCAGGGCGCCCGCCAGCGGCGTCGACGGCACCACGTCGAGCACGGTGCCCACCGGGTAGAACGGCGAGCCGTCCCGGACGGCGGCGAACGCCGCCCGGCGCATCCGCCCCAGCGCCGGACCGGGCGGTGGCTCCTCGCCCTCCAGCACCTGGTCGGCCAGGTCGATCGTGACGTAGTCCGCGAAGCGGCCCACCGCGACCTGCGCCAGCTCCTCCGCCGTGCGCGTCACGTCCAGCGTGCTGCCCACCGCCACCCCGGCGTCGTACAGCAGGCGCAGCCGCCGCTGCGCGACCTCCGCCCGCCCGGTCAGCGCCATCAGCTCGGTGGAGTCGCGCAGCGTCGCGACCGAGCCGGGCGGCCCGCCGTCCTGGTCGGTCGGCCGGACGTTCACCGCGAGCAGCCGCTCGCCGGAGAGGACCACCTCGTCGGTGACCGCCCGCCCGGCGGTGAGCAGCTCCTCGGGCGCGCGGTCCAGCCCCAGCTCGGCGACCGGGCGGCCCTCGGCGTCCGCCGGCAGGTCCAGCAGCCGTCGGGCCTCGTCGTTGCAGAGCAGCAGGCGCCCGTCGCCGCCGACGATCAGCACACCCTCGCGGACCGCGTGCAGCACGGCCGCGTGGTGCTCGTACATGCGGGTCATCTCGGCGGGGCCGAGGCCGTGGGTCTGCCGCCGGAGCCGTCGGCTGACGAGCGCCGTCCCGCAGGTGGCCAGGCCGAGCGCGATCCCCGCCGCGCCGAGGACCACGGGCAGCTGCCGTTCGCTCGCGCTGCTCACGTTGGCGATCGTGATGCCGGCGGACACCATCCCGACGACCTGGCCGTCCGGCGCGTGCACCGGGACGATCGCCTGCACCAGTGGTCCGATCGTGCCGACCACCTGCTCGACCACGACCTGTCCCTGGAGGGCGGGCTCGTAGTTCCCCACGAACTTCTGGCCGATCCGGGCCGGGTTGGGGTGGGTGTAGCGGATGCCGGCGGTGTCGAGGACGACGACGAAGTCCACCCCGGAGTTGACCGCGACCGACTGCGCCTTGGGCTGCAGGATCGCGGTGGGGTCGGGGGAGCGGAGCGCCTCGACGATGCCGGGGGAGTTGGCGAAGGTCTGGGCGACCGCGACCGATCTGTTGGTCGCCTCCTGCCGGGCGTCGTTGCGGGACTGCACGACCAGCGCGATCACGGCGGCCGCCACCAGCAGCAGCACCACCACGACCTGCAGCGCGAACACCTGCCCCGCCACCGACCGGCTCTTCGCCGGCCCGGACCGGGCTGCTCGGGAGTGCTGGTGCCGACCGTGTGGGCGCCCACCGGCGGAGCCGGCGGTACCGGTGGATCGGGAGGAGGTGGTGGAACCGGATGCACCAGCGGCCGACGGAGCCCATGATCGGCCCGGAAATCGGGCCATACGTCATATTTGCACTCCGCCTGGCAGGGGGCCAAGGGCAACCACCCTCGACCCTTGGGCCGTTTGGCCTTCCCCGGCCCGGCTTGGCAAGATCGCAGGGTGTCCGAACCCAGCACCATCACCGACCCCGCCGACCCGCGCCTCGCCGACTACACCGGCCTGACCGACGTCGAACTCCGCCGTCGCCGCGAACCCGCCGAGGGTCTCTTCATCGCCGAGGGCGAGAAGGTCATCCGCCGCGCCCTCGCCGCCGGCTACCGGATGCGGTCGATGCTGCTGACCGCCAAGTGGCTGGACGTGATGGCCGACCTCATCGCGGACGCCGACGCCCCCGTCCACCTCGTCGAGCCCGCGCTGGCCGAGGCCGTCACCGGCTACCACGTCCACCGGGGAGCCCTCGCCTCGATGGAGCGCAAGCCGCTGCCGGACGCCGCCGGGCTGCTGGCCGGCGCCCGCCGGGTGGCCGTCCTCGAAGGCCTGGTCGACCACACCAACCTCGGCGCGATCTTCCGCAGCGCCGCGGCGCTCGGCATGGACGCCGTCCTGCTCTCGCCCGACTGCGCCGACCCGCTCTACCGGCGCGCGGTCAAGGTCTCGATGGGTGCCGTCTTCGCCGTGCCGTACGCCCGCCTGGACCCCTGGCCGACCGCTCTGGACACGGTCCGCGCCGCGGGTTTCAGCCTGCTGGCCCTCACCCCGGCCGAGGACGCCGTCGACCTCGCCGCTCTGGCGCCCCACCGTCTGGCCAAGGCCGCCCTGATGCTCGGTGCCGAGGGTGACGGCCTCACGCGGGGCGCCATCGCGGCCGCCGACCACGCCGTCCGCATCCCGATGGCCCACGGCATCGACTCGCTCAACGTCGGCGCCGCCGCGGCCGTCGCCTTCTACGCCGTCACGGCCGCCTGACGCCCGCGGTACGCGACGCACAGGAAGTCGGCCGGTCCGACTTCCTGTGCACCCGGTCGGTCCCGGTCCCGGCCCTTGGGCGGTACCCCGTCCCCGGCCGTCGTCCCCGACCCGAGCACCTGGCCCGAGCACCCGACCCGAGCACCTGGCCCGGGTACCCGTCCCGTCCTCCGACTCGAAAACGGGCTCCGGGCCGCCAAGGCCCCGTACGCCGTCCGGACCCCGAGCCGGGCCGCAGGCGCGCAGCGGGGGCAGCCGGTCCCGCTCCCAGCTCCCAGCTTCCCGCGTCAGCCCACCGGGGCGGTGGGCGGAGCGGTGGGGGGAGCGGGCGCTGCCGCCGGGGGCGGGGTGACGGCCGGCGTGGTCGAGCCGGAGCCGGGCCAGGACTCCTCCAGCGTGCCGTCCGCGCGCACCGTGTAGCGGGTCGAGGCGGCCGAACCCGACTGGGCGGCCCGCTCCTCCCGGACCAGCGCGCCGTTCTCCAGCCGCCAGGTGGCCGTCGCCTGCGGATCCGCGGCGGACGACCGGGAGGCCAGCGCCACCGGCGCGTCCCCGTTGAAGGAGAACAGCTGCACGAGGTCGACCGGCACCGAGCCCTCCGACCGGCGCAGCACCACCAGGGCCGCCGGCGCCCCCTTGTACCGCGCGGGGAGTACGGCGCTCAGGACGACCTGGGGTCCCGCTCCCGCGGAGCGTCCGTCGCGCAGGGTGATGGCCGCCCCGCTGGCGGGATCGGTGTAGGCGCGGTTCGGCCAGTCCACGGCCGGACCCGCTCCCTGCGGGGGTGCGAGTGCGCTGTCGCCGGCTGCCGCGCTCGCGCGCGCCGCGGCGGCGAGCGGCGTGGACGACTGGGTGATGCCGTCGGCCGAGAGCCCCGAGCCGCCTGCGGTCGGCGGGGCCGCCGCCGTACCCGCCGGCTGCCCGCCGGCCGCCTGGCCGCCCGCTGCCTGACCGTCTGCCGGCTGCTCGCCCGCTCCCGGGGCGGCCGGGGCCGAGGCGGGAGCCGGTGGCCGCAGCCCCTGGTTCTCCCGGTTCTCGCACCCCTGTGCCGCGGCGATGGCCAGCGCGACGCCCACCGTCACGGTGACGAAGACCACGAGCCGCTGCCGCAGCAGTCGCTGCCGGGCCGCTCCCGGACGGCCGCCCGGTACGGGCGTGTGCTGCCGGTCCTGGGCCCGCCCGCGTGGCTGTCCCGGCCGCTGCTCCCGCTCGCGTGCCCCGGCGGGGGCGCCGGGGCGGCCGGGCGGCGGGGTCTGCTGGCGCTCGCGCATCGGCCGGGTGGCCTGGGCCGCGTCGGGGCGGGGGAGGGGGGCGGTGGCGGCCTGTGCGCCCTGTCCGGGGGCTCCGCGCCGCTGCGCGCCCCCGGGCTGTCCGGCGGGCCGGCCCACGGCCGCGGCCCGGGCGCGCGCGGCCGCCGGGTCCGGTGCCCGGCCGGGGGCCGGAACGCCGCGCGGGGCGGCGGCCGGCGGGCCCGGCGGGACGGTACCGGCCGGGCGTGCTCCGGCTCCGGGCCGGGCGGCGGCCCCGGGCCGTCCTTCGGCGCTCCGTGCGGGGACCGGTCCGGCCGCTCCGACGGAGCGGGCCGCGGCTGCGCCGCCGGGCTCCGCCGTGCTCCGTTCCGCCGCTCCGTCGCGTGCCGCGCCGCCGTCGGCCGGGCCCCTGCTCCGGCCGAAGGGCCCGCCGGGCCCGCCGGGCGTGCCGCCCGCGGTGGTGCCGCGCGCGGCGAGTTCGCTCAGCCGCTCGTGCAGGGCGGCCGCGCCGGGCCGTTCGGCGGGCTCCTTGGCGAGGCAGGCGCGGATCAGCGGCGCGAGCTGCGGCGGTACGGCGGAGAGGTCGGGCTCCTCGTGCACGACCCGGTAGAGCATGACCTCCGAGGAGGCCCCCGAACCGAACGGGGTGTCCCCGGTGAGCGCGTACGCGAGCGTCGCCCCGAAGGCGAACACGTCGGTCGCGGGCGTGACGGCGGCCCCCCGGACCTGCTCGGGCGCCAGGAAGCCGGGGGAGCCGACCGCGGTGCCGACGTGGGTGAGGGTGCTGGCCCCGCGGGACCAGGCGATGCCGAAGTCGATGATGCGCGGGCCGCGCGGCGAGAGCAGGATGTTGGACGGCTTGAGGTCCCGGTGGACGACCCCGGCCTCGTGCACCTTGACCAGTCCGTCGGCCAGCGCGGCGCCGATCCGGGCGGCCTCGGGCCAGCTCAGCGGTCCGTCGTCGCCGACCCGCTTGTACAGCGACGGCCCGGGGACGTACGCGGTGGCCAGCCAGGGCCGGTCGGCCTCGATGTCGGAGCCCATGACGCGGGCGGTGCAGCCGCCCCGGATCTTGGAGGCGGCGGAGATCTCGCGGGCGAAGCGGGTGCGGAACTCGATGTCCTCGGCGAGTTCGGCCCGGATCAGCTTGAGTGCGACGCGCTGCCCCCGGCGGTCCGACCCGAGGTAGACCACTCCCATCCCGCCGGCTCCCAGCCGCCGGTGCAGGCGGTACGGCCCGACGATGCGGGGGTCCTCACGCCTCAGCCGCATCATCGCCATCTTCGTTCCCCGTCAGACCGTGGGTGAGGCCCCGTCGGTTGGGGCATCGTCAGTTCCTGTCCGGCACAGCTTACGGACTGCCCGCTGCGGTGTGCTGATACGCAACACCTCAAGCCATCGTCCGATTGTCCGATCTTGGACTGACCCCGGGGTGACGGGTCGCCGAAACGTTTCTCGGGGTCGCCCCTCAGGGTTCCCCCGGGGGTGCGGTGGAGGGCGTCTCCCCCTGCGGTAGTAGTCCTCAGGTCCGGGCGTCATCCTCCGGGAGGCCCGGAGAACAGTACGACGGCATGACGTCCGCCGACCCCCTCGGGCCATAGCGTTGTCCTCAGCGGTGGACGGGGAGCTCGTCCCCCGAGGTAAGCCGTCCACCGCGTCCACTTCACCGGAAAATCGCTCACGAATCAGGAGTCAGGGCATGGCAGCGCAGCTCACGGGATCCACCTCCCGACGCCGTCGGCCGGCCTTCACTCAGCCCCAGGCCGCGGAGCCCACCAGGCACCCGGCCGTGGCGGTGGCCATGGCACTGCCCTGCGCGGTGCTGCTGGCCATCCTGTTCGGGGGCTGGGAGCAGATGGCGACCCAGGCCCAGGCGGTCGCCGATCTGATCAGCCACTGATCCACCCACTGGGAACGGCCGGCCTCCGGGCCGGCCCGAGGAACGGGCACGGGATCCCCTGGGGACGGGGAGCCGGTGCCGCCGGGGAGGCCGCGGCCGCGTTGACACGCGGACGGGCGAGAGCGGTGCGCAGAGCACCCCGGCAGGAGGAGATGCCGCGTACGGCCGTCGGTGAGGGCGACCGTACGCGGCTCTTCTGTGTCCTGAAACCCCTCCGGTCCCCCGGGGGCGGCGGATCCGCAGCGGTCCCTCGGCGTCCGCGAGCACGCGAAAAGACCGGGGCCGCGACTCTCAAGAGTCGCGGCCCCGGCCGTTGCTGTGCGCGATACTG
>NZ_JBWKAW010000007.1:166664-343404 GCF_056437345.1 Kitasatospora sp. NPDC042419
CTGGGATTGAACCAGTGACCCCTACCGTGTCAAGGTAGTGCTCTCCCGCTGAGCTAATCGCGCCTGGTGTGGCGGTCCTGCAGCAGACCCCGAAGGATCCGACGTGCGCGATACTGGGATTGAACCAGTGACCCCTACCGTGTCAAGGTAGTGCTCTCCCGCTGAGCTAATCGCGCCTGGTGTGGCGGTCCTGCAGCAGACCCCGAAGGGCCCGACGTGCGCGATACTGGGATTGAACCAGTGACCCCTACCGTGTCAAGGTAGTGCTCTCCCGCTGAGCTAATCGCGCGGGGAGGTCACCCGGTGGAACCGGGAGCCCTCTTGGAGGTGGAGACGGGATTTGAACCCGTGTAGACGGCTTTGCAGGCCGTTGCCTCGCCTCTCGGCCACTCCACCAGGCAACACTCGAAGAACGATCTTACACTGTTCTCCATCGAGCGGACGACGAGATTCGAACTCGCGACCCTCACCTTGGCAAGGTGATGCTCTACCAACTGAGCCACGTCCGCCTGTCTCCCGGGATCTTCACCGTTTTTCTCGGCTGCGCTCCCTGGCGACGTGTTGAACTCTAGCGGATTCCCGGGCCAGCTAAAAATCCGTTCCCGCAGCGTGCCGCCGGGGTGCCCGCCGGGCGGTGCCGGACGAGCCCCGCGCCGACCTCGGCGGACGGCCGCGCCGGGGGTGGAACGGCACCCTGAGTGACACCCGCAGGTCACCTGGCGCACGCCCGCGTGACGCCCGACTCTGCTCACGCCCCCCGACCTACACTTCAGGCACCGCAACCCCGAGCAAGCCCGTGCAGGAGAACCGTGTCCGGCCACCCCGCCCCCCACACCCCGCTCGCCCGCTTCGGCGGCCGCCTCGCGACCGGGCTGCGCGACGTCACCTCGGATCCGGCGGCCCTCGACTCCGCCGGCTACTGGGCCGTCGCCTACGACTTCGAGGGCCGGCTCACCTGCGCCCGCTTCGACGACGTCCGCCCGGCCCCCGCCCCGCCGTCCGGCGAGGGCTGGCGCGGCCCGGCCGCCGGCCGCTGGCGCAGCTCGCTCGACCGCGCCGCCTACACCGCGGGCGTCCGCAGGATCCGCGAGCACATCGCGGCCGGCGAGGTCTACCAGGCCAACCTCTGCCGGGTGCTGTCCGCACCGCTGCCCGACCCGGACCGCACCGACATCGACGCCCTCACCGGACTGCTCGCCCACGGCAACCCCGCCCCCTACGGGGGAACCGTCCGGCTGCCCGGCCACGGCGTCGAGATCGCCACCGCCTCACCCGAGCTCTACCTGCGCCGCACCGGCCGCACCGTCTCCTCCGGCCCGATCAAGGGCACCGGCCGCACCGAGCACGATCTCCTCGACAAGGACCACGCCGAGAACGTGATGATCGTCGACCTGGTCCGCAACGACCTCGGACGGGTCTGCGCCACCGGCACCGTCACCGTCCCCGACCTCTGCGCCGTCGAGAAGCACCCCGGCCTGGTCCACCTGGTCTCCACCGTCGAAGGCACCCTGCGCGACGGCGCCGGCTGGCCCGACCTGCTCGCCGCCACCTTCCCGCCCGGCTCGGTCACCGGCGCGCCGAAGTCCAGCGCGCTGCGGATCATCGAAGCCCTGGAGACCGCCCCGCGCGGCCCCTACTGCGGAGCCGTCGGCTGGGTCGACGCCGACCGCGGCGAGGGCGAACTCGCCGTCGGCATCCGCACCTTCTGGATCGACCGGACCGACCCGGCCGCACCCGAACTCCGTTTCGGCACGGGCGCCGGCATCACCTGGGGATCCGACCCCGACCGCGAGTGGGCGGAAACCGAACTGAAGGCCGCCCGCCTGGTCGCGATAGCGTCGGGCACCGAAACCCACACCGACTGAGAGCGGGCACGCGCCCGTCGCCGTCACCGGACCGCGACGGGAACCGACCCGCCCACGCCCCACCGACGAGGAGCAGCCCTCGATGCAGCACCCCACCACCAGCTGGGTCAACGGGTCCCTCGTCGACTCCGCCGACCCCGCCCTGTCCGTCCTCGACCACGGACTCACCACCGGTGACGGAGTCTTCGAGACCCTGAAGGCCGTCGACGGCCGGGCCTTCGCCGTCACCCGCCACCTCGACCGGCTCACCCGCTCGGCCCGCGGCCTCGGCCTGCCCGACCCCGACCACGACCTGGTCCGCGAGGCCTGCGCCCGGGTCCTCGCCGCCAACACGATGCCGCTCGGCCGGCTGCGCATCACCTACACCGGCGGCACCGCCCCGCTCGGCTCCGAGCGCGGCGACGACACCCCCACCCTGGTCGTCTCCCTCGGCGCCGCCGCCCGCCGCCCCGACACCACGGCCGTCGCCGTCGTCCCCTGGCGCCGCAACGAGCACAGCGCCGTCGCCGGCCTCAAGACGACCTCGTACGCGGAGAACGTCGTGGCCCTCGCCGCCGCCCACCGCGCCCGCGCCTCCGAGGCCGTCTTCGCCAACACCGCCGGGCGGCTCTGCGAGGGGACCGGCTCCAACGTCTTCGTCGTCCTCGACGGCGCCCTGCTCACCCCGCCGCTCTCCTCGGGCTGCCTGGCCGGCATCACCCGCCGACTCGTCATCGAGTGGTGCGGCGCCGAGGAGGCCGACCTGCCGCTCGACGCGCTCCAGCGGGCCGAGGAGGTCTTCCTGACCTCCACCCTGCGCGACGTCCAGGCCGTCACCCGCGTCGACGGCCGCGAACTGCCCGGACCGGGCGCGGTGACCGCCAAGGCGATGGCCGTCTTCGCCGAGCGCAGCGGCGACGACCTGGACCCCTGAGCGCCGCCGGGCTCCGGCCCGCGCCGCCGGCGGCTCCCGGCACCGCGCACCCGGCGGGTAGAACACCCGGGCGGCGGGAAGGGACCCCGACATGACCACCACGCTGCGCCCTGAGGGCCCGGAGACACCCACCGCCGGCGGCGGCCGCACCAGACGCTGGCGGATCTGCGCCAACGGCCGCCCGGTCGGCGCGCTGCGCACCAGCGCCCTGCCGCGCGGTGGGCAACTCTGGGGTGAGATATCCGAGTTGGAAGTCCATGAGGGGCGCGGCCGGGGGCGCGGGACGTTCGGCGCGCTGGCCGCCGAGGAGGTGCTGCGCGGCTGGGGCTGCACCCGGGTGGACGCCGACATCCCGGAGGAGTCGCAGCTCGCCCGCTCGCTCGCGGCCACCCTCGGCTACGCCGAGCGGATGCGGAACATGGCCAAGCACCTCACCGAGCCGCCCGCGCTGCCGTCCGGGGTCGTCGCGCGCCCGATCGGCGCCGAAGAGTTCCCGGGCTGGCTCGCGGACGCCAAGGAGGGCTACCTGCGGGACCTGGTCTCCTCCGGTCTCGCTGAGGAGCAGGCCCGCGCCAAGTCCGACGCCGACCACGTGAACCTGCTGCCCCGGGGCGCGGCCACGCCGGGCGTCGCGCTGCGCCGGCTGCGGGGCGCGGGGCCGGACCCGCTGGGCTCGCTCTGGCTGGCCCTGCGGGTCCGCGAGCTGCCCGACGGCGCGCCGCTGGCCTGGGTGATGGTGGTGGAGGTGGCCGAGGCGCACCGGGGCCGCGGGCACGGGCGGGCGCTGATGCTGCTCGCCGAACAGGAGTGCCTGCTCGCCGGCGTCCGCGACCTCGGGCTGAACGTCTTCAGCGGGAACGAGGCCGCGATCCGCCTCTACGAGTCACTCGGCTACCGGGTGACCAACCGCGTCTACGGGAAGACGCTGATCTGACGCACCGTGCGCCGATGGTCCGTCAGGAGGCCTTGGCCGCCTCGACGGCGGCGGAGATCCGCTCCAGCAGGCCGTCCTGGCTCTGCCCGCCGTCCAGCCGCTGCCCGCCGATCACGTAGGTCGGCGTGCCCTGCACGCCGATCGCCTTGCCCTCGGCCTGGTCGGCGTCGACGATCAGCATGTGCCGGCCGTCCACCAGCGCGGTGTCCACCTCCTCGGCGTCCACCCCGACCTCCCGGGCGACCTCCAGCAGCACCTCGGTGCCGCGCGCGTCCAGCTCCTCGACCCGGGCCAGCAGTGCCTCGACGTACGGCCACCCCAGTCCCTGCGCGAACGCCTCCTCGGCGGCCTCCGCCGCGGCGTAGGCGTGCTTGTGCTTCTCCAGCGGGAAGTGGCGCAGCTCGATCCGGAGCGCGTCGCCGTACCGGGCGCGCAGCGTCCGGACGTCGTCCAGGGCGGTGCGGCAGTCCGGGCACTGGAGCTCGCACCAGAACTCGAGACGGGGGAGGGAACCTTCGATCATGCCCCCAGTGTTCCACTAGTGGGTCCCGTGCCGTTCCGGCGGCCGGGTCCGGCCGAACCGGAGCGACGGGAGGTCCGACGAGATGATCGGTACGACTGACAGGCCGACCGGCAGGGCGGTGCGCGGCGGGCGGGCGGCCGAGGACGGGATGCGGCCGTGCTGACGGCGGCGGTGAGTTTCGCGCTCACGGCGGCCGGGGTGGCCGTCGCGGGCCTGCGCGCGTACCGGCGGCGCTTCCTCTCCGCGACCCGCTGGTTCGCGGTGGCGCTGCTGCCGGTCGGCCTCTACCTGACGGGCCTGTTCCCGGTGGCCCGGACCATCGGCAGCGAGCTGGCCGACTGGGCGACCAAGCTGGTCTTCGATCCCCGGGTCTGGACCGGCATCGCGCTGCTGGGCGTTTCGGCGGGCTTGCTGGTCACCACCCGCTGGGCGGCCCGGCGCGGTGCGGTCGCCGAGGGCGGGGCCCGTCCGGCGGCGGCCGGCCCGGCTCCCGGGCGTCCGGCGGTCGGCGCGACGCCGGGGGGTGCGGCGGCGGCCGCGGCGGCCGGCCGGGTGGGGCCGTCGAAGCAGCCGGGCGAGCCGAGCCGGGCGAACCCGGTGAAACAGGGCAAGCAGGCCGGGCCGGCGAAGCAGTCCAAGGGGGACGACGGCCTCGGCGACTTCGCCGACATCGAGGAGATCCTGCGCCGCCGCGGCATCTGACCGGAAGCGGCCCATCCGCGCCGGACCGGGACCGGTCCGGCGGTCTCGGCGTGCCCGGGGTCGGAGCCCCGGGGTCGGAGCCCCGGGGCCGGGACCGGCGCCCCGGGCACGCCCGTACGGCCGGTTCGCGCGGTGCCGGGGCCCGGCGGGCCTGCGCCGGGGCTTCAGGCCGAGGGCACCGTCTCGGCGGACCGCTGGCGCGCCCGGTAGGCGGCCACGTGCAGCCGGTTCCCGCACGTCCGGCTGTCGCAGTAGCGGCGCGACCGGTTGCGCGAGAGGTCGACGAAGACCCGCGCGCAGTCCGGCGCCTCGCACCGGCGCAGCCGCTCGCGCTCGCCGGCGGTGAGGATGAAGGCCAGCGCCATGCCCAGCTCGGCCGCCAGGTGGTCGCCGAGCGCGGCGTGCGGCGCGAAGTAGTGGATGTGCCACCCGTGGTGGTCGTGGTTGGTGAGCCGGGGTGTCGTCCCGGCGGCGGCGACCAGCGCGTTGACCAGTTCGGCGGCCTCTTCGGTGGACTCCGTCCCGAAGACCTCGCGCAGCCGCGAGCGCAGCTCCTGCACCCGGCGTAGGTCGTCGTCGGTGAGGGAGTCGACCTCGCTGATCTCCTGGCGGACCACGAAGGCGTCGAGCGCGGCCACGTCGGGCAGCAGCTCGGTGCCGCACACCTCGGGTGCGGTGTTGAGCAGCTCGACGAGGATGCTCAGCGCGCACTCGGTGTCATGGGTGATCAGCACGTGGGGGCTCCTCGCGCGGAGGGGGCCGTCGGCGCCCCGCGACTACGGTCACTTCCAGACCTTACCGGGCCGCGCGGCACACGGTGCCGGCTTCCCTCGAAGGTGCGTACGGATCTCGTCAGTGCGTGCGGGGAAGTGCGCGGAGGAGGGTGCGGGGAGTGCGCGGAAGGGCGGGCGGGAAGGGCGGGCGGGAAGGGCAGGTGGGGAGGGCGGGCGACGGGCCGCCCGGCCGGATGCCTGCGCCCGGCAGTGAGGCCGGCCACCCGTGCGGGTGGCCGGCCTCACTGCCGGGCGCTTTCGGTGCGGTGACCCGCCCCTGATGGGGGCGAATCGTTTCACCGGCCCCGAGACCGCGTCGTGCGCGGCTGAGTCTGCTGCCGTGCCCCCGAGTAGGACGGCTGCGGTGACGGCAGGAGGTACGACCCCGCCGACAGCGGGGCGTGACCGCCTCCGGTCGGGGTCAGCTTTCGGCGAGGATGTGGGACAGCTCCCGGTCGAGGTCGAAGTGACGGTGTTCGGTGCCGGGGGGTACGGCGGCGTCCGTCCGCTTGAGGAACGACTCAAGCGCCCGGGCCGGGGCCTCCAGCAGGGCTTCTCCTTCCGGAGAGCTCAGCGCGATGCAGACCACCCCTTGCCCGTGGCTGCGCGACGGCCAGACCCGGACGTCGCCGGTACCGGTGGGTCGGTGCAGCCCCTCCGCAAGGAGATCTCGGGCGAACACCCACTCCACGGTCTCGTCGGCGCCGGTGTGGAACGTGGCGTGCACGGCATAGGGGTCGGCGGTGTCGTAGCGCAGGCCCGCGGGGACGGGCAGTGAGGACTCGCTGGACACGATGAGGCGCAGGTGCAGCTCGCAGCTGACCGTGGTGTTCATAAGCGCCATGGCCTTTCGCTCAGTGTGCGCTCGGGGAATCGCACGTCGGCGAACGGACCATCCCACCTCCACGACCGATGTAAACCCCTCTGTCCCGATTCGGGCGCGAGTCGTACCCCTTACGGCGCATTGCGGAATCGCCACAGACTGCCCGCCGGGGCATTACCGGGCCGCTTCTCGGTTAGTTTCCTGGCATGACTGTGCGAAGCGACAAGGCACGCGGTGACGCGGGCGGGAACACGGGAACGGGGGATGTGATCGTGCCGGACGACACGGGGGCGCCGACGGGGCCGGGGAACGGTGACGGCGGGGAGGCGGGGTCCGGGGCGGACGCGGACGGCGGCCGGCCGCTCGGCTCGCGGGCGCCGCACTTCATCCGCCGCTCCCGCCCGCTGCACCTGAGCTGGCAGGTGGCCGTCTTTCTGGCCGGCCTGGCGGTGGTGGTGCTCGGAGTGATCATGCTGCCGCTGCCCGGCCCGGGCTGGGTGGTCATCTTCCTGGGCATGGGCGTCTGGGCGACCGAGTTCGTCTGGGCCCAGCTGGCGCTGCGCTGGACCCGCCGCAAGGTGGCCGAGGCGGCCCAGAAGGCCATGGACCCGCGGGTCCGCCGGCGCAACATCACGCTCACCGTGATCGGCCTGGCGGTGATCGCGGGGATCGGCGGCTGGTACCTGTGGAAGTACGGGCTGGTCATGCCCTGGAAGATCAACGAGGACTGAGCGGGGCCGGGCGGGAACCGGCCGAGGGTCGGGCGAGGGCCGGGCACGGTCCGCCCGCAGACGGTCCGCGGTCCGCCCGCGGACGGTCCGCGGCCCGTCCGCGGTCCGTCCGGGGGGAGCGGTGCCGGAGGTGCGCCGTCCGGGTGAGGCGGCCGGTCCGGGGGCCGGGGGTGAGCGTGTTCGGACCACCCCGCGGGATGCGGTAATGTTTTCCCTGCACCCGGGCGATTAGCTCAGCGGGAGAGCACTTCGTTCACACCGAAGGGGTCACTGGTTCGATCCCAGTATCGCCCACCGGAATGCATTGTGATATGTGAGGCCCAGCCGATTATCGGCTGGGCCTCACATGTATTTCCACAATCCCGCGAACAGTGCCCGGGAATGGACTGAGGCGCAGTCACCTTCCGTGCGGAGTGCGAGTTCTGCGGATGTGTCGGCCGCCACCTCGGGGAACCGAGTTGTACCGCACCCCCCGAATGGTGCTACAGTTCTTCTCGTTGCCCGGGCGATTAGCTCAGCGGGAGAGCACTTCGTTCACACCGAAGGGGTCACTGGTTCGATCCCAGTATCGCCCACCGGACAGCACGCAGGCCCTGATCGGGATACCGGTCAGGGCCTGCGGCGTTCGCGCACGCACCGGGGCGCCGGGCACCCCGGCCGGGCCCGCGCTACGCCGCCACCCCGCAGCTGTGCTCCGGCGACAGCCGGCGGCCGCAACCGCACCGGGCCGGCCGCAGCGGCCAGGACAGGTCCACCCGCTCGTCCGCCCCCGACCGGTTGAACCACGCCTGGAGCCCCCGCGCCTGCGCCGCGTGCCAGACCGCCTGCCGCAGGTGCAGCTCCGCCACCGTCAGCCCGCCCAGCGCGGCCGGGTAGCGCGACCCGATCGTCCGGACCACCGCCAGCGCCGCCGCCGCGTCCGCCGCCGCGTCGTGCGCCCCGGTCAGCTCCACGCCGTAGTGCGCGCACAGGTCGGTCAGCGTCCGGCGGCCCTTGCGGTACCGGTCGACGTGCTTGTCCAGCACCCTGGGGTCCAGCACCAGCAGGCCCGCCGGGCCCACCGCGTCGATCAGCGTCACGCCCTGGTGGCGGCGCAACTCGCGGTCCAACAGCGTCAGGTCGTAGGGCGCGTTCATCACCGCCACCGGGCGGCCGGCCCGGGCCTGCACCGCCAGGGCGGCCGCGATCTCCGCCACCACCGTCCGTGCGGGGCGGCCGAACGCCCGGACGCGTTCGTCGCTGATCCCGTGCACCGCGCGGGCGCCGTCCGGTATCGGCACCCCCGGGTCGGCCAGCCAGGTGGTCGCCTGCGGGGCCGTGCCCGGGGCGAGTTGGACCACCAGCGCGGCCGAGACGATGCGGTCGGTCTCGACGTCCACGCCGGTGGTCTCGGTGTCGAAGGAGGCGATCGGGCCGGTGAACCAGTGCTGCTGCATGACTGCCCCTCGGATACAGCGCGTTCCCGCCCCGGTGATACCCGCTCCTGACGCCCCCTCAACCGTTTGGCGCAACACCGGCCGGGCACCCTGCCGACAGGTGCCCTGTTCGAATCGGGACGGGCCCCGGGGGACGGGGGAGGGGAACCCGGCGATGGCGCTGACCCAGCCGCAGCCCGAGGAGGCGGCGGCCGCCCTGCGGGGCGACCTGGCGGTGACCGCCTGCATGGAGACCCTGCAGGTCGGCTACCTGCACGCGGTCGCCGCCGCGGCCGGCTGCTCGCTCTCCCAGCCGTTCCCCGACAACGGCATCGACTGGCAGGTCAGCCACGGCTCCCGGACCCACGAGATCGACGACGAGGTCACCGTCAAGATCCAGCTGAAGGCCACCCAGCAGATCGCCCCCGATCCGCGCGGCCCGTACTTCAGCTTCACCCTCGACAACGACCACCTGCGGAAGCTGGCCCGCCCCCGGGTCGCGGTGCCCCGCATCCTCGTCGTCATGCTGTTGCCCCGCCGGGTCGACCGCTGGCTGGCGGCCCGGCCGGACGCGCTGGAGCTGCGGCACTGCTGCTACTGGGTCAACCTGGCAGGCCACCCGGTCACCGGGCAGCGCCGGACCAACGTCCGGGTACCCACCGCGAAGGTCTTCGACGACCGCGCACTGTGCGACATCATGGCCAGGGTCGGCGCGGGCGGCAGCCCGTGACGGCCCGGCCCCCGGCCGGGAGGAGCCGCACCATGACACTGCCCCACGGGCCACTGCGCCCCGGTCCCGGCGAGCCGCAGGCCCGGGCACTGCCCGACCCGGCCGCCGTCGACCCCGCCGTGCTCGCCACCCTGCTGGCCCGTCACGGCTGGGTCCGGCGCGGGGGGCCCGCCGCCCGGTACGGCCGGTGGACGCCACCGGACGGCGCCGACCCCGGCACCAGCCTGATCGTCCCCGCCGGCGACGGCTTCGACGACGCCGTGGACCTCCTCGGCGACGCCGTCACCGCGCTCTCCCGCTCCGCCAGCCCCTCCGCCCGCGCCATCCTGCTCGCGCTCGCCGTCCCCGGCGACGAGCTCCAGTGGCGGCGCGACCTCGCCGGACCCTCCGGCACGGCGACCGCCGCCGCCCCCGCCACCGTGCCCTGGGACGACACCGAACGGCTCCAGCGGGCGGCCCGCGCCATGCTGGCGGCCGGCGCCAAGGCCGGCCGCACCCGGGCCGCCTACTTCGGCGCCCGGCTCGACAGCTGGGCCGGGGACTTCCTCGACCGCGTCCTGGTCGTCTCCGGCGGTCCCGGCCTCACCGCCTACACCCCCGCCCCCGAGGGCCGGGCGGCGGTGACCACACTCGTCCGCGCCCTGGAGGCGCTGCGCGACGCCGTCGACTACCGCCGGGTCAGCGGCGGCGCCGAGGCCTTCGAGAACGCCGTCCAGTCCGGCGTCAGCCGCGAGCTCGTCGACTCCGTCGAGGAACTGGTGCGCGGCGCCACCGCCGCCCAGCTCACCGTCGTCTGGTCGGCCGCGGCCGGGACCCCCGGCGGCTTCGGCGACCGCCGGATCGCCCTGGAGTTCTCGCCCGGCGACCTGCCCGCCCTCGCCGAGGCCGCCGAACTGCTGGAACGCATCGAACCCGCCGTCGCCGTCACCGTGGTCGGCGTCGTCGTCCGGCTCAAGCGCGCCGACCCGGCCGGCACCGGCTCCGTCCGCCTGCGGGTGCTCGGCGGCGCCGAGGTCGACGAGGTCAAGGTCCGCCTCCCCGACCCCGCCTACCGGCTGGCCGCCGAGGCCCACCTGGCCGGCACCCCGGTCCGGGTCAGCGGCCGGCTGGAGCGGCGCGGCGGCTTCCGCCGGCTCACCCGGCCCACCGGCCTGGAGCCCTGCGGGCTGGAGGAGGCCGAGCGGGAGCGGCTGCTCAAGACCCTGGGCGGCGGGTAGGGAGGGTACGGAGGTGACGGTGGGGCCACCGGTCTCGGTACCATCGTCACGCGCAGCGCAGTGTTGCGTCCTATGAATCCAGCACGTCAGGAGAGACCGGTGACGGACGTCCGGGTAATCATCAACCGCGAACCCGATCGGGAAGAGCGCGTGGTGACCACGGGCACTACGGCCGCCGAGCTCTTCGCCGACGACCGCTCGATCATCGCCGCCCGCGTCGGCGGCCAGCTCAAGGACCTCGCGTACGCCGTCCTGGACGGCGACGAGGTCGAGCCGGTCGAGATCGGCAGCAAGGACGGCCTCGACATCCTGCGCCACTCCACCGCGCACGTGATGGCGCAGGCCGTGCAGCAGCTCTTCCCGGAGGCCAAGCTCGGCATCGGCCCGCCGGTCAAGGACGGCTTCTACTACGACTTCGACGTCGAGAAGCCGTTCCACCCCGATGACCTCAAGGCCATCGAGAAGAAGATGCAGGAGATCATCAAGCGGGGGCAGAGGTTCTCGCGCCGCGTCGTCACCGACGAGGCCGCCCGCGAGGAGCTGTCCGGCGAGCCGTACAAGCTGGAGCTGATCGGCCTCAAGGGCTCCGCCGCCACCGCCGGCGAGGGTGCCGACGTCGAGGTCGGCGCCGGCGAGCTGACCATCTACGACAACCTGGACCCGAAGTCCGGCGAGCTGTGCTGGGGCGACCTCTGCCGCGGCCCGCACCTGCCGTCGACCCGGATGATCCCGGCGTTCAAGATCATGCGCTCGGCCGCCGCGTACTGGCGCGGCAGCGAGCGCAACCCCATGCTCCAGCGCCTCTACGGCACCGCCTGGCCGACCAAGGACGCGCTCAAGGCGCACCTGGAGTTCCTGGAGGAGGCCGCCAAGCGCGACCACCGCAAGCTCGGCAACGAGCTCGACCTCTTCTCCATCCCCGAGGAGATCGGCTCCGGCCTCGCCGTCTTCCACCCCAGGGGCGGCATCATCCGCCGCGCCATGGAGGACTACTCGCGCCGCAGGCACGAGGAGGAGGGCTACGAGTTCGTCTACACCCCGCACGCCACCAAGGGGAAGCTCTTCGAGAAGAGCGGCCACCTCGACTGGTACGCGGACGGTATGTACCCGCCCATGCAGCTCGACGAGGGCGTGGACTACTACCTCAAGCCGATGAACTGCCCGATGCACAACCTGATCTTCGACGCGCGCGGCCGCTCGTACCGTGAACTGCCGCTGCGCCTCTTCGAGTTCGGGACGGTCTACCGGTACGAGAAGTCCGGCGTGGTGCACGGCCTGACCCGCGCCCGCGGCTTCACCCAGGACGACGCGCACATCTACTGCACCCGCGAGCAGATGGCCGACGAGCTCGACTCGACGCTCACCTTCGTGCTCAACCTGCTGCGCGACTACGGCCTGACCGACTTCTACCTGGAGCTGTCCACCAAGGACCCGGAGAAGTTCGTCGGCTCGGACGAGGCGTGGGAGGAGGCCACCGCCGTCCTCGCCGCGGTGGCCGAGAAGCAGGGCCTGCCGCTGGTCCCGGACCCGGGCGGCGCGGCCTTCTACGGCCCGAAGATCTCGGTGCAGGCGAAGGACGCCATCGGCCGTACCTGGCAGATGAGCACCATCCAGCTGGACTTCAACCTGCCGGAGCGCTTCGACCTGGAGTTCACGGCGGCGGACGGCTCGCGCCAGCGGCCGGTCATGATCCACCGGGCGCTGTTCGGCTCGATCGAGCGCTTCTTCGCGGTGCTGCTGGAGCACTACGCCGGCGCCATGCCGCCGTGGCTGGCCCCGGTCACCGTGACCGGCATCCCGATCACCGACGAGCACGTGCCGTACCTGCTGGAGGTCGCGGCCGAGCTGAAGAAGCGCGGGATCCGGGTCGAGGTCGACACCTCGGACGACCGGATGCAGAAGAAGATCCGCAACGCCCAGAAGAGCAAGACCCCGTTCATGCTGATCGCCGGGAACGACGACGTCGAGGCGGGCGCGGTGTCCTTCCGCTACCGCAACGGCGAGCAGAAGAACGGCGTCCCGGTGGCCGACGCGGTCGCCGAGATCGTCGACGCCGTGGAGCGCCGCATCCAGGTGTGACGCCGCGGGCACGCGTGAGCGCGGGGCGGGCTCCTGGGGAGTCTGCCCCGCGCTGCTTTGCAAGCACGTGCGGGCGAATATGCTGATCAGCATGACGACTGAGCCGGAACTGCAGCGGGGCGTCGGCGAGCCGGACGGCTTCCGCCGCCTGTGGACCCCCCATCGGATGGCCTACATCCAGGGCGAGAACAAGCCCACCGGCCCGGCTCCGGACGACGGTTGCCCGTTCTGCTCGATTCCGTCGCTGAGTGACGAGGACGGGCTGGTCGTCGCGCGCGGCGGCTCCGTGTACGCGGTGCTCAACCTCTACCCGTACAACGGCGGCCACCTGATGGTGGTCCCGTACCGGCACGCGGCGGACTACACCGAGCTGGACGGGGCGGAGACGGCCGAGCTGGCGGTGTTCACCAAGAAGGCGATGACGGCGCTGCGCGCGGCCTCGGGCGCGCACGGCTTCAACATCGGGATGAACCAGGGCACGGCGGCCGGTGCCGGGATCGCGGCGCACCTGCACCAGCACGTGGTGCCGCGCTGGGGCGGGGACACCAACTTCATGCCGGTGGTCGGCCACACCAAGGTGCTGCCGCAGCTGCTGGCGGACACCCGCAAGATGCTGGCCGAGGCCTGGCCGCAGGACTGAGCCGGAACGGACGAGGGCCCCGCCGACCGTGGTCGGCGGGGCCCTCGTCGTGCGCGGCGCGGGTGTCAGGCGTCGTAGCTGTCGACCTTGAACGGGCGGCTGCCCTGGGCCTCGGCCTTGAGCCCGGCGGCGCGGCCCTTGAAGGCGCGCTCGGTGTCCAGGTCGTGCTCGGCGAGGAACTCCAGCGTGGCGGTGTGGACGGCGCCGAGCACCGGGTGCGAGGAGTTGAGGGCGTTGTCCGCCATGGTGCGGGTGCCCCACGGCGGGCCGGCCCAGATGTGCCGCAGGCCGAAGGGCTCGGGCAGGCCGAGGCCGCCGCCGAGCCAGGAGAGCAGGCCCGGCATCCGGTAGAAGGGGGCGCGGACGGCCTGCCGGACGACCTCGTCGTTGTCGATCAGCGGGAGCTTGACCGTGCGCTCCTCCCAGAACCGCACGGTCTTGGCGACCGACTTCTCCTTGTCCTTGGGCTTGTCGAAGAAGTAGCCGTTGATCGGGCCGAGGGCGTAGCCGGCGACGGTGATGTTGAGGGTGTTGGCGAGCAGCACCACGGTGACGGTGAAGGTCAGGACGAGCTTGCCGTCGTGGGTGATGAACTGGGTGGCGAGGTAGTGGCGGGGGCCGCCGCCGAAGGTCTGCTTGTCGGCGATGGCCTGGACGGCGAAGTCGCGCATGTGGTCGCCGTCCATGTCGGCGTTGCCGGGGCGGCTGATCTCGTCGGCGCTCTCGCCGACCTCGAAGACGACCCACTGCTTGACGCGGACGCCGGGCATGCCGCTGTTGGCGACCTCGCTGATGCCGAGGGCCTTGAGGTGGCCGGCGATCTTGCGGACGAGGTCCCAGGGGTGGAACTGGCGGAAGTCGATCTGGCCCTCGGCGGGGCGCAGGGTGTCGATGAGCTTCCACTCGCCCCAGCGGCGGCCGGCGCCGAGGATGCCCTTGGGGCCGGCGTAGTGCTGGACGTTGGTCTCCTGCTCGGACTCCAGTCGGCCGAGCTTGGCGCGCAGGTCGGCGGCCTTCTTGTCGAGGTCGTCGCGGGGGACGGCCATCGGGACGGTCGCGGCGACGGCGTTGCCCTCGACCAGCTGCAGCCAGCGGGCGCGCAGGTCGACGGCGGTGCGTACGACGATGCGCTTCGCGAGGTACCAGCCGATGACGGGCGCCAGCATGACGATGCGCAGGTAGAGGCCGAGGATCCCGCCGACGGGGGGCTTGACGGCGAACAGGGCGGCGAGGGCGACGGCGAGGACGAGCACGACGGCGCCGTAGACGGCGGCGTTCTTGGGGTTGTCGCGCCTGAGCCAGGCGCGGAGCTGGAAGGCGCCGAGCCAGACCAGGGTGCCGGGGAGGCAGAGCACGCCGGTGACGACGGAGATGGTGGACAGCTGCCGGTCGCGGTTCCGGCGGATCTCCTCGGCGGCGAGGCAGTGCTCGACGACCTGGCGGGTGTCGACACCGAAGGCGGGGACCAGGGGTTTGCGGTCGCCGCCGAGCGCGCGGGAGATGAGCGCCTTGCTGAAGGCCTCGCCGAAGTTGGGGGCGAAGAGGGCGAAGCGGCCCTTCTTCGCGGTGGCCCCGTCGAGCTTGCCGGCGTCGTCGGTGAGCTTGCCGTCGCGGTACGCGGCCGAGGAGAGCGCCTGCGTGCCGGCGGTCTGCGGGCCGGCATCGGTCCGGGGTATCTGCGCACCCGGGGTCATGTCGAGTGTGGTCACGGTGGCGTCCCCTCCTCCCCTTGTCCTGCGGCAGGTTACCGTGCCCCGGCGCCGTCGTGTGGATGATCGTCTGAAGTGCCGTCACGAACGGGCCACGGTGGACCTGTGGGGCATGATGCCCACGTTTCGTCAGTGCGATGCGCCCGGACGGACGCCGGGTCGCCCTGGCCGGATCGGGCGGTGCCGGATGGTGCACGATGGCGGTATGGACAACGCGGTGATGAGGGACCCGGTGCTGGTCTTCGACGGGGACTGCGCCTTCTGCACGACGTGCAAGAACTGGGCCGAGCGGTACCTGCGGCAGACGCTGGCGTCGGGTGGCTGGGACGCGGTGCCGTTCCAGTTCGCGGATCTGGAGGGGCTGGACGCGCTGGCCGGGGGGCGCGGGGACGTGTCCTGGGAGCGCGCGGAGCGCGAACTGCTCTGGGTGACGCCGGCCGGCCGGGTGTACGGCGGGGCCCAGGCGGTGGCGCGGCTGCTGCTGCGGTCGGGCGGTGCGTGGGCGTACGCGGGCGGGCTGCTGGCGCTGGCGCCGGTGCGGCCGGTGGCGGCCCTGGTGTACCGGTGGGTGGCGAAGAACCGGCACCGGATGCCGGGCGGGACGCCGGCCTGTGCGCTGCCGCAGCGGCCGGCGGCCGGGGCGGGTCCGGCCGACGCGTGACGCTCGGGAGCACCGGGCCCGCGGCCGGGCCGGGCCGGTGCTCCCCGGGGTTCAGTCCTTCTCGGTGAAGCGGGCGGCGAGTGCGGCGGGCATCGGTTCGTGCCGCAGGTGGGCGCGGCTGAACTCGGCGGTGCCGTGGGTGAGCGAGCGCAGGTCGACGGGGTAGCGGGCGAGTTCGAGTTCGGGGACCTCGGCGCGGAGCAGGGTGAGGCCTGGGCCGGCGGTCTCGGTGCCGAGCACACGGCCGCGGCGGGCGGAGAGGTCGCCGAGGACGGCGCCGAGGTAGTCGTCGGGGAGCAGGATGCCGACCGCGGCGACGGGTTCGAGCAGCCGGATGACGGCGTGCTCGGCGGCGTCGCGCAGGGCGAGGGCGGCGGCGGTCTGGAACGCCGAGTCCGAGGAGTCGACGGAGTGCGCCTTGCCGTCGGTGAGGGTGACCCGGATGTCGACGAGCGGGTGGCCGGTGGCGACGCCCTTGTCGAGCTGGGCGCGGATGCCCTTCTCCACGGAGGGGATGAAGTGCCGGGGGACGGCGCCGCCGACGACGTGTTCCTGGAACTCGAAGCCGGATCCGGCGGGCAGCGGCTCGACCTCCAGCTCGCAGATGGCGTACTGGCCGTGGCCGCCGGACTGTTTGACCAGGCGGCCGTGGCCGGCGGCGGCGGTGCCGAAGGTCTCGCGCAGGGCGACCCGGTGCTCCACGGTGTCGACGTGGACGCCGTGGCGGGTGCGGAGGCGGTCGAGGACGACCTCGGCGTGGGCCTCGCCGGTGCACCAGAGGACGAGCTGGTGGGTGTCGGGGTTCTGTTCCAGGCGGAGGGCCTGGTCCTCGGCGGCGAGCCGGGTGAGCGCCTGGGAGAGCTTGTCGTCGTCGGCCTTGCTGTGGGCCTCGACGGCGATCGGGAGCAGCGGTTCGGGGAGGGTCCAGCCGTCGAGTTTGACGGGGTGGCCGGGGTCGTGGGCGGTGTCGCCGGCCCGGGCGGTGGTGAGTTTGGCGGCGCAGACGAGGTCTCCGGCGACGGCGTGCGGGACGGGGCGCTGGAGTTTTCCGAAGGGGCTGGTGAGGCCGGTGACGCGTTCCTCGGTGTCCTGGTCGGCGGGGTGGTCGGGGCCGGCGAGGTGGATCCGGGTGTCGGGGCGCAGGGTGCCGGCGTAGAGGCGCAGGAGGCTGATCCGGCCGACGTAGGCGTCGCCGGTGACGCGGACGACCTGGGCGGCGAGCGGGGCCTCGGGGTCGCACTCGGGGGCGGGGCGGGTGCGCTCGGTGGGGTCGGGGAAGGAGGTGGCGATGAGGTCGAGGAGTTCGGTGGCGCCGAGGCCGTTCTCGCTGGTGGGGACGGCGGGGTGGAGGGCGCAGGTGAGGACTTCGCGGCGGAGTCCGGCTTCGAGGGAGTCGGTGTCGAGGGGGTCGCCGGAGAGGTAGCGCTCCATGAGGGTGTCGTCCTGGCCGGAGATGGCCTCGACGAGGCTCTCGCGGGCGGTCGCGGTGTCGGGGAGGGGGTCGGTCTGCCCGTAGGTGTGGCCGGTGAGCAGGTCGACGCTGCCGTCGGGGTGGCCGTCGTGGTGGACGGGGACGTAGAGCGGCCGGAGGGTGTCGGGTCCGAGGCCGAAGGCGTCGTGGCAGGCGGTGAGGATGTCGTCGAAGCTGCTGCGGGCGATGTCGAGCTTGGCGACGGCGATGGCGCGGGGGATGCCTTCGGCGGCGCACTCGCGCCAGAGGGCGCGGGTGGGGGCGGTGACCGGGTCGGTGGCGGAGACGACGAAGACGGCGGCGTCGGCGGCGTGCAGGGCGGCGCGCAGTTCGGCGGCGAAGTCGGGGTGGCCGGGCGGGTCGATCAGGTTGATCTTGACGCCGTTCCAGGCGAGGGGGAGGACCGACAGCTGGACGGAGCGCTGCTGCTGGTGCTCGATGGGTTCGTGGTCGGCGACGGTGGTGCCGTCGGTGACGCGGCCGGGGCGGCCGACGGCGCCGGCGGCGTGGGCGAGGGATTCGGCGAGGGTGGTCTTGCCCACGCCGGCGCAGCCGATGAGGACGACGTTGCGAAGGTCGCTTGGTCCGGTGACGGCGGGTGCCTGGCCGGCTCGGGCGGTGCTGCGGTCGGGCATCGGGGTCTCCTCCCGTCGCGCCGAGGCTGTCGGTGAAAGTCTAGGTGCGGTGGTCCGCGCGCGCCGGGTCGGCGGGCGCGGGTGCGGGTGCGGGTGCGGCCGGCGCCGGGGGCGGGTGAGGCCGGTACCGGGGCGCGCGGGGCGGGGTCGGGCGGTGCGTGGGCGGGGTCGGTTCCCCGGCGTGGCTACCATGGGTGCGCCGGGTGGGCTGATCCATTCGGTCGTCTGCCGCGTTCTCTGGCCGCAGGCGGGTACCAGCCAGATCGGAGCGGTCCGGAAGGCCATGCTCAACAAATACGCGCGTGCCTTCTTCACACGTGTCCTGACCCCGTTCGCCGCGTTCCTGATCCGGCTGGGTGTGAGTCCGGACACGGTGACGCTGGTCGGTACGGCCGGTTCGGTGACGGGTGCGCTGGTGTTCTTCCCGCGCGGGGAGTTCTTCTGGGGCACCGTCACGATCACGCTGTTCATCTTCTCGGACCTGGTCGACGGGAACATGGCCCGGCAGCTGGGGCGGTCCACCAAGTGGGGGGCGTTCCTGGACTCCACGCTGGACCGGGTCGCGGACGCGGCGATCTTCGGCGGCCTGGCCCTGTGGTACGCGGGCAAGGGCGACAACAACCTGCTGTGCGCGGTGGCGGTGTTCTGCCTGGCGAGCGGGCTGGTGGTGTCGTACACGAAGGCGCGGGCGGAGAGCCAGGGGCTGCCGTGCGACGTGTCGGGGCTGGTGGAGCGGGCCGAGCGGCTGGTCATCAGCCTGGTGGCGGCCGGTGTCGCGGGTCTGGCCACGTTCGGGGTTCCGTACGTGGAGTGGCTGCTGCCGGTGGCGCTGTGGCTGGTCGCGGCGGGCAGCCTGGTGACGGTGGTCCAGCGGATGGTGACCGTGCGCCGCGAGGCGTTCGAGGCGGACCGCGTGGCGGCCGGGAGCTGAAGGGGCGGGCCTGCGGTGAAGGACCTGAAGGACCGGCTGGTGTACGCGGCGTACGCGGTGGGCTGGGGGGTGCTCAAGCACCTGCCCGAGCCGGTCGCGCGCGGGCTGTTCGACCGGTTGGCGGACTACGCGTGGCGGCGGCGCGGCCCGCGGGTGCTGCAGCTGGAGGCGAACCTGCTGCGGGTGCGTCCGGGCGCGGACGAGGCGCGGCTGCGGGAGTTGTCGCGGGCCGGGATGCGCTCGTACATGCGGTACTGGCTGGAGTCGTTCCGGCTGCCGGTGTGGGGGCGGGAGCGGGTGGCCCGGGACGTCCGGGTGGACGGCTTCGAGCAGCTGCGGGAGGCGCTGGAGTCGGGGCGCGGCGCGGTGATCACGCTGCCGCACATGGGCAACTGGGACCTGGCGGGCGCCTGGGTGGCGCTGGAGGGGTACCCGTTCACGACGGTCGCGGAGCGGTTGAAGCCGGAGCGGCTGTTCGACCGGTTCGTGGCGTTCCGCGAGGGCCTGGGCATGGAGGTGCTGGCGCTGACCGGCGGCTCGGTGAACGTGGTCGGCACGCTGGCGCGGCGGCTGCGGGAGGGGAAGCTGGTCTGCCTGGTGGGGGACCGCGACCTGTCGGAGGCCGGGGTCGAGGTGTCGTTCTTCGGTGAGGCGACCAGGATGCCGGCCGGTCCGGCGGCGCTCTGCCAGCGGACCGGTGCGGCGCTGATGCCGGTGTCGCTCTGGTACGAGGGCCGGATGCTGCGGGCGCAGATCCATCCGGAGGTCCCGGTGCCGGCCGAGGGGGACCGCAAGGAGAAGACCCGGGTCATGACGCAGGCGATGGCGGCGGTCTGGGAGGACGCGATCCGGGAGCACCCGGAGGACTGGCACATGCTGCAACGGTTCTGGCTGGCCGACCTCCCGGTCCGTGAGACGGTGGAGGCGGCGGAGCGTGTGGCGGGCCGCCCTGCCGAGGAGCCGGCCGCCGAGGCCTCCGGGGCCTGACGGCCCACCCGAAGGAGCATGAGGAGACCTGTGAAGATCGGCATCGTCTGCCCGTACGACTGGGACGTTCCCGGTGGGGTGCAGTTCCACATCCGGGACCTCGCCGAGCATCTGATCGGCCTGGGTCATGCGGTGTCGGTGCTGGCGCCGGCCGAGGACGACGAGGCGCTGCCGCCGTACGTGGTCTCGGCGGGTCGGGCGATGGCGGTGCCGTACAACGGCTCGGTGGCCCGGCTGAGCTTCGGCCTGCTGTCGGCGGCCCGGGTGCGGCGGTGGCTGCACGAGGAGCGGTTCGACATCCTGCACGTGCACGAGCCGGCCGCGCCGAGCCTGTCGATGCTGGCCGCCTGGTCGGCGTCCGGGCCGATGGTGGGCACGTTCCACACCTCCAATCCGCGGTCGCGGGCGATGATCGCGGCCTCGCCGATCCTGCAGCCGGGGCTGGAGAAGATGCGGGCCCGGATCGCGGTGAGCGAGTACGCGCGGCGGACGCTGGTGGAGCACCTGGGCGGGGACGCCGTGGTGATCCCGAACGGCGTGGACGTGGGGTTCTTCGCGGAGGCCGAGCCGGACGAGCGCTGGACGGGCGGGGCGGCGGACGGCGAGCCGGGCACGATCGGCTTCGTCGGCCGGATCAACGAGCCGCGCAAGGGCCTGCCGACGCTGCTGGCGGCGCTGCCGCGGATCCTGGCCGAGCGGCCGGGGGTGCGGCTGCTGGTGGCGGGCAAGGGCGACGAGGAGGAGGCGGTCGCCGGGCTGGCGCCGGAGGTCCGGGCCCAGGTGGAGTTCCTCGGCATGGTGAGCGACCGGGACAAGGCCCGGCTGCTGCGCAGCGTCGACCTGTACGTGGCGCCGAACACCGGCGGCGAGAGTTTCGGGATCATCCTGGTCGAGGCGATGTCGGCGGGCGCGCCGGTGCTGGCCAGCGATCTGGACGCGTTCAAGCAGGTGCTGGACGGCGGGGACGCGGGCGAGCTGTTCCCGGTGGAGGACGCGGACGCGCTGGCCCGGTCGGCGCTGCGGCTGCTGGCGGATCCGCGGCGGCTGCGGGAGCTGAGCGGCGCGGCGTCCCGGCACGTGCGGCGGTTCGACTGGTCGACGGTGGGCGCGGACATCCTGGCGGTGTACGAGACGGTGGCGTCGGGTGCGGCGGCGGTGGTCGAGGAGGACGAGCGCGGCGGCCGGCGGGGCCGGTTCGGGCTGGCCCGGGACTGAACCGGGAGCGGGCCGGGGACGGGACCGGGTCCGGGGACGGGACCGGGACCGGGGCCGGGGGCGGGGACGCGTCCGATTGCGGTCCGGGAGCGAAATTGCGGGCTCGGAGCCGGGATGGACCGCGGGGCTGCCGTGGTTAGGGTCTGCCAGACCCGTTTCCGCGCAACTGGAGGCATCCGATGCCGCAGATCTCCGTCGACTACTCACCGAGCCTGGACGGCTCCTTCGACCGCCGGGCGCTGGGCCTGGCGATCAACCGGCTGGCGGTGAAGACGATCGCCGCGCAGTCCGAGGCGTGCAAGACGATCTTCCGCCGGAGCGAGCCCGAGGTCGTGGTCGGGGAGAGCGAGCGCCCCGAGGCCCAGGTGTTCGTGCAGTTCGAGATCTTCCCGGGGCGCAGCGGGGAGGCGAAGGCGGCGCTGACCGAGGGGGTGCTGGCGCTGCTGGCCGAGCACCTGGCGCCGGCGCCGGGGGAGCGGCTGCACCTGGCGGTGGACGTCCGGGACATCGACCGCGAGGCCTACCGGAACACGGCGATCGAGGGGTGAACCGGGGGCACCCGGTAGCGTAGCGCCCCGTGACTACCTGGATCTGGGCCGGCGTGGCCGTGGTGCTGTTCGGCATGTACCTGAGTTGGACGGCCGGCCGGCTGGACCGGTTGCACGCCCGGATCGACGCCGCTCGTGCGGCGCTGGACGCGCAGCTGGTCCGCCGGGCGTCGGTGGCGATGGAGCTGGCCACCTCCTCGCTGCTGGATCCGGCGGCGTCGCTGCTGCTGCTGGACGCGGCGCACGCGGCGCGGCAGGCGGAGGACGAGCAGCGCGAGGTGGCGGAGAGCCAGCTGAGCCTCGCGCTGCGGGCGGTGTTCGCCGAGCCGGAGCAGGTCGAGGTGCTGGTGGCCGAGCCGGGCGGCGAGGAGGCCGTGAAGGACCTGACGGCGGCGGTGCGGCGGGTGCCGATGGCGCGGCGGTTCCACAACGACGCGGTGCGGGCGGCCCGGGCGGTGCGTGAGCACCGGCTGGTGCGCTACTTCCGGCTGGCGGGCAAGGCGCCGTTCCCGATGGCCTTCGAGATGGACGACGCGCCGCCGCCGGCGCTGACCCCGGAGGGCGCGCCCTCGTAGGGTGTGCCTTCACGGACCGCGTGTCCCAGGGGGTGCGCCCGCTCGGACACGCCGTCCCGGAGCGTGTCGGACACGTCCCGGTGTCCGCTGGTTTCATCCCTCGGGGCGGGGGTCCGGATCCGTCCTGTTTGTCGTAACCCGTCGGTCGGGCTGGACTTGGTGGCGCATGGAGGCGCCGTTTCTTCCGCCTACCATAGGGCGATAGCACTGGTTCATCTTCGAGTGAGGTCTCACGTGTCCACCACCCCCACCACCGCAGACCAGCCGCAGATCGGTACCGCCCGGGTGAAGCGCGGCATGGCCGAGCAGCTCAAGGGCGGTGTGATCATGGACGTGGTCAACGCCGAGCAGGCCAAGATCGCCGAGGACGCCGGCGCTGTCGCCGTCATGGCGCTCGAGCGGGTCCCGGCGGACATCCGCAAGGACGGCGGCGTCGCGCGCATGTCGGACCCGAACATGATCGAGGAGATCATCGCCGCGGTCTCCATCCCGGTCATGGCCAAGTCCCGGATCGGCCACTTCGTCGAGGCCCAGGTCCTGCAGTCGCTCGGTGTCGACTACATCGACGAGTCCGAGGTGCTCACCCCGGCCGACGAGGTCAACCACTCGGACAAGTTCGCGTTCACCACCCCCTTCGTGTGTGGTGCGACCAACCTGGGCGAGGCGCTGCGCCGCATCGCCGAGGGCGCGGCCATGATCCGCTCCAAGGGCGAGGCCGGCACCGGCAACGTCGTCGAGGCCGTTCGCCACCTGCGCCAGATCAAGAACGAGATCGCCAAGCTGCGCGGCTTCGACAACAACGAGCTGTATGCCGCCGCCAAGGAGCTGCGCGCCCCGTACGAGCTGGTCAAGGAGGTCGCCGAGCTCGGCAAGCTGCCGGTCGTGCTGTTCTCCGCCGGTGGTGTGGCCACCCCGGCCGACGCCGCGCTGATGCGCCAGCTGGGCGCCGAGGGCGTCTTCGTCGGCTCCGGCATCTTCAAGTCGGGCGACCCGGCGAAGCGTGCCGCCGCGATCGTCAAGGCGACCACCTTCTTCGACGACCCGAAGATCATCGCCGACGCCTCCCGCAACCTGGGCGAGGCCATGGTCGGCATCAACTGCGACACCCTGCCGGAGAGCGAGCGCTACGCCAACCGCGGCTGGTAGTCCCCGCCGGACGGCCCGCCGCACGGTGTGATCATCGGTGCGGCGGGCCGCTGCGCGTCGTCCGAACGAGAGTCTGAAGAGGTAGCAAGAGTGTCCACTCCAGTGATCGGCGTCCTCGCCCTGCAGGGCGACGTCCGCGAGCACCTGGTCGCGCTGGCCGAGGCCGACGCGCTGGCCCGCCCGGTCCGCCGTGCCGAGGAGCTGGCCGAGGTCGACGCGCTGGTGATCCCCGGCGGGGAGTCCACCACCATGTCCAAGCTGGCGCTGCTGTTCGGCGTGATGGACCCGCTGCGCGAGCGCGTCGCCGCCGGCATGCCGGTCTACGGCACCTGCGCCGGGATGATCATGCTGGCCGACAAGATCCTGGACGGGCGCGAGGACCAGGAGACCGTGGGCGGCATAGACATGACCGTGCGCCGCAACGCCTTCGGCCGGCAGAACGAGTCCTTCGAGTCGGGCGTCGGCTTCGAGGGCCTGGACGACGCGCCGGTGCACGGCGTGTTCATCCGCGCCCCCTGGGTGGAGTCGGTCGGCGCGGGCGTGCGGGTGCTGGCCGAGCTGCCCGCCGCCGACGGGCCGGAGAGCCGGATCGTCGCGGTGCGCCAGGGCAACCTGCTGGCCACCTCGTTCCACCCCGAGCTCACCGGCGACCACCGGGTGCACGCCTACTTCGTGCGGATGGTCGAGGAGCACCTCGCCGCCGCGTGACCGTCTGCGAGCGACCGTGTGCGGGCGACCGGTGGCGGCACCGGTAAGATCTCATCTGTTCATTTCCCTTTGGCGACGTAAAGGAGCTGGCGATGTCCGGCCACTCTAAGTGGGCTACCACCAAGCACAAGAAGGCCGTGATCGACGCCAAGCGCGGCAAGCTCTTCGCCAAGATGATCAAGAACATCGAGGTGGCGGCGCGCACCGGCGGCGGCGACCCGGCCGGCAACCCGACGCTCTACGACGCCATCCAGAAGGCGAAGAAGAGCTCGGTCCCGATCGACAACATCAACCGCGCCGTCAAGCGCGGTTCGGGCGCCGAGGCCGGCGGGGCCGACTACTCGACGATCATGTACGAGGGCTACGGCCCGAACGGCGTCGCGGTGCTCATCGAGTGCCTCACCGACAACCGCAACCGCGCCGCCTCCGACGTGCGCGTCGCCATGACCCGCAACGGCGGCTCGATGGCCGACCCGGGCTCGGTCTCGTACCTGTTCAACCGCAAGGGCGTCGTGATCGTCCCCAAGGCCGACGGCGTCGACGAGGACAAGCTGTTCGAGGTCGTCCTCGACCAGGAGCCCGAGGAGATCAACGACCTCGGCGAGTCCTTCGAGATCGTCTCCGAGGCCTCCAAGATGGTCGCCGTCCGCACCGCGCTGGTGGACGCCGGCATCGACTACGACTCGGCCGAGGCCAACTTCCTCCCGAGCATGCAGGTCGAGCTGGACGTCGACGGCGCCCGCAAGATCCTGAAGCTGATCGACGCCCTGGAGGACAGCGACGACGTGCAGAACGTCTTCGCCAACTTCGACATCAGCGACGAGGTCGGTGCGCAGCTCGACGCCGAGTGATCGAACCGACGTCCCGGCCCGGTGGTCCCACGACCACCGGGCCGGTGTCGTTCGAGCCGTTGTCCGACCCGGGCGGTAGCCTTCGCAGGTCGCCGGGCCAACGGGTCGCGGTGCCCGGAGGCGGGCGGTGGTCTACCGAGAGGCGGGGCAGGAGTGCGGGTACTGGGTGTGGACCCGGGGCTGACCAGGTGCGGGGTCGGCGTGGTCGACGGCGCGCCCGGCCGGCCGCTGCGGATGGTCGGGGTCGGGGTGGTGCGCACGCCCGCCGACGCCGAGATCGGGCACCGGCTGCTCCTGGTCGAGCAGGGCATCGAGGGCTGGCTCGACGAGCACCGGCCGGACCTGGTCGCCGTCGAGCGGGTCTTCGCCCAGCACAACGTGCGCACCGTGATGGGCACCGCGCAGGCCAGCGCGGTCGCCATGCTGTGCGCCACCCGGCGCGGCATACCGGTCACCCTGCACACGCCGAGCGAGGTCAAGGCCGCCGTGACGGGCTCCGGCCGGGCCGACAAGGCCCAGGTCACCGCCATGGTGCAGCGGCTGCTGCGGCTGGACGCCCCGCCCAAGCCGGCCGACGCCGCCGACGCGCTGGCGCTGGCCATCTGCCACATCTGGCGCGGCGGCGCCACCGACCGGATCGCCGCCGCGCTGGCCAAGGCGGCCCCCGCGCAGGCGGTGCCCGCCAAGGCCCCCGCCGCCCGCCCGTACTCCGCCCGTCCCACCCGAGGAGCCGCCCGATGATCGCGTTCGTCCAGGGACCGGTGGCCGTGATCAGCGGCTCCACCGTCGTCGTCGAGGTCGGCGGGGTGGGCATGGCCGTCCAGGTCACCGCGGCCACCGCCGCCGCCCTGCGGCCCGGCGAGCCCGCCCGGCTCGCCACCTCGCTGGTCGTGCGGGAGGACTCGCTCACCCTCTACGGCTTCGCCGACGACGACGAGCGCGCGGTCTTCGAGATCCTCCAGGCCGCGCCCGGCGTCGGCCCCCGGCTCGCGCAGGCGATGCTCGGCGTGCACAGCCCGGACGAGCTGCGCACCGCCGTCGCCGCCGGCAACGAGAAGGCGCTGATCGCCGTCCCCGGCATCGGCAAGGCCAAGGCCGCGAAGCTGCTGCTGGAGTACAAGGACAAGCTGGGTGCCCCGCACGGCAGCGTCCCGGCCCAGAAGCCGGTCGCCACCGGGCCGGCGCCGTGGGGCGAGCAGCTGCACGCGGCGCTGGTCGGCCTCGGCTACGCGCCGCGCGAGGCGGACGAGGCGGTCACCGTCGTCACCCCGGAGGCCGAGGCGCAGGCCGTCCCGGACGTCGGCACCCTGCTGCGGTCCGCCCTGCGCTCCCTCAACCGGGCCCGCTGACCGCGGACCGCCGCCGGCCCGTACCGGCGGCGGGCCGCGGAACCCGGGCCGACCCCGCCGATCTGACCACCTGTCACCTTGTCGACATTGGAGCCCGCACCAAGTGAGCGCGCGAACCATCCAGAGGGGCGCCGGCGAAGCCGCCGGCGAGCGGAGCGAGGAGAGGGCATGAGCCCGTACGACTCCGACCCGGCCGACCGGCTGGTGACGGCCGCCGCCGACGGCGAGGACCAGGCCGTCGAGGCGGCGCTGCGCCCCCGGCAGCTGGACGAGTTCATCGGCCAGGAGCGGGTGCGCGAGCAGCTGTCCCTGGTGCTCCAGGCCGCCCGCCAGCGCGGCACCGCCCCCGACCACGTGCTGCTCAGCGGTCCGCCCGGGCTCGGCAAGACCACCCTGTCGATGATCATCGCGGCCGAGCTGGGGGCCCCGATCCGGATCACCTCCGGCCCGGCGATCCAGCACGCCGGCGACCTCGCGGCGATCCTCTCCTCGCTCACCGAGGGCGAGGTGCTCTTCCTCGACGAGATCCACCGGATGTCCCGGCCGGCCGAGGAGATGCTCTACATGGCGATGGAGGACTTCCGGGTCGACGTGATCGTCGGCAAGGGCCCGGGCGCGACCGCCATCCCGCTGGAGCTGCCGCCGTTCACCCTGGTCGGCGCCACCACCCGGGCCGGGCTGCTGCCGCCGCCGCTGCGCGACCGGTTCGGCTTCACCGGGCACATGGAGTTCTACGCCCCGGCCGAGCTCCAGCGGGTGGTGCACCGCTCGGCCGCCCTGCTGGACGTCGAGATCGACCCGGCCGGTGCCGCCGAGATCGCCGGCCGCTCCCGGGGCACGCCGCGCATCGCCAACCGGCTGCTGCGCCGGGTCCGCGACTACGCGCAGGTCCGGCACGACGGCGTGGTCACCCCGGAGATCGCCGGCCAGGCGCTGGACGTCTACGAGGTCGACGCCCGCGGCCTGGACCGGCTGGACCGCGCGGTGCTGGACGCGCTGCTGCGGCTGTTCGGCGGCGGCCCGGTCGGGCTGTCGACCCTGGCCGTCGCGGTGGGGGAGGAGGCCGAGACGGTCGAGGAGGTCGCCGAGCCGTTCCTGGTCCGCGAGGGTCTGCTCGCCCGGACCCCGCGCGGCCGGATCGCCACCGCCGCCGCCTGGCAGCACCTCGGTCTCACCCCGCCGGTCCAGGCCGCCAGGGGGGCCGTACCGGCCCAACCGGAGCTTTTCCGCCCCGAACAGGGCTGAACGGGTGAGAACGGAGCGTGTGCATACCGTGCACGCCCGCTCCGGGGGCGGTGGGAGAAGCCGTGGGGGAAGTCCCGGGAAACTGTGCAGGCCGAGGCTCGCCACTTTCGGCGGCAGGATGCGATGCTTGGCGTTGTCCGATCAGTTCGGGGTCGCCTAGACTCCGCCGGACCGCCCCTCTCACCCGACGGGACGACCAATACCACACAGGCCGCCGGCCGGCGGCCCGTAAAGGACCCTGGCTGCAGTGAACCTCATCATCCTTCTCCTCCCGATCATCGCGATCGTGCTCATGTTCCGGTCGCAGAAGAAGCGCCAGCAGCAGATGCAGCAGATGCAGACCGCGCTGGAGCCAGGGGCGGGGGTGCGCACCATCGGCGGCCTGTACGCCCAGGTGAAGGCGGTCAACGACGAGACCGTCGAGCTGGAGATCGCGCCCGGCGTGGTCAGCCACTTCACCAAGAGCGCGATCGCGGCGGTCCTGGATCCCGCGGAGTACGACGCGATCATCAACGGCCGCCCGGCCGACGACGAGCTGTCCGAGGCCTCCGACGAGGACGCCGAGATCGAGCCGGCGGACGAGACGCCCCTGTCGCTCAGCAAGGACGGCGCGGAGAAGACCGAGGCCGAGGGCGGGGCTCCCGCGAGCAAGTAGTACGGTCGGGCATCCGCCCGGCCGCGCGGCGCACCGCCGCGAGCCCACAGGACTCAGGGCCGCAGTTCCGCCACACCCCGTCCAGCCACGCGCAGGGCGGGGTCCGGTGGGGGGAAGTGGCATGGACAGGGAGAAACGAGCAAGGTGGCAACACCCAAGTCGCGCCCGCGCGACGGCTACCCAGGGCGGGCGCTGGCCCTCATCCTGGTCGTCACCGTCGGACTGGTCGCCCTCATGTTCGGGACGGGTCACACCAAGCCCCGCCTCGGGATCGACCTCGCAGGCGGCACCAGCATCACGCTGAGCGCGAAGTCGACCGACCCCAAGGCGATCAACAAGTCCAACATGGACATCGCCACCGGGATCATCGAGCAGCGGGTCAACGGGATGGGTGTCTCCGAGGCGGAGGTGCAGACCCAGGGCGACCAGAACATCATCGTCAACATCCCCAAGGGCGGTGACAAGCAGACCGCGGCCGACCAGGTCGGATCCACCGCGAACCTCTACTTCCGCCCGGTCCTCGCCCTCGCGCCGAGCGGCCTCCAGGCCCCGGAGCCGACCGCTTCCCCCTCGGCGAGCGGCAGCGCCGCCCCGAGCGCCACCGGCACCCCGGCCGCCACCGGCACCCCGAGCGCCACCTCGTCGGCCTCGGCCGGCAGCACGGCCGCCGCGCCCAGCGCCAGCGCCACCAAGCAGGGCCGGCCGGCCGGTGAGGCCCTCGCGGCCGACGTCACGCCGTCCGCCGCCGCCACCGGCGCCGCGGCCACCGGCACCCCGTCCGCGGCCGCCACCGGCACCCCGTCCGCGGCCGCCACCGGCACCCCGAGCGCCGCCGCCACCGCCCCGGCCCCGGTCACGCCGGACCTCTCCGCGGCGATGACCTCGGGCACCGTGCCGCCGGAGCTGGCCGCCCAGTTCGCCGCGCTCGACTGCACCAAGCCCGAGCAGCGCCAGAACCACCAGACCTCCGAGGGCGCGCCGACCGTCGCCTGCACCCAGAAGGACGAGAAGGGCCTCTGGTACAAGCTCGCCCTCGGCCCGGTCGCGGTCTTCGGCAAGGACGTCTCCAAGGCGCAGGCCACCATCGACACCCAGCAGGGTGGCGGGTGGCAGGTCCAGCTGCAGTTCAACGGCAAGGGCACCGACGCGTTCACGGCCGTCACCGGCCAGCTGGCCGCTCAGCCCGACCCGACCAACCAGTTCGCCATCGTGCTGGACGGCCAGGTCGTCTCCCACCCGTTCGTGCGCGGCGCCATCCCCGGCGGCTCGGCCGTGATCTCGGGCAGCTTCACCCAGACCGAGGCGCAGAACCTCGCCAACCAGCTGAGCTTCGGCGCGCTGCCGCTGGAGTTCACCACCAGCGACGTCACCACCGTCTCCCCGCAGCTCGGCGGCGACCAGCTGAAGGCCGGCCTGGTCGCCGGTCTGATCGGCATGGTCCTGGTGGTCCTGTACTCGCTGGTCTACTACCGCGGCCTGGGCCTGGTCTCGATCGCCGGTCTGCTCGTCTCGGCGGCCCTGACCTACTCGATCATGAGCCTGCTCGGCGCCGGGATCGGCTTCGCGCTGAACCTGCCCGCGGTCTGCGGTGCGATCGTCGCGATCGGTATCACCGCCGACTCCTTCATCGTGTACTTCGAGCGGATCCGCGACGAGGTCCGCGAGGGCGCCCCGCTGCGCCCGGCGGTCCAGCGGGCCTGGCCGCGCGCCCGGCGCACCATCCTGGTGTCGGACTTCGTCTCCTTCCTCTGTGCCGCCGTGCTCTACGTGGTCTCGGTCGGCAAGGTGCAGGGCTTCGCCTTCACGCTGGGTCTGACCACCGCGCTCGACGTCGTGGTGATCTTCCTCTTCACCAAGCCGCTGATCACGCTGCTGGCCCGCCGGAAGTTCTTCTCCGACGGCCACCCGTGGTCCGGCCTGGACCCGAAGCGGCTGGGCGCGCGCCCGCCGCTGCGCAGCAGCCGTCGCCGTACCCCCTCGTCCTCCGCCGCCGTGAAGGAGGCCTGACACCGTGTCACGCTTCTCCAATCTGGGCCACAAGCTCTACCAGGGCGAGGTCAGCTTCGACTTCGTCGGGCGCCGCAAGCTCTGGTACAGCATCTCCGGGGTGATCGTCCTGGTCGCCGCGATCGGCCTGGCGATGGGCCTCCACCTCGGCATCGAGTTCAAGGGCGGCTCGGTCTACACCGTGACCAAGCCCGGGCTCTCGGTCTCGCAGGCGCAGGAGACGGTCGACAAGATCGTCGAGTCGCACCCGCTGGTGCAGTCGACCGACAACGGCAAGATCCGCATCCAGGTCTCCTCCGAGGAGAAGATCACCTCCTCGGTCATCACCGAGAACCTGGCCAAGGAACTGAACATCCCGGTCAAGGAGATCGAGGCCCAGGTGATCGGCCCCAGCTGGGGTGAACAGATCTCCAACAAGGCACTCACCGGTCTGGTCATCTTCATGATCCTGGTGACGATCTACCTGGCGATCGCCTTCGAGTGGCGGATGGCGGTGGCCGCACTGGTCGCCCTCATCCACGACCTCCTGATCACCATCGGCGTCTACGCCCTGGTCGGCTTCGAGGTCACCCCGGGCACCGTGATCGGCTTCCTGACCATCCTCGGGTACTCCCTCTACGACACGGTCGTCGTCTTCGACACCGTGAAGGAGAACACCAAGGACCTCACGAAGCAGAACAAGATCACCTACAGCGAGGCGGCCAACGCGGGCCTCAACCAGACCCTGGTCCGCTCGCTCAACACCACCGTGGTCGCCCTGCTCCCGGTGGCGGCGCTGCTGTTCATCGGCGGCGGCCTCCTCGGGGCCGGCACGCTGAACGACATCTCGCTCGCGCTGTTCATCGGTCTCGCCGCCGGTGCCTACTCCTCGATCTGCGTCGCCACCCCGCTGCTCGCGCAGCTGAAGGAGGAGCAGCCGGAGATGAAGGCCCTCGCCAAGCGGGTCGCCCAGCGGCGTGCCGCGGAGGCCAAGGCGGAGGCGGCCAAGGCCGCCGGCGCCGAGAACGGCGAGGGGATCTCCGACGAGGAGCAGCCGGCGGGTATGGTCGGTCAGCGCGGCAGGGCGGCCGGCACCACGCGTGCCAAGGGCCGTCCGTCCACCAAGCGCTGATCCCCGTCGACCCTAAGGACCCTTCGTGACCACCGCCGACACCACCCTGGCCCAGCTGCTGAACAGCCGGATCAGGGACGTCCCGGACTACCCGAAGCCGGGCGTGCTGTTCAAGGACATCGCGCCGCTGCTCGCCGACGCCGAGGCCTTCGCGGCGCTCACCCGGGCGCTGGCGGACCGGGCCAAGGAGCTCGGGGCGACGAAGGTGGTCGGCCTGGAGGCGCGCGGCTTCGTGCTGGCGGCCCCGGCGGCGTTCGCGGCCGGGCTCGGCTTCGTGCCGATCCGCAAGCAGGGCAAGCTGCCCGGCGAGGTGTTCCGCCGTTCGTACGAGCTGGAGTACGGCTCGGCGACGCTGGAGGTCCAGTGCGACGCCTTCGCGCCCGGCGAGCGGGTGCTGGTGGTGGACGACGTGCTGGCGACCGGAGGGACGATCGGCGCCTCGCTGGACCTGGTGAAGGAGGCCGGCGCCGAGCTCGCGGGCGTCGTGGTCCTGATGGAGCTGGGCTTCCTGGACGGGCGCGAGCGGCTGGCCCCGCACCTGGGGGCGGCTCCGCTGGAGACGCTGGTCACGGTCTGAGGGGTGGCCCGGGGCGTCCCGGACCCCCAGAGTCATCGCGGCGACGAGCGGCGGTCGGATTCCTCCGGCCGCCGCTCGTCGGCGTTCCGGCGGGTCGGGCGGGTCCGGTGCGTCCGGCGGGGCCGGCGGGGCCGGCGGGTCCGGTGCGTCCGACGGGGCCGGCGGGCGGGGCTCCCCGGGGCCCTTGCGGGCGGGCGTGGTTCGTGTCGGTCGTGTGTCCGGTGCGTGTCCGGGCCCGGCCGACCGAACGCCCCGGCGCCCGGCTCGGTACCATGAAGATTCATCCCCTCCCGGTTGTGCGAGTCGAGCGATCCGCGCGGAGGGGCAGGCCGAGTGCCCCGAGGAGTGTCCTTGCCCGACGAGGTTGTGCCCACGGCCGCTGCGGCCGCCCCCGAGAACCGGCCCACGCCCTCGGGGGCCACCCCGGCACGCCCGGCGTCGACCCCGTCGCGCGCGGTGGCCCCGGCGGGCCGCCCGTCCAGCGCCGGCGGCATGCGCGCCCGCCTCGCCCGCCTCGGCGGCCAGCGCTCCAGCGTGCTCAACCCCGTGCTGGAGCCGCTCTTCCGGTCGATCCGGGCCAACGACCCCAAGGCCGACCCGGCGCTGCTGCGCGACATCGAGAAGGCCTACGCGGTCGCCGAGAAGTGGCACCGGGGGCAGAAGCGCAAGAGCGGCGACCCGTACATCACCCACCCGCTGGCCGTGGCGACCATCCTGGCCGAGCTGGGCATGGACGCCCCGACCCTGATGGCCGGGCTGCTGCACGACACGGTCGAGGACACCGACTACGGCCTGGAGACCCTGCGCAAGGACTTCGGCGACTCGGTCGCCCTGCTGGTCGACGGCGTCACCAAGCTGGACCGGGTCAAGTTCGGCGAGGCCGCGCAGGCCGAGACGGTCCGCAAGATGGTCGTCGCGATGGCCAAGGACCCCCGGGTCCTGGTGATCAAGCTGGCCGACCGCCTGCACAACATGCGCACGATGCGCTACCTCAAGCGGGAGAAGCAGGAGAAGAAGGCCCGCGAGACGCTGGAGATCTACGCCCCGCTGGCGCACCGGCTGGGCATGAACACCATCAAGTGGGAGCTGGAGGACCTCGCCTTCGCGATCCTCTACCCCAAGATGTACGACGAGATCGTCCGGCTGGTCGCCGAGCGCGCCCCCAAGCGGGACGAGTACCTGGCGACCGTCATCGACCAGGTCCAGGGCGACCTGCGCGGCGCCCGGATCACCGCCTCCGTCACCGGCCGGCCGAAGCACTACTACTCGGTCTACCAGAAGATGATCGTCCGGGGCCGGGACTTCGCCGAGATCTACGACCTGGTGGGCATCCGGGTCCTGGTCGACACCGTCCGCGACTGCTACGCGGCACTGGGCACCATCCACGCGCGGTGGAACCCGGTGCCGGGGCGGTTCAAGGACTACATCGCGATGCCCAAGTTCAACATGTACCAGTCGCTGCACACCACGGTGATCGGTCCCGGGGGCAAGCCCGTCGAGCTGCAGATCCGCACCTTCGACATGCACCGCCGGGCCGAGTACGGCATCGCGGCGCACTGGAAGTACAAGCAGCGCGCGGTGGCCGGCGCCTCCAAGGTGCGCACCGACACCCCGACCCAGACCCGTAAGGACGACAAGGCCGGCGCCGTCAACGAGATGGCCTGGCTGCGGCAGCTGCTGGACTGGCAGAAGGAGACCGCCGACCCCAGCGAGTTCCTGGAGTCGCTCCGCTTCGACCTGGCCAGCAACGAGGTCTTCGTCTTCACGCCCAAGGGCGACGTCATAGCCCTGCCGGCCGGCGCCACTCCGGTGGACTTCGCCTTCGCGGTGCACACCGAGGTCGGCTACCGGACCATAGGGGCCCGGGTGAACGGGCGGCTGGTGCCGCTGGAGTCGACCCTGGAGAACGGCGACACCGTCGAGGTCTTCACCTCCAAGGCGGAGAACGCCGGACCCTCCCGGGACTGGCTCGGCTTCGTCAAGTCGCCGCGGGCCCGCAACAAGATCCGCGCCTGGTTCTCCAAGGAGCGCCGCGAGGAGGCGATCGAGCAGGGCAAGGAGGCCATCGCCCGGGCGATGCGCAAGCAGGGCCTGCCGATCCAGCGGATCCTGACCGGCGACTCGCTGGTCACCCTGGCCCACGAGATGCGCTACCCGGACATCTCCTCGCTCTACGCGGCGATCGGCGAGGGCCACGTCGCCGCGCAGAACATCGTCCAGAAGCTGGTGCAGGCGCTGGGCGGCGAGGAGGGCGCCACCGAGGACCTCGCCGAGACGGCGACGCCGACCCACGATAACCGCCGGGCGGTGCGCCGCCGGGCCAAGGGCGACCCCGGCGTGATCGTCAAGGGCGTCGAGGACGTCTGGGTCAAGCTGTCGCGCTGCTGCACCCCGGTGCCGGGCGACAACATCGTCGGCTTCGTCACCCGCGGCAACGGCGTCTCGGTGCACCGCGCCGACTGCGTCAACGTGGAGGCGCTGAGCCAGCAGCCCGAGCGGATGATCGACGTCGAGTGGGCGGCCACCCAGTCCTCGGTCTTCCTGGTGGCCATCCAGGTCGAGGCGCTGGACCGCTCCCGGCTGCTCTCGGACGTCACCCGGGTCCTCTCGGACCAGCACGTCAACATCCTGTCGGCGGCGGTGCAGACCTCCCGCGACCGGGTGGCGATGAGCCGGTTCACCTTCGAGATGGGCGACCCGAAGCACCTGGGCCACGTGCTCAAGGCGGTCCGCGGCGTCGAGGGCGTCTACGACGTCTACCGGGTCACCTCGGCCCGCAAGTAGCCGGCGACGGAAAGGGCCCCCGGGGGAATCCCCCGGGGGCCCTTCCTGGTGTCCGGCACCTGGTGTCCGGCGGCCCCGGATCAGCCGCTGAACTCCTCCTGGCTCCGGTGCGCCTGCTCCAGCAGGGTCTGGACGCCGGCCAGCTCGTTCTCCAGCTTCGCGACCTTGCTCGCGTTGCCGGCCGCGCGGGCCTTGTCCAGGTCGGCCTGGATCTTGTCGGCCTTGGCCTGGAAGAGGCCGACCATGCCGGCGGCGCGGGCCTTGGCCTCCGGGTTGGAGCGCTTCCACTCGGTGTCCTCGGCCTCGCGGATCGCCCGCTCGACCGTGTTCAGCCGGCCGTCCAGCTTCGGCCGGGCGTCGCGCGGCACGTGGCCGATCGCCTCCCAGCGCTCGTTCACCTCGCGCAGCGCGGCCTTGGCCGCCTTGAGGTCGGTGATCGGGAGGATCGCCTCGGCCTCGGCCGCCAGCGCCTCCTTGAGCTTCTGGTTGGCGACCTGCTCGGCGTCGCGCTCGCTGAACACCGCGGAGCGGGCCTGGAAGAAGACGTCCTGGGCGCCGCGGAACCGCGCCCACAGCTCGTCCTCGATGTCGCGCTGGGCGCGGCCGGCGGCCTTCCAGCGCGCCATCAGGTCGCGGTAGGCGGCCGCGGTGTCGCCCCACTCGGTGGACGAGGAGAGCGCCTCGGCCTCGGCGACCAGCGCCTCCTTGGTGACCCGGGCCTGGTCGCGCTCGGCGTCCAGGGCCGCGAAGTGCGACTTGCGGTGCTTGGAGAAGACCGAGCGGGCGTGCGAGAAGCGGTGCCACAGCTCGTCGTCGCTCTTGCGGTCCAGCCGGGGCAGGCCCTTCCAGGTGTCCACCAGGGCGCGCAGCCGGTCGCCGGCCTCCCGCCACTGGGTGGACTCGGCGAGCTGCTCGGCCTCGGCGACCAGCGCCTCCTTGGCGGTGCGGGTCTCGTCCTGGGCCTTGGCCCGGGCGGCCTTGCGCTCCTCGCGGCGGCTCTCGATCTCGCCGGCGAGCGTGTCCAGCCGCTTGGCCAGCGAGGCCAGGTCGCCGACCGCGTGCGCCTCGGTGACCTGCTCGCGCAGGTGCTCCAGTGCGGCCTGGGCGTCCTTGGCGGCCAGGTCGGTGGTGCGCACCCGCTTCTCCAGCAGGCCGATCTCCACCTCGATGCCCTGGTACTTGCGCTCGAAGTAGGCGAGCGCCTCCTCGGGCGAGCCGGCCTGCCAGGAACCCACGACGCGTTCGCCGTCGGCCGTCCTGACGTAGACCGTGCCCTGCTCGTCGACACGGCCCCACGGGTCGCTGCTCATAGCGCGTCCTCCACATGACGTCGCGTCCGCGCCGGGGCGGTCCGCGTCCGTCGTCCACAGTTGATGTGCGGCGGACCGATGAGTCCGCCGTCCCCGTCCGCCGTGTTCTGCTGCCGAGGGTGACGGCCGGCGGGTCTGGGCACCCTATACAACGCCAACATAGGCGACCAGTCCCGGTGCTGTCCGCATCCGGGGCCGGGCGATTTCGGGCCGGGGCCGCTCCGGCGCGCGCCGCACGGGCGGCGGCGGGCGGCCCCGGGGCGGGTCAACCCTTCGCGGTGGTCACCGTGTTGAACGTGACGTCGGCCATCGGGTGGCCGTCCGTGCCGCCCTCCAGGGTGCCCGCGGCGGCGATCTTCTGGACCACGTCCAGGCCGCCGGTGATCTTGCCGAACGGGGTGTAGTTCGGGCCGAGCTGGGTGTCCTTGTAGACCAGGAAGAACTGGCTGCCGTTGGTGCCGGGGCCGGCGTTGGCCATCGCCACGGTGCCCGCCGGGTAGGTGGCGCCGGTCAGGTTCTCGTCGGCGAACTTGTAACCCGGGCCGCCGGTGCCGCCGGGGGCGGTGGCGCTCGCGGTCGGGTCGCCGCACTGCAGCACGTAGATGCCGCCGGTGGTCAGGCGGTGGCACTTGGTGTGGTCGAAGTACTGCTCGGCGGAGAGGAAGGCGAAGGAGTTCACCGTGTGCGGGGCCTTGGCCGCGTCCAGGGTGAGCGTCACCTTGCCGCAGTTGGTGTCCAGCGTCGTGGTGTAGGTGGCCTCCGTGTCGACGGTCATGGCCGGCTCGGCCTGCCACTGCTTGCCGTTCGGCGCGCCCGGCGCCGGGTCCGCGCAGCCCTCGACCGGCTTGCGGGTCGGGACGGTGGGCTCGGTGGGGGTGGGGGCGGCCTGGGCGGTGGCCGAGTCCTTCTTGTCGTCCGAGTCGAAGGCGCCGGTCGCGAAGAGCGTGCCGCCGCCGGCCAGCACGACCACGGCGAGCGAGGCGCCGAGGATCGTGTTGCGGCGCTTGCGCTTGGCCGCCTCGGCGACCCGGCGCTCCATCTGGCGCTCGTACTTGTCACGGGCGAGCTGCCGCCGCCGCTGTTCGCTGCTGACCACCGGCTCAGTCTCCTACGGATGTGCGGTCTCGGATGTGGGGGCTTCGTGTGCGGATGCCGATGCGGATCATCGCATCCATCGGCGGCCAAGTGTAGGGACCGCGACCGTAAGAACGGGGTGAACCTGTCAGGTCGCGGTGAACCTGTCACGCCCATCTGGTTCGCAACCGGGCCCGCCCCGCCGGTAGGCTGCCCCTACATCACCGTTCGTAGCCGCTCCCGTGGCCGCCGCCGCGACCGGCACCAGAAGCCCGACGCCAGACCGACACCCGAAGGACGCGCGTGTTCATCGCCGGATTCCCCGCTGGAGCCTGGGGCACCAACTGCTACCTGGTCGCTCCGGCGCCGGGCGAGGAGTGCGTCATCGTCGACCCCGGCCACCAGGCCGCGCGGGGCGTCGAGGAACTGGTCCGCGAGCACCGTCTGAAGCCGGTCGCCGTGCTGCTCACCCACGGCCACATCGACCACGTCGCCTCGGTGGTCCCGGTCTGCGGCGCCAAGGGCGTCCCGGCCTGGATCCACCCCGAGGACCGCTACATGATGAGCGACCCGGAGAAGGCGCTCGGCCGCTCGCTCGGCACGCAGCTGATGGGCGAGCTCACCGTCGGCGAGCCCGACGACGTGCGCGAGCTGACCGACGGCAGCGTGCTGGAGCTGGCCGGACTCGCGCTCACCGTCGACCACGCCCCCGGCCATACCGGGGGGTCGGTGACGTTCCGGACACCCGGCGCCGAGGACCTCCCTCCGGTGCTCTTCTCGGGTGACCTGCTCTTCGCCGGCTCCATAGGGCGAACCGACCTCCCGGGCGGGGACAGCGAGGCGATCATGCGGTCGCTGGCCCGGGTGTGCCTGCCCCTCGACGACGCCACCGTGGTTCTCTCCGGCCACGGCGGACAGACCACCATCGGCCGTGAGCGCGCCACCAACCCCTACCTCCGAGAGGCAGCGGGGGCGTCCGGCGCCCCGGCCTTCCCGCGACGAGGAATGTGACGGAAGAGAAGTTGAGCACCTTCACCGCCCCCAAGGGCACCTACGACCTGCTGCCCCCGAGCTCCGCGACGTTCCTGGCGATCCGCGAGGCGATCGCCGCGCCCGCCCGCCGGGCCGGCTACGGCTACATCGAGACCCCGGTCTTCGAGGACGTGAAGCTCTTCTCCCGCGGCGTCGGCGAGTCCACCGACATCGTCACCAAGGAGATGTACAGCCTCACCACCAAGGGCGGCGACGAGCTCGCGCTGCGCCCCGAGGGCACCGCCTCGGTGCTGCGCGCCGCACTCCAGGCGAACCTGCACAAGCAGGGCAACCTGCCGGTCAAGCTCTGGTACTCCGGCTCCTACTACCGCTACGAGCGGGCGCAGAAGGGCCGCTACCGCCAGTTCTCGCAGGTCGGCGCGGAGGCGATCGGCGCGGAGGACCCGGCGCTGGACGCCGAGCTGATCATCCTGGCCGACGACGCCTTCCGCTCGCTCGGGCTGAGCGACTACACGCTGCTGCTCAACAGCCTCGGCGACAAGCAGTGCCGCCCGGTGTACCGCGCCGCGCTGATCGAGTTCCTGGCCGGCCTGGACCTCGACGAGGACACCCGCCGCCGCGCCGGGATCAACCCGCTGCGCGTCCTGGACGACAAGCGCGAGTCGGTGCAGGCCCAGCTCACCGGCGCGCCGATGCTGCGCGACTTCCTCTGCGAGGACTGCAAGGCCTACGACGAGAAGGTGCGCGAGCTGCTCACCGCCAACGGCGTGGCCTTCACCGACGACCCGAAGCTGGTCCGCGGCCTGGACTACTACACCCGCACCACCTTCGAGTTCGTGCACAACGGCCTCGGCGCCCAGTCCGCGATCGGCGGCGGCGGCCGCTACGACGGCCTCTCCGAGATGATCGGCGGCCCCGCGCTGCCGTCCGTCGGCTGGGCCCTCGGCGTGGACCGCACCTTCCTGGCGCTGGAGGCCGAGGGCGTCGCCCTCGACCTGCCCGCCGCCACCTCCGTCTACGCCGTCGCGCTCGGCGAGGAGGCCAAGAACGTCCTGTTCGCCAAGGTCGTCGAGCTGCGCCGGGCCGGCGTCGCCACCGACCTCGCCTTCGGCGTCAAGAGCATCAAGAACGCCATGAAGTCCGCCGACCGGTCCGGCGCCCGCTTCGCCCTCGTGGCCGGGGACCGGGACCTCGCCGAAGGCGTCGTCCAGCTCAAGGACCTGACCACCGGCGAGCAGAACCCCGTCGCCCTCGACGCACTCGTCACCACCCTGAAGGAGAAGCAGCTGTGATCCGCACGCACGACGCGGGCACGCTCCGCCCGGAGCACGCAGGCACCACCGTCACCCTGGCCGGCTGGGTCGCCCGCCGCCGCGACCACGGCGGCGTGGCCTTCATCGACCTGCGCGACGCCTCCGGCACCGTGCAGATCGTGGTCCGCGACCTCGACTCGGTGCACGGCCTGCGCGCCGAGTACTGCGTCAAGGTGGTCGGTGACGTCCGCGTGCGCCCCGAGGGCAACGAGAACCCGGACATCCCGACCGGCGCCGTCGAGGTCGTCGTCAGCGGGATCGAGGTCCTCTCCGAGGCCGCGCCGCTGCCGTTCCCGGTCGCCGAGTACGAGCCCGGCACGGTCAACGAGGAGGTCCGCCTCCGCTACCGCTACCTGGACCTGCGCCGCGAGGGTCCGGCCAAGGGCCTGCGCCTGCGCTCCAAGGTCAGCAACATCATCCGCCGGGTGATGGAGGAGAACGACTACCTCGACATCGAGACGCCGTACCTCACCCGCTCCACCCCAGAGGGCGCCCGCGACTTCCTCGTCCCGGTCCGCCTCCAGCCCGGCCACTGGTACGCCCTCCCGCAGTCGCCCCAGCTGTTCAAGCAGCTGCTGATGGTGGCCGGCATGGAGCGCTACTACCAGATCGCCCGCTGCTTCCGCGACGAGGACTTCCGCGCCGACCGGCAGCCGGAGTTCACCCAGCTGGACATCGAGGCCTCGTTCGTCGACCAGGAGGACATCCTGGCCCTCGGCGAGAAGATCATCGGTTCGATCTGGCGCGAGGTGCACGGCTACGAGGTCCCGAACCCGCTGCCGCGGATGACCTACGCCGACGCCATGGGCCGCTACGGCTCGGACAAGCCGGACGTCCGGTTCGGCCAGGAGCTCACCGACCTCACCGAGTACTTCCAGGGCACCTCGTTCCGGGTCTTCCAGGCCCCGTACGTCGGCGCCGTGGTCATGCCGGGCGGTGCCTCGCAGCCGCGCAAGCAGCTCGACGCCTGGCAGGACTGGGCCAAGGCGCGCGGCGCCAAGGGCCTCGCCTACGTGCTCATCGACGCCGAGACCGGCGAGCTGCGCGGCCCGGTCGCCAAGAACCTCTCCGAGGAGCACCTGGCCGGCCTGGCCGCCGCCGCCGGCGCCAAGAACGGCGACGCGGTCTTCTTCGCGGCCGGCAAGCAGCGCCCCTCGCAGGAGCTGCTCGGCGCCGCCCGTCTGGAGATCGGCCGCCGCTGCGAGCTGATCGACGAGTCCCAGTGGGCCTTCCTCTGGGTCGTCGACTTCCCGATGTTCGAGCCCATCGAGGACGACAAGGGCGAGTTCCAGGGCTGGCACGCGGTGCACCACCCGTTCACCGCCCCGACCGCGGAGTCGCTGGCCACCTTCGACACCGACCCGGGCTCGGCGCTCTCCAACGCCTACGACCTGGTGCTCAACGGCTCGGAGCTGGGCGGCGGTTCGATCCGTATCCACCAGCGGGACGTCCAGAAGCGGGCGTTCGACGCGATCGGCCTCTCCGAGGAGGAGGCCGCCTCGCAGTTCGGCTTCCTGCTGGACGCCTTCAACTACGGCCCGCCGCCGCACGGTGGCGTCGCCTTCGGCCTGGACCGGATCGTCACCCTGCTCGGCGGGTACGACACCATCCGGGACGTCATCGCGTTCCCGAAGACGTCCACCGGCGGCGACCCGCTGACCGGCGCCCCCACCCCGATCACGCCGGCGCAGCGCCGCGAGGCCGGCGTCGACGCCCAGCCGAAGGTCCGCGAGGACGCCAAGTCCGAGGCCCAGCCGAAGGCCTGACGCCGCATCGGCCGACATCGGCTAACCTTTCACGGCCCCGGACGGCATCACCGTCGTCCGGGGCCGGTCCACAACGGTGTGTGACAGAGAGAGGGTTCCCCCATGAAGGTCAGTACCAGGGTCGAGTGTCCCGAGGACGCACCCGCCACCAGACGCGTCCACATGGCCGCCTTCCCCGGCCCGGACGAGGCCGACCTGGTGGACGCGCTGCGCCGCGATCCCGCCTGGCTGCCCGACCTGTCGGTGGTCGCGGTGGACGACGCCGGGCTCGTGGTCGGGCACGCGCTGCTCACCCGGCTGCGGGTCGGCGAGGGCCACGGCCTCGCGCTCGCGCCGGTCGCGGTCGCCCCGGAGTGGCAGCGCAAGGGCGTCGGCGAACTGGTGGTCAAGGCGGCGCTGACCGCCGCCGAGGAGGCCGGCGAGAAGCTGGTCGTCGTCCTCGGCGATCCCGACTACTACGGGCGGTTCGGCTTCCTCCCGGCGCAGCGGCACGAGGTCACCGGCCCGTTCGAGGTGCCGGAGGCCTACTTCCAGGTGCTCGCCCTGCCCGGGTACGACGGCTCCCCGCGGGGCCTGTGCCGGTACCCGGAGCCCTTCGAGGCCGTCTAGCCTCCGGACGCCGAGTCCGAGGCCCGGTGGTGCCCGGGGCCGACGCCTGCGGGCCGCCGCCGACGGCCTGACGCCAGGGCCCGGCGCCGACGGTCCCACGGCCCGGCTCCGACGGTCCTAGGGCCTGGTGCCGAAGCCGACCGTGGCCCGACAGCTGCGCACGAACGCGGCCATGGCGGGCGTCAGCCTCCGGTCCTTCGGCCAGTACAGCCCGACCTGGCTCGGGCTCAGTCCTCGCACCGGCCGGTACGCGACATCCTCGCGCGGTGCCAGCCGGCTCATCGTCTCCGGGGCGAAACCGACGCCCTGGCCGCACACCACCGCGGCCAGCCACTCGTCGGTGTTGTGCGCCACCGCGCCGATCCGCACAGGTCGCCCGCCCCGCTCCCGGACCGCCAGCCAGTACTCCCGCCAGTGCCCGGCCTCGTGCGGAATCGCCACGAAGGGCTCGTCCAGCAGCTCCTCGAAGTCGATGACCGCACGGTCGGCCAGCCGGTGCCCGGCCGGCAGCGCCGCACAGCGCGGCTCCTCGCCCAGCACGGCGACGTTGTACCGCTCGGACAGCGACGGCGGGGCGTGCCAGAGCGTCAGGTCGATCTCGCCGGTCGCCAGGCCCGAGGTCGGGTCGAACCAGTTGTTCTGCCGCAGCTCCACCTGCCAGCCAGGCATCCGCCGGGTGAAGTCGGCGACCGTGCGATGGGTCATCAGGTTGATGATGCCGCCCTCGAAGCCCACCCGCAGCGTCGAGCCCTGCTCCGCCGCGGCCGCCCGGGTGGCGCGCAGCGCCTCCTCCCACTCGGACATGATCGCGCCGGTGTGGGCGGCCAGGGCCCGGCCCGCCCGGGTGGGTGCCATGCCGCGGCGTGACCGTTCGAACAGCTCCACCCCCAGCAGCGCCTCCAGTTGGCGGATCTGCTTGGTCAGCGTCGGCTGGGAGACGAACAGCCGGGCCGCGGCGGCGGTCAGCTGGCCCTCCTCGCAGACCGCGGCGAAGCTGCGCAGCAGCCGGGTGTCCACATCCATGCCCCAAGGTTATGGAACCGGAAATTGGACCTGTCCGGCAGGTCTGGGTCAAGGTTGATCGTTCGGCCCTCGGGCCGGTCCACGGGGGAGCCCGGCAGCGGCGGTTCAGGGGGCCGCCGCTGCCGCGCCGGACATCCAGGACCTGCGGGAACCGCGCCGACCGCCTACCGTGAGGGGTCATCAGCACCCCGCCGAACGGAGGCACCCAGGTGGCAGCCAAGGCCGAACGCGAGCAGACCGGTCCGGGCGGGAAGCCGGGTGCGGGCGGGCGGACCGGCGGGAGTAGCCGCGCGGCCGGGTCACCGGCCGGGGCGTCGGCCGAGCGGCTGGCGAGGAAGCCCTACGAGCGGGAGCTGCTCCGCCTCCAGCAGGAACTGGTCAAGCTCCAGGAGTGGGTGCGGGCCGAGGGCGCCCGGCTGGTGGTGGTCTTCGAGGGGCGGGACGCGGCCGGCAAGGGCGGGGCCATCAAGCGCGTGACGGAGTATCTGAACCCCCGCATCGCCCGGGTGGTCGCGCTGCCCACGCCCACCGAGCGCCAGCGCACCCAGTGGTACTTCCAGCGGTACGTCGAGCACCTGCCGGCCGCCGGGGAGATCGTGCTGTTCGACCGCAGCTGGTACAACCGGGCCGGGGTGGAGAAGGTGATGGGCTTCTGCACCGAGGAGGAGTACTGGCAGTTCCTGCACCAGTGCCCGACCTTCGAGCGGATGATCACCGAGTCCGGCGTGCTGCTGCGCAAGTACTGGTTCTCGGTGAGCGACACCGAGCAGGAACGGCGCTTCCGGGACCGGCTGGCGGACCCGATGAAGCGGTGGAAGCTCTCGCCGATGGACGTCGAGTCGGTCACCCGCTGGGAGGACTACTCGCGGGCCAAGGACGAGATGTTCCTCCACACCGACACCCCGGAGTCGCCCTGGCACGTGGTGGAGAGCGACGACAAGCGGCGCGCCCGGATCAACATGATCGCCCACCTGCTCTCCACCGTCCCCTACCGGGAGGTGAGCCCGCGGAAGATCGTGCTGCCGCCCCGGCCCGCCTCCCGCGGCTACCAGCGCCCCCCGCGCGACCTGCAGCGGTACGTGCCGGACCACGCGGCGGGCCTCGGCCGGGAGTGAGGCACGGGCGGGGGAGACGCCCCGCGCCCGAACCCGGCCGAGGGCACGGCGGGGGAGGTACCCCAACTCCTCCGAACGGCTGCGCGGCGTTGCCGGGCCCCCGCCCACGGCGTCCGATGGACGTGCTCGGGAAGGTGCGGGCGCCCGTCGCGGCGCCCGCCGGAGGTCAGGAGACCCGCCCATGTTCGTTCGCACGGTCTACGCCACCGGCGACCCGGCCGCCCTGGACCAGGCCCTCGACGGGCTCCGCGCCGAGGCGGTCGGGCTGCTCGCCCCGCAGCCCGGGTACCGGGGCTTCGGGCTGTTCGCCGACCGGGAGCTCGGCATCCTCACCCTGGGCTCCTGGTGGGAGAGCGCCGAGGCGGAACGGGACAGCGACGAGCGGCTGCGCGGCCGCCGCGCCGAACTGCTGGCGCCCTTCGCCGGGACGGTGACCACCGACGTCTGGCGGGCCGTGGTCGCCGCCCGGCCCGTCCAGGCCGCCCCGGGGGCCTGGTTCCGGCTGGCCCGGTTCGACTTCGACCGGGCGCAGGGCGACCGGATCGCCGCCGCCTTCCGCGAGCAGGCGCTGCCCGCCATGCAGCGGCTCGACGGGTTCCTCGGCGGCTCGATGCTGTTCAACGACGAGGACGAGCGCGGGTCGGTGGGCGGGCTCTTCGCGAGCCGGGCCGCCCTGGTGGCCTCCCGCGGCGCGGTCGCCGCGGCCCGGGCCCGGGCGGTGGCCGGCGGCGGGGTGACGCTGCGCTCGCTGGAGGAGTTCGAGGCGGTCGTGCTGGACCTGCCGCAGTAGCGGGAGGCGGGAGCGGCGGGCGTCCGGGCGGCGTCCCGGGGCGGGCCCGCCGTCCGGGCGGGCCGGGCTGTCGGCGTGCTCGCATAGGCTTCCGGTGTGGACGAACCGGACCTCTTCACCGCCGCCGCCGAGGAACGCCAGGCCAAGGAGCCCGGCCGGGCCCCGCTCGCCGTGCGGATGCGCCCGCGCACCCTCGACGAGGTGGCCGGCCAGCGCCAGCTGCTGAAGCCCGGCTCGCCGCTGCGCCGCCTGGTCGCCGGGTCGCGCGGCCCGGCCGCGACCAGCTCGGTGATCCTCTGGGGCCCGCCCGGGACGGGGAAGACCACCCTGGCGCACGTGATCAGCCAGGCCGTCGAGGGCCGCTTCGTCGAGCTGTCCGCGATCACCGCCGGGGTCAAGGAGGTCCGCGCGGTGATCGACGGTGCCCGCCGCGCCGTCGGCATGTCCGGCCGGGAGACGGTGCTCTTCCTGGACGAGATCCACCGCTTCTCCAAGGCCCAGCAGGACTCGCTGCTGCCCGCGGTGGAGAACCGCTGGGTCACCCTGATCGCCGCGACCACCGAGAACCCGTACTTCTCGGTGATCTCCCCGCTGCTCTCCCGCTCGCTGCTGCTCACCCTGGAGTCGCTGACCGACGACGACGTCCGGGCCCTGCTGCGCCGCGCGGTCGCCGACGAGCGCGGCCTGGAGGGCGCGGTGGAACTGACCGCGGAGGCCGAGGACCACCTGGTCCGGCTGGCCGGCGGGGACGCCCGGAAGGCGCTCACCACGCTGGAGGCCGCGGCCGGGGCGGCGCTGGAGAAGGGCGAGGCGAGCATCACGCTGGCCACCACCGAGACCGCCGTCAACCAGGCCGCCGTCCGCTACGACCGGGACGGCGACCAGCACTACGACGTGGCCAGCGCCCTGATCAAGTCGATCCGGGGCAGCGACGTGGACGCCACCCTGCACTACCTGGCCCGGATGATCGAGGCGGGCGAGGACCCGCGGTTCATCGCCCGCCGGCTGATGATCTCGGCCAGCGAGGACGTCGGCCTGGCCGATCCGACGGCGCTCCAGACGGCGGTGGCGGCGGCCCAGGCGGTGGCGCTGATCGGCTTCCCGGAGGCGCGGATCATCCTCTCCCAGGCGGCGATCGCGCTGGCGCTGGCGCCCAAGTCCAACGCCGCCTACCTGGCGATCGACGCGGCGCTGGCGGACGTCCGGCAGGGCCTGGCCGGTCCGGTGCCGCCACACCTGCGGGACGCGCACTACGGCGGCGCCGGCAAGCTGGGCCACGGCAAGGGCTACCAGTACCCGCACGACCTGCCCGAGGGCATCGCGACGCAGCAGTACGCGCCGGACGCGGTGCACGGCAAGGAGTACTACCAGCCGACCCGGCGCGGCGGCGAGGCCCGGTACGCGGACGTCGTGGAGTGGACCAGGGGCCGGCTCAGGGGCGAGTGATCCGCCGGGCCCCGGTCCGGTGCCCCGTACTCCGGTGCCCCGTAGTCCGGTGTCCCCGGGCTCCGGTGCTCCGGTCCCCGGCCCGTGGACGAGGGGCTGAACGGCTGCGGGTATACTCGTGCGAAGTGCCATGTCCCGGGACGGCGGACAGGGGGAGACCCCGACCGACCGGCCGCACCAGCGGGACACCGGCCAGGCCCTCCTCCGCGGGGGCCCAGGAGCGTTGCGCACCGTTTCGGTGTCGCGTGCAGCCCACTGACTCGCATCGGTGGGCCACTCGTGTGCAAGCACTTCCGTGCCCGGCTCCGGAGAGCGGCTGATCGCACTGCCTTTCGGGCGGTGGGGTTTTCTCCGGGTCGCGACGAGCAACCTCCGTCAACACCTGGTGAAGCCGTATTCGTAAGCAAGGAAGGTTTGGTTCATGGCGAACCAGAAGCGTCCCAAGGTCAAGATCGCGCGTGCGCTCGGCGTGCCGCTGACCCCGAAGTCCGTCAAGTACTTCGAGGCCCGCCCGTACCCGCCCGGCCAGCACGGCCGTGGTCGCAAGCAGAACTCGGACTACAAGGTCCGTCTGCTCGAGAAGCAGCGTCTGCGCGCCCAGTACGACCTGAGCGAGAAGCAGATGGCGCGCGCGTTCGACCGCGCGAAGAAGGCCGAGGGCAAGACCGGTGAGGCGCTCGTCGCCGAGCTGGAGACCCGCCTGGACTCCCTGGTGCTGCGTTCGGGCATTGCCCGCACCATCTACCAGGCCCGCCAGATGGTCGTCCACGGTCACATCGAGGTCAACGGCGGCAAGGTCAACAAGCCGTCGTACCAGATGAAGCCGGGCTTCGTGGTCACCGTCCGCGAGCGCAGCAAGGAGAAGGTCCCGTTCCAGGTCGCCCGTGAGGGTGGCTACGCGGGCGAGGGCCAGACCCCGAAGTACCTCGAGGTCAACCTGAAGGCCCTGGCCTTCCGCCTGGACCGCGCGCCGCAGCGCAAGGAGGTCCCGGTGATCTGCGACGAGCAGCTCGTCGTCGAGTACTACTCGCGCTGACCCGCGAGCGGTACGCCTGCCGTACCCAGCGAGCCCCCGTCGCCCTCGTGGCGGCGGGGGCTCGCCCCTTTTCCCGGTGCGGTGCCGGGGTCACCCCCGCCGGCTCAGTACTCCTCGCCGGTCATCGCGGCGACGAGCCGCAGGTGCGGGCGGGCCTCCTCGGCGCGGCCCTGGCGCTGCAGGGTGCGGCCGAGCATCAGCCGGGCGTAGTCCTCGGCCGGGTCGGCCTCCAGCACCCGGCGCAGCTCGGCCTCGGCCCGGGAGAGCTGGGCGGAGTGGAAGTAGCTGCGGGCGAGCAGCAGCCGGACCGAGAGGTTGGCCGGCTCCTCGGCGAGCACGCCCTCCAGCATCCGGGCGGCGTCGGTGTACGCCTTGGACTCGAAGTAGAACGTCGCCATGCGGTACTCGTCGGCGGTGTGGGTGGCCACGGGGTGCTCCTTCCGTACGGGCCGGGTGTCTCTGGCCGCTCCAGCAATGGACAAGTTTCAACTATTCCCGGTGCGGATCCCGGCGGGTCCGGGGCGGCCTTCGTCTGCTCGGTGCCGGGCGCCGGCTCGGTGCCGGGCGTCTGCTCAGCGCCAGACGGGGGACGGCTGCGGCGTCGGCGGCACCGGCCCGGGCCCGGCCCCGGGAGCCGGGCCGTCCGGGCGCTCCCCGCCGCCGAGCGCCCGGTGCACGGCCGCGTCCAGGTCGAGCCGGGCGCCGGTGGCGAAGAAGTCGGTGAACTCCTGCTCGGTCAGCCCCGCCCCGGCCCGCTCCGCGCAGGCCCGGTGCGGACCGTTGAAGGTCCGGGAGCCGAAGAACGGCTTGCCCACCGTCCGCCAGATCCGGTGCGCCGCGCCCTGCAGCACGCGGGCCTCCCGCAGGTCGCCGGGCTCGCCCGGGCCGGCCGGCTCCGTCTCCAGCAGCGCCAGCAGGTCGATCGCCAGCACGATCCCGAGCAGGTCGTTGAACAGGTGGTTGAGCCGCACGCTCTCCCGGGCCAGCGCCCGGGCCGGCCGCACCTCGCCGTCCAGCCAGTGCGCGTACGCGAGGGCGTACAGCGCGTACGCGTACGCCCACTGCTCGCCGTGCTCCTCGCACAGCTCGCGGACCTGCCCGAGCCAGAGCTCGCCGCTCTCCTGGTCGCCCTGGAAGAGGTGCGCGATGCCGAGCTCGAACATCGCCATCAGCACGTTGCTGTTCAGCTCGCCGATGGTCCGGTAGTGCCAGAGCGCCTCCTCGAACAGCTCGGCGGCGCGGGCCGGCTCGTCGCCGATCAGGGCCGCGCAGCCCTGCCGGTGCACGGCGTAGGCGAGCGCCCGGTCGTCGCCGGTGGCCAGCGCCTGGCGGCGGCACTCCTCCAGCGCCGGCCGGGCGGCGACCAGGTCCCCCTGGAGGGTGGCCATGTAGCCGGTCACCCAGAGCGCCTTGGCCCTGGCCTCGGTCGGCTCCTGGTCGAGCGCCAGCGCCCGGTCCAGCCAGTGCCGCCCCTCGCCGAGGTGGCCGCAGCCGACCCAGTAGAACCAGAGCGTGCCGGCCAGCAGCAGCGCGAGCTGCTCCTCGCCGGGTTCGGCGAGGCAGAACTCCAGCGCGGCCCGCAGGTTGGCGTGCACCAGCTCGGTGCGCGCGGCGGTCTCCGCCTGCCGGGGGCCGAACCACTCGACCTCGCCCCAGGTGGCCACGCCCAGGTACCAGTCGCGGTGCCGGCGCAGCAGTCGGTGCTCCTCGCCGGCCGCGCGCAGCCACTGCAGCCCGTACTCGCGGACGGTGTCCAGCAGCCGGAACCGGACATCGAAGGCGCAGTCCTCGCGCAGCACCACGGACTTGGCGACCAGCTCGGTCAGCAGGTCGAGCAGTTCGTCCGGGTCGACACCCTGACCGGCGCACACGTACTCGGCGGCGTCCAGGTCGAAACCCCCGGCGAAGACCGAGAGGCGGGCCCAGAGTAAACGTTCCTGCACTGTGCAGAGCTCGTGACTCCAGCCGATCGTCGTGCGCAGGGTCTGGTGGCGCGGCAGGGCCGTCCGGTCGCCCCCGGTCAACAGCCGGAACCGGTCGTCCAGCCGGGCGCTGATCTGCGCCACCGACAGCGCCCGCAGCCGCCCGGCGGCCAGCTCCACCGCCAGCGGGATGCCGTCCAGCCGCCGGCAGAGCTGGGCGATCACCTCCGCGCCCTCGGCCGTCACCTCGAAGGACGGCAGCACCGCCCGGGCCCGGTCCGTGAACAGCCGCACCGCGTCCGGCAGCACCCCCGGGCGCACCGGGCCGACCGGCAGCGGCGCCAGGGTCAGCAGGTGCTCGCCGGCCGTCCGCAGCGCCTCCCGGCTGGTGGTCAGCACCCGCAGGCCCGGCAGTGCCCGCAGCAGCGCCCGGACCAGCTCCGCGCAGGCCTCCGCGAGGTGCTCGCAGCCGTCCAGCACCAGCAGCAGCCGGCGGCCGGCCAGCTGCTCGGCCAGGACGTCCAGCGGCGGCCGGGCCGTGCCGTCGGTCAGCCGCAGCGCCTCCAGGACCGCGTGCCCGAGCAGCTGCCGGTCCTGCACGGGCGCGACCTCGACCAGCCAGGTGCCGTCCGGGAACGCGCCGGCCGCCCGGGCCGCCGCGCGCAGCGCCAGCCGGCTCTTGCCGACCCCGCCCGGGCCGGTCACCGTCACCAGCCGCTGCCCGGCCAGCAACCGGGCCAGCTCGGTCAGCTCCCGCTGCCGGCCGACGAAGCTGGTGACCTCCGCCGGGAGCCGCCCCGGCGCCGCCCCTCCGGGCTGCGGTGTGGATTCCCCGTCCAAGCGCTGCTCCCCGTGTCCCGGCCCGGGCCTGCGGTCCGGGCGTCCGTCGGGCCGCGTGGGTGGCGGCCTGCCTGGCAGAACGAGGTGACCGGCGGGTAGGTTACGCGCGCGGATCGCACACCCGACCGGATCGCCGGGCGGGACTGTCCGGATAACCCGGTCCGGAAACCTGTCGTGGTCGCGATAGGGTTCCCCTGGAGAACAGCAAGGCGAGGGAGCGCGTAAAAGTGTCCGTGGGAGAGCTGGCCGGTCTGCTCGTCGCCGTGTTCTGGGCGGTCCTGGTCACCCTGCTCGCGGTCGTCCTGGTCCGGCTCTCGCGGGTGCTCAAGGAGGCCACCGTCCTGGTCTCCGCCGTCACCGAGCAGGCTGTGCCGCTGCTGACCGACGCCGGCGCGGCCGTGCGCAGCGCCAACGAGCAGCTGGAGCGGGTGGACGAGATCACCGCCAACGTGCAGGACGCCGCCGCCAACGCCAACGCGCTCTCCTCCACCGTCGCGGCCACCCTGGGCGGGCCGCTGGTCAAGGTCGCGGCCTTCAGCTACGGCGTGCGCAAGGCCGTCGCCAAGCAGCAGGGCGGTCCGGTGCTGCCCACCCAGCCGTCCGAGCGCGAGGAGCTGGCCCGGTTGATCCGGGCCGAGGTTCGCGCGGCGACCGTGCAGAAGAGCGGCCTGCTCGCCCGGGTCCGGCGCGCGGTGAGGAGCTGACGGCATGGTGCGACGCATCTTCTGGATGGCGGTCGGCGCCGGCGCCACCGTGTGGGCCATGAACAAGGCCAACGAGGCGGTCCACCGGCTCACCCCCGACAGCATCTCCGGCACCGCCGCGCGCGGTGCGCTCAACCTGGGCGACGCCGCGAAGCGGTTCGCGCAGGACGTGAAGGCCGGCATGGCCGAGCGCGAGGAGCAGCTGCGCGAGGACCTCGGGCTGGACGGCACCGCCGTCGTGGAGCCCCGCCGCCGCCGGGTCCTGCGCGGCGAGCCCGAGTACCGAGCTATCTCGGCGGCGCCCGGCAGCCCGGCCGCCGCCCTGCCTCCGTCCAGCAGTGCCCGCGCATCGTCCGACGGTGCCCGCACAACCCCCCAAGCCATCGAAAAGACGCCCCGTCGTGCGCTTCCGCCGCGGGGCGGTACGAACCGGAAGGACCACTAATGGAGTCGGCTGAGATCCGCCGCCGCTGGCTGCGCTTCTTCGAGGAGCGCGGCCACACCGTCGTTCCGTCGGCGTCCCTGGTCGCCGACGACCCCACCCTGCTGCTGGTCAACGCCGGCATGGTGCCGTTCAAGCCGTACTTCCTGGGTGAGGTCAAGCCGCAGTTCTCGCGCGCCACCAGCGTGCAGAAGTGCGTCCGCACCCTGGACATCGAGGAGGTCGGGAAGACCACCCGGCACGGCTCCTTCTTCCAGATGTGCGGCAACTTCTCCTTCGGCGACTACTTCAAGGAAGGCGCCATCAAGTTCGCCTGGGAGCTGCTCACCAGCTCCGTCGCGGACGGCGGCTACGGCCTGGAGAAGGAGAAGCTCTGGATCACCGTCTACCAGGACGACGACGAGGCCGAGCAGATCTGGCGGGACGTCATCGGCGTCCCCTCGGAGCGCATCCAGCGCCTCGGCATGAAGGACAACTTCTGGTCGATGGGCGTCCCCGGCCCGTGCGGCCCGTGCTCGGAGATCAACTACGACCGCGGCCCCGCCTACGGCGAGGAGGGCGGCCCGGCCGTCAACGGCGAGCGCTACCTGGAGATCTGGAACCTGGTCTTCATGCAGTACGAGCGCGGCCACGGTGACGGCAAGGACGGTTTCGAGATCCTCGGCGACCTGCCGAGCAAGAACATCGACACCGGCCTCGGCCTGGAGCGCCTCGCCGCCATCCTGCAGGGCGTCGACAACCTCTTCGAGATCGACACCAGCCGGATGATCCTGGACCGGGCCGCCGAGCTGACCGGCCACACCTACGGCGCCGACCACAAGTCGGACGTCTCGCTGCGCGTGGTCACCGACCACATCCGCACCGCGCTGATGCTGATCGGCGACGGCGTCACCCCCGGCAACGAGGGCCGCGGCTACGTGCTGCGCCGCATCCTGCGCCGCGCCATCCGCAACATGCGCCTGCTGGGTGCCACCGGCGTGGTCGCCAAGGACCTCACCGACACCGCCATCAAGGCGATGGCCCCGCAGTACCCGGAGCTGGAGAGCGACCGCAAGCGCATCGAGACGGTCGTCACCGGCGAGGAGGCGGCCTTCCTGCAGACCCTGAAGGCCGGCACCAGCCTGCTGGACACCGCCGTCACCGAGACCAAGCAGGCCGGCGGCGCCGTCCTCTCCGGCGACCAGGCCTTCAAGCTGCACGACACCTACGGCTTCCCGATCGACCTCACCCTGGAGATGGCCGAGGAGCAGGGCCTCCAGGTCGACGAGGCCGGCTTCCGCCGCCTGATGCAGGAGCAGCGGGACCGCGCCAAGGCGGACGCCAAGGCGAAGAAGATGGGCCACGCCGACGTCGCCGCGTACCGCGAGGTCGCCGACGGCTCCGGCGCCAGCGTCTTCACCGGCTACACCCTCACCGAGGGCGAGGCCACCGTGGTCGGCCTGCTGGTCGACGGCGTGCCGTCGCCGGCCGCGTCCGAGGGCGACGAGGTCGAGATCATCCTCGACCGCACCCCGTTCTACGCCGAGGGCGGCGGCCAGCTCGCCGACCACGGCCGGCTCCGGCTGGACTCCGGCGCCGTCGTGGAGATCCGCGACGTGCAGCAGCCCGTCCCGGGTGTCATCGTGCACTCCGGCGGCGTGCTGTTCGGCGAGGTCGTGCTCGGCTCGTCCGCGTACGCCACGATCGACGTGGAGCGCCGCCGGGCGATCGCCCGGGCCCACTCGGCCACCCACCTGACCCACCAGGCGCTGCGCGACGCGCTCGGCCCGACGGCCGCCCAGGCCGGTTCGGAGAACGCGCCGGGCCGCTTCCGCTTCGACTTCGGCTCGCCCGCCGCCGTGCCCGGCAGCGTGCTGGTCGACGTCGAGCAGAAGATCAACGACGTGCTGACCCGCGAGCTGGAGGTCACCGCCGAGGTCATGACGATGGACCAGGCCCGCAAGGCCGGCGCCATCGCCATGTTCGGCGAGAAGTACGGCGACGAGGTCCGGGTCGTCACCATCGGTGACTTCTCCAAGGAGCTGTGCGGTGGCACGCACGTCGGCAACACCGCCCAGCTGGGCCTGGTGAAGCTGCTCGGCGAGTCCTCGATCGGCTCCGGCGTGCGCCGGGTCGAGGCGCTGGTCGGCGCCGACGCGTACCGCTTCCTGGCCCGCGAGCACACCGTGGTCGCCCAGCTCACCGAGCTGGTCAAGGGCCGCCCGGAGGAGCTGCCCGAGAAGATCTCCGGCATGCTCGCCAAGCTCAAGGACGCCGAGAAGGAGATCGAGCGCTTCCGCGCCGAGAAGGTGCTCGCGGCCGCCGCGGGTCTCGCCGACTCGGCCGAGGACGTGCGCGGCATCGCCGTGGTGGCCGCCCGGGTCGCCGACGGCACCGGCGCGGACGAGCTGCGCAAGCTGGTCCTGGACGTGCGCGGCCGGCTGGGCTCGCGTCCGGCCGTGGTCGCCGCCTTCACCGTCGCGAACGACCGCCCGCTGACCGTGATCGCCACCAACGAGGACGCGCGCGGGCGCGGCATCAAGGCCGGCGAGCTGGTCCGCACCGCCGCCAAGACCCTCGGCGGCGGCGGTGGCGGCAAGGACGACGTCGCCCAGGGCGGCGGCAGCAACCCGGCCGCGGTCGACGAGGCCATCGCCGCGGTGCGCGGCCTGGTCGCGGAGCGCGCCTCCTGATGGACGAGCAGGTCGAGGAACGGCCCTTCCGACGTGGACGGCGGATCGCCGTCGACGTCGGGGACGCCCGGATCGGGGTCGCGTCCTGCGACCCCGACGGGGTGCTCGCCACACCGGTCGAGACCGTCCCCGCCGGGGTGAAGTCGCAGGCCCGGATCGCCGCGATCGCCGAGGAGTACGGCGCGATCGAGGTGATCGTCGGGCTGCCGCGCTCGCTCAGCGGCAAGGAGGGCCCGGCGGCGGAGAAGGTCCGCGGGTACGCGGCCCGGCTGGCCAACCGGCTCTGGCCGGTGCCGGTGCGGCTGGTGGACGAGCGGATGTCGACCGTCACCGCGACCCACGGGCTGCGTGCCTCCGGGGTCAAGGCGAAGAAGGGCCGCTCGGTGGTCGACCAGGCGGCGGCCGTGGTGATCCTGCAGACGGCCCTTGAGTCCGAACGGGTGAGCGGACGCCCGCCCGGTGAGAGCGTCGAGGCGGCCGGCTGACCGGCCTGATCTAACGTCCCGGTGAGGGGCCCGTGCGGACGCGTCCGCACGGGCCCCTCTGCCGTTGCCGTCGTGCCGCTTTCCGCGCGGACCCGCAGAGGGGGCGCAGTGACCGACCTGGACTTCACGCCCGGACTCACCCCCGGCCATCTCGGTGCGCCGGCCGTCGAACCGGAGGGCCGCCCGCCGGGCGCGCACCGCCGGCGCCCCGAGCCGCCGGACCCGCACCGCCGGCGCAACGGGCTGGCCTGCCTGCTCACCGCGCTCTCGCTGATCGCGGTGTTCGGCGGGGCCGGGCTGGCAGGGTTCAGCTGGGTCCAGGGCCAGCGCAAGCCGCCGGCCGCCGCGGACTACGCGGGCGGCGGCTCCGGCTCGGTCCAGGTCTCGGTGCCGGAGGGCGCCGGGCTCAGCCAGATCGCCTCGGCCCTGGTGCGCAACGGCGTGGTCGCCAGCTCGATCGCCTTCACCCGGGCGGCCAAGGGCAGCGCGGCCGCCGCCGGGCGGATCCAGCCCGGCACCTACACGCTGCGGCAGAAGATGTCGGCGGCCGCCGCGCTGGCCGTGCTGGTCGACCCGTCCAACGCCAACGGCCTGACCATCCCCGAGGGGTGGCGGGGCAGCCAGATCTACGCGGCGATCGACCGCAAGCTCCAGCTGCCCGAGGGGAGCACCGAGAAGGCCGCGCAGGAGCAGGCCGCCGAGCTGGGCCTGCCGGAGTTCGCCAACGGCAGCCCCGAGGGCTACCTCTTCCCCGCGACGTACAGCGTGACCGAGGACACCACCGCGGTCGACCTGCTGAAGCAGATGGTCGAGCGGGCCGGCAAGGAGTTCGCCCGGGACGACGCGGAGGTCGTGGCGCAGAACCTCGGGCAGAGCCTGTACGGGCTGGTGACCATCGCGAGCATGATCCAGGGCGAGGCCGACAACACCGAGGACATGGGCAAGGTGTCCCGGGTCATCTACAACCGGCTTGCGAAGGGCATGCCGCTCCAGCTGGACTCGACGATCAACTACGCGCTCGGGCGGTCCACGCTGAACACCAGCGTCACCGACACGCGGCTCGACTCCCCGTACAACACCTACCGGCACACCGGGCTGCCGCCGACGCCGATCTCCAACCCGGGGCGGCAGGCGATCATGGCGGCGGTCGACCCGGTGGCGGGGGACTGGCTCTACTTCGTCACCGTGAAGCCCGGGGACACCCGGTTCACCGACAGCTTCGAGGTGCAGCAGAAGAACGTGGCGGAGTTCAACGCCACCCAGGTGTCGGCGAGCCCGTCGGCCTCCGCGTCCGAGTCCTCCTCGGCTTCGGCTCCGGCTTCGGCGGGCGCTTCGGCGCCGTCGGGGGAGGCCGGGCACTGACGGGCGGTCCGCGGGCGGCCCGGGGGGCGGTCTGCGGGCGGTCCGCGGCGGCCCCGGGGTGCCGGCCGGGTGGTGGGGCGGTGACGGTCCGGCGGTGGTCGGGTGATCGTCCGGCGGGGGTCCGGTGCGGGTCCGCCGGGCGGGCGGGGCGGCCGCCCCGCGGGCGTCGGCCCGCGGTGCACCGGCCGCGTACGGAGGGCCCGGCGGGCGACCGAGGGCCCGGCCGGGAGACCGTCTGCGGTACGGTAGCGTCTCCGTCCAGGTGTTGCGCTAGCACGCCGGTTCGAGAATCAGCCGGGACACCGTCCCGGACGGCCGGGCCGATCCTCCGGTCGTCTCCGTCGGTATAAGGGGATCAATGACCGATCTGGGTCGGGGCTACGGCCCCCAGGGCTCCGAGCCGTGGAATCCGGGCGATCCCGGGTACGGCGGTCAGCAGCCGGTCCCCGGCCAGCAGGACGGGCAGTGGCAGCAGCACCCCCAGCAGGCGCAGTACGGCGGCGGTGAGCAGGGCTACCCGCAGCAGCAGATGCAGCCCGGTATGGGCGGCCAGCAGCAGGGCATGGGCCAGCAGGGGATGGGCCAGGGCCAGCAGGGTTACCCGCAGCAGGAGCACCAGCAGGGGTACCCGCAGCAGGGTTTCCCGCAGGGGCAGCAGCAGTTCGGTGGCGGCCAGCAGGGCTACCCGCAGCAGCAGATGCCCCAGGGCATGCCGCAGCAGGGCTACCCGCAGCAGCAGGGGCAGCCCGGTATGGGCGGCCAGCAGCAGGGCATGGGCCAGCAGGGGATGGGCCAGGGCCAGCAGGGCTACCCGCAGCAGGAGCACCAGCAGGGGTACCCGCAGCAGGGTTTCCCGCAGGGGCAGCAGCAGTTCGGTGGCGGCCAGCAGGGTTACCCGCAGCAGCAGATGCCCCAGGGCGCGCCGCAGCAGCAGCCCGTGCCGCAGCAGGGCGGGGCACCGCAGGGCGGGGCACCGCAGGCCGGGTCGCGCCGGCAGAAGGCGCCCGCCGCCGCGCAGGCCTCAGGTCCGGGCCCGGACGGCATCGACTGGGAGGCCGAGGCCGCCGCGCTGGAAGCCGGCGCCGACCGGGCGGAGGCCGCGCCCGAGCACGCCGAGGACGAGTGGGACGGCCACGAGGAGGAGTACTCCGAGGGCGGCGAGGAGACCTTCGACGACCAGGACGGCTTCCTCGGCGAGGAGGACCAGTCCCGCGAGGCGAAGAAGAAGCGCAAGGAGAAGGGCAAGAAGTCCGGGCGCCGCAACGGCGGCGCCTGCCTGGTGGTCGCGCTGGTGCTGCTCGGCGCCATGGGCGGCGCCGGCTGGTGGGGCTACGGCTTCTACAAGGACAACTTCGGCCCGGCGCCGGACTTCGTCGGCCAGGGCAGCGGCTCGACGGCGGTGGAGATCAAGCAGGGCGCCGTGGGCTCGCAGATGGGCGCCGCGCTCAAGGCGGCCGGCGTGGTGAAGAGCGTCGAGGCCTTCACCAACGCGTGCGACAAGAACCCGAAGTGCACCACCATCCAGCCGGGCACCTACACCCTGCCCCGCGAGATGTCGGCCGAGGCCGCCGTCACCAGCCTCGTGGAGGCGAACGGCGGCGAGAAGCTGATCATCCAGGAGGGGCTGACGGCCGCCGCCACCTACGTCAAGATCGACGACAAGCTGAAGCTGCCCAAGGGCACCACGGCCGAGGTCGCCAAGGCCCAGGTCGGCAGCCTCGGCCTGCCCGCGTACGCCAACGGCAACATCGAGGGCTTCCTCTGGCCGGCCCGCTACTCGATCGCCGAGGGCATGAAGCCCGAGGACCTGCTCAAGCAGATGGTCAAGAACGCCGTCGACCGCTACGCCAGTCTGGACGCGGAGGCCCCCAAGATCGGCCTCAAGACCGGCTACGAGGTGGTCATCGAGGCGAGCATCCTCCAGGCCGAGGGCAACAACCCGCAGGACTTCGCCAAGATGGCCCGGACGATCCAGAACCGGCTGGCCGACAAGGGCAAGATCGACGGCAAGCTCGGCATGGACACCACGCTGCAGTACGCGCTGGGCCGCAAGGTGCTCGACAAGAAGGACATCAACGACGCCTCCAACAAGTACAACACCTACTACAACGCGGGCCTGCCGCCGGGGCCGATCTCCAACCCCGGCCAGGACGCGCTGAAGGCGACGCTGAACCCGGCGGAAGGCAAGTGGCTGTACTTCATCGCGATGTCGCCGGAGCTGACCCTGTTCGCCGACACGGACACCGAGCACGCGACCAACGTCGAGCAGTACTGCAAGCAGAACGGCCAGAAGTTCGACAAGGTGGCTGTCCACTGCACGACGAAGTGACGGCCGCCCAGGGCCGGGGAGACGGAGACACCGGCATGACCAGCAAGCACCGGGCCGCCGTCCTCGGCTCGCCGATCGCCCACTCGCTCTCGCCGGACCTGCACCGGGCCGCCTTCGCGGCGCTCGGGCTGGACGGCTGGCGGTACGACCGCTTCGAGGTGGACGAGGCGGGGCTGCCCGCCTTCCTCGCCGGACTGGACGAGGCCGAGTGGGCGGGCCTCTCGCTCACCATGCCGCTCAAGCGCGCGGTGATCCCGCTGCTCGACGAGGTCGGCGACACCGCCCGCTCGGTCGAGGCGGTGAACACCGTGGTGTTCACCGCCGACGGGCGGCGGACCGGTGAGAACACCGACATCCCCGGGCTGGTCAACGCGCTGCGCGAGCGCGGCGTGACCGACGCCCCGACGGCGGCCGTGCTCGGCGCCGGCGCCACCGCCTCCTCCGCGCTGGCGGCGCTGGCCCTGCTCGGCACCCGCGAGGTGACCGTCTACGTGCGCAGCCCCGAGCGGGCCCGCGAGATGGCGGAGCTCGGCGAGCGGCTCGGCGTCGCCGTCCGCACCGCCGACTGGGCGCGCGGCGCCGAGGCGCTCGCCCACCCGCTGACCGTCTCCACCACGCCGGCCGGCGCCACCGACGGCTTCGCCGACGCGCTCCCGGCCCGGCCGGGCGCACTGTTCGACGTGCTCTACCACCCGTGGCCGACCAGGCTGGCCGCGGTCTGCGCGGAGCGCGGGGCGACCGTCCTGGGCGGGCTGGACCTGCTGGTGCACCAGGCGGTGCTGCAGGACGAACTCTTCACCGGGCGGACGCCCGGCCCGCTGGCGGCGGTCCGCGCGGCGGGCGAGGCCGCGCTCGCCGCGCGCTGAACCCGGAACCGGTCCGTCCGCAGGTCGGCCGGTCGCCGTCCGTCACGCGGACCGTGCGGCCGGGCGGTCCCGGGACGTGAAAGGATTCGGGGAGAAGGCACGCACGCCCGGGCGGGTCGCGGCTGCGCGGCCGGTCCGCTGATGAAGGAGCTCCGTTGGGTACGTTGCGCTGGCTGACGGCGGGGGAGTCGCACGGCCCCGCACTCGTCGCGACGCTGGAGGGCCTGCCCGCCGGTGTACCGGTCACCACCGCCGTGGTGGCCGACGCGCTGGCGCGCCGCCGGCTCGGCTACGGTCGCGGCGCACGGATGAAGTTCGAGCAGGACGAGGTGACCTTCCTCGGCGGCGTCCGGCACGGCGAGACCATGGGCAGCCCGGTGGCGATCATGGTCGGCAACACCGAGTGGCCGAAGTGGGACCAGGTCATGTCGGCCGACCCGGTCGACCCCGAGGTGCTGGCCGGACTGGCCCGCAACGAGGCGCTCACCCGGCCCCGCCCCGGCCACGCCGACCTGGCCGGCATGCAGAAGTACTCGATCGACGAGGCCCGCCCGATCCTGGAGCGCGCCAGCGCCCGCGAGACGGCCGCCCGGGTCGCGCTCGGCGCCGTCGCCCGCGCGTTCCTCAAGGAGACCTGCGGCATCGAGATCGTCAGCCACGTGGTCGAGCTGGCCGCCGCCAAGGCCCCGGCCGGCGTGCTGCCGCTGCCGTCCGACGAGGCGAAGCTGGACGCCGACCCGGTCCGCTGCCTGGACGCCGACGCGTCGAAGGCGATGGTCGCCGAGATCGACCAGGCCCACAAGGACGGCGACACCCTCGGCGGCGTCGTCGAGGTGCTCGCCTACGGCGTGCCGGTCGGCCTCGGGTCGCACGTGCACTGGGACCGCCGGCTGGACGCCCGCCTCGCCGCCGCGCTGATGGGCATCCAGGCGATCAAGGGCGTCGAGGTCGGCGACGGCTTCGAGCTGGCCAGGGTCCCCGGTTCCCAGGCGCACGACGAGATCGTCCCGACCCCCGAGGGCACCCGGCGCACCTCCGGCCGCTCCGGCGGCACCGAGGGCGGCCTCTCCACCGGTGAGCTGCTGCGGGTGCGCGCCGCGATGAAGCCGATCGCGACCGTGCCGCGCGCGCTGCGCACCGTCGACGTGCGCACCGGCGAGCCGGCCAAGGCGCACCACCAGCGTTCGGACGTCTGCGCCGTGCCGGCCGCCGGCATCGTCGCGGAGGCCATGGTCGCCCTGGTGCTGGCCGACGCGGTGAGCGAGAAGTTCGGCGGCGACCACGTGTCGGAGACCCGCCGGAACGTGCAGAGCTACCTCGACCACCTGATCGTCCGATGACCGCACCCGTCGTGGTGCTGGTCGGTCCGCCCGGCAGTGGCAAGTCCACCGTCGGGCGGGCCCTCGCCGAGCGGCTCGGCGTCGCGTTCCGGGACACCGACGCGGACATCGAGGCCCGGGCGGGCAAGCCCATCCCGGAGATCTTCATCGACGAGGGCGAGCCGCACTTCCGCGCGCTGGAGACGGCGGCCGTGCGGGCCGCCGCCGAGGACCACGACGGCGTGCTCGCGCTCGGCGGCGGCGCGGTGATGGCCGACGCCACCCGCGAACTGCTGCACGGACTGCCGGTGGTGTTCCTGGAGGTCCCGCTGGCCGACGCGGTCAAGCGGGTCGGCCTGGACGCCCCCCGCCCGCTGCTGGCCGTCAACCCGCGGGCCCGCTGGCGCGAGCTGATGGAGGCCCGCCGCCCCCTCTACCTGGAGGTGGCCACCGCCGTCGTCGACACCGCCGGCCGCACCCCCGGGCAGGTCGCGGACGCCGTACTGGAAGCACTGGAGCTGAAGACCCCCCATGACTGACATCGTCAGGATTCACGTCGGCGGCAGCGCCGGCCACGACCCGTACGACGTGCTGATCGGGCACCAGCTGCTCGGCGAGCTGGCGCCGCTGATCGGCGGCCGGGCCAGGCGGGTGGCGATCATCCACCCGGAGGCGCTGGAGGCCACCGCCGAGGCCATCCGTGAGGACCTGCTCGGTGAGGGCTACGAGGCGATCGCCCTCCAGGTGCCCAACGCCGAGGAGGCGAAGAGCGCCGAGGTGGCCGCCTACTGCTGGTCGGTGCTCGGCCAGACCGGCTTCACCCGCAGCGACGTCGTCGTCGGCCTCGGCGGCGGCGCCACCACCGACCTGGCCGGCTTCGTCGCCGCCACCTGGCTGCGCGGGGTCCGCTGGATCTCGATGCCCACCACGCTGCTCGGCATGGTCGACGCGGCGGTCGGCGGCAAGACCGGCATCAACATCGCCGAGGGCAAGAACATGGTCGGCGCCTTCCACCCGCCGGTGGGCGTGCTGGCCGACCTCGGCACCCTGGAGACGGTCCCGAAGCACGACTACGTGTCCGGCCTCGCCGAGGTCGTCAAGTGCGGCTTCATCGCCGACCCGGCCATCCTCGACCTGATCGAGGCCGACCCGGAGGGCGCGAAGACCCCCGCCGGGCCGCACACCGTCGAGCTGATCCGGCGCGCCATCCAGGTCAAGGCCGACGTGGTCTCCGGCGACCTCAAGGAGTCCGGCCGCCGGGAGATCCTCAACTACGGGCACACCCTCGGCCACGCCATCGAGCGCAACGAGCGGTACAAGTGGCGGCACGGCGCCGCGATCTCGATCGGCATGGTGTTCGCCGCCGAACTGGGCCGGCTGGCCGGCCGGCTGGACGACGAGACCGCCGACCGGCACCGCAGCGTGCTCGCCTCGGTCGGCCTCCCGCTGAGCTACCGCGCGGACGCCTGGCCGAAGCTGCTGGACGCGATGAAGATCGACAAGAAGTCGCGCGGCGACCTGATCCGCTTCATCGTCCTGGACGGCCTCGGCAAGACCTCCGTGCTGGAGGGCCCCGACCCGTCGCTGCTGGTCGCCGCGTACGCGGAGGTCTCCTCGTGACCAGGGTCATGGTGCTCAACGGCCCCAACCTCGGCCGGCTCGGCAGCCGGGAGCCGGACGTCTACGGCTCCACCTCGTACACCGGGCTGGTCGAGCGCTGCACGGCGCTCGGCAAGGAGCTGGGCTTCGAGGTCGAGGTGCACGAGACCAACTCCGAGCAGCAGATGGTCGAGTGGCTGCACGAGGCGGCCGACGGCACCGTCCCGGTGGTGATCAACCCGGGCGCGTTCACGCACTACTCGTACGCGATGCGGGACGCCGCCGCTCAGCGGACCGCGCCGCTGATCGAGGTGCACATCTCCAACCCGTACGCCCGGGAGACCTTCCGGCACACCTCGGTGATCGCCGCGGTGGCCTCCGGCACGATCGCCGGATTCGGGCTCGGGTCGTACGAGCTGGCCCTGCGCGCGCTCGCCGAGCAGCTCACCACGGGCTGACGGGCGGGCGGAACGCGCGTCGGCGGCCGGGCGGCGGACTGTGTCTGCTGCCCGGCCGCCGTGTAGTGTCCCCGCTGAAAAGAAGTCGGGAGGTGACCGTGACGCAGTACGCCGGGGGTGGAGATGTCCCCCCACGTCCCGTCGCTCCGCCGGCCCCGCCGTACCCCGGGAGCGCCGCCGGGCCGGCCGCGTCCGGGACCGCGTCCGGGTCCGGGAGCGGGACCGGGACCGGGTCCGCGTCCGGGTCCGCGCAGGACTCGCTGTCGGGGCCGCCGACCGTGCCCGTGCCGGTGGTCCAGCCGGGGCTGCCGCCCGTGCCGCCCGGGCCGCAGCCCGTGCCGCCGGGTCAGCAGCCTGTGCCACCTGGTCAACAGCCCCTGTCACAGCCTCTGCCGCAGGCTGTGCCGCACCCGGGTCAGCGGCCGGGGCCGCAGCCCGGTCCGCCCGTGGGTCCGCCGCCCGGCTCGCCGGCCGCGCCGCCCCCGGTGCCGCCTGCCCCGGTTCCTGCTCCGGCTCCGACTCAGGGCCCTGGCCCAGCATCTGTCCCGGCCCCTGCCCCGGTGCCGGCCGGTCCGCCGCCCGTTCGGCTGGCGGCACCCGCTCCGGCCCCGGTTCCGGCCGGGTCGACCGGGCACTTCCTGCTGCCCTCCGGGGCACCCGTCCAGCTCCCGGCGCACCCGCCGCAGCAGCACGCGCCCTCCGGTCCGATCGCGGTGCTGCTGATCGGCCCGGCCGGCGCCGGCAAGACCACCGTCGCCCGGCACTGGGCCGAGCGGCGCCCCAACCCGACCGCGCACATCAGCCTCGACGACGTCCGCGAGTGGGTGCAGTCCGGCTTCGCCAACCCGCAGTCCGGCTGGAACAACGCCTCCGAGGCGCAGTACCGGCTGGCCCGCCGGACCTGCGGGTTCGCCTGCCGCAACTACCTCGCCAACGGCATCTCGTGCATCATCGACGACGCCGTCTTCCCGGACCGCCCGGCGATCGGCCTCGGCGGCTGGAAGCGGCACATCGGGCCGGGCATGATCCCGGTGGTGCTGCTGCCCAGCCTGGACTCCGTGCTCAGCCGCAACGCCCGGCGCAGCGGCAACCGGCGGCTCGGTGACGAGGAGGTGGCCCGGATCCACGGGCGGATGGCCGGCTGGTACAACTCCGGGCTGCCGATCATCGACAACTCCCACCTGGACGTCGCGGCGACCGCCGCCGAGCTGGACCGGGTGATCCTGGCCCGGCTGCTGGGCATCCCGGTGCGCTGAGCAGGCCTTCCGTCCGGGCCGTCCGTCCGGGCCTTCCGCCGCTCACGGGCCCTTCGTCCGGCCCTTCCGGCCGGCCGGGCCTGTCAGTGCCGGCTGCGATGATGGACGGGTCCTGATCGAACCACCGGGGGGAGCCGCGCCCGTGCCGGAAGGCCACATCATCCACCGTCTCGCCGCCGAGAACCACCGGGCCTTCGGCGGTCGTCCGGTCCGCGCCAGCAGCCCGCAGGGCCGGTTCGCCGACAGTGCCGCGCTGATCGACGGGCAGGAGCTGGTCGCGGCGGAGGCCACCGGGAAGCACCTGTTCCTCGGCTTCGCGGACGACGCGTGGGTGCACGTCCACCTCGGCCTCTACGGCGGCTTCAGCTTCGGCACCGGGCCGGCCCCCGCCCCGGTCGGCCTGGTCCGGCTGCGGCTGGAGAACGACGACCACTTCGCCGACCTGCGCGGTCCCAACACCTGCGCGCTGATCACCGGCGAGGAGAAGGCGGCCGTCGCAGCCCGGCTGGGGCCGGACCCGCTGCGGGCCGACGCCGACCCGCAGCTCGCCTGGCGGCGGATATCCGGCAGCCGGACGACGGTGGCGGCGCTGCTGATGGACCAGAAGGTGTTGGCGGGGGTCGGCAACGTCTACCGGGCCGAGGTGCTGTTCCGGCACGGCATCGACCCGCACCGGGCCGGCCGCGACCTGCGCCGCGCCGAGTGGGACGCGATCTGGGCGGACCTGGTCGCGCTGATGCGCGAGGGTGTCGGGGCGGGCCGGATCGACACCGTCCGGCCGGAGCACACCCCGGAGGCGATGGGCCGGCCGCCGCGCGTGGACGACCACGGCGGGGAGGTCTACGTCTACCGGCGGGCGGCGATGCCCTGCCTGGTCTGCGGCACCGACGTCCGGACCGAGGAGCACGCCTCGCGCAACCTCTTCTGGTGCCCGTCCTGCCAGCGGGCGTAGAGGTTCCGCAGTCGCGCGGGCCGGGGTGGCCGGTGAAGCGCGGTCGGTGAAGCGCGGCCGGTGAGGGGCGGCAACGCCTGTGCCGGGCTGCGGGGGTGACGGCGGGTCGGGCGCCGGTCGCCGTGCCGCGACGGCCTCCGCGGCCGCCGTGGTCGCCGAGCGCCGCGGCCGGTCAGCCGGTCGCGGCGGTGGGTCCGGGGTGGTCCTCGTCGGTCGGGTGGCCGGGGAGCTCGACGTGCTCGCCACCGGCGCACTCGTCGAGGAGGGGGCGCATGGCCTCGTCCACAAGCCGGTAGCGCACCACACGTCCGTCCTTCTCCCCGGCCACCACGCCCGCCGTGCGCAGCAGTCTCAGCGCCTGGGAGACGGCCGGGTCGCGCATGCCGGTGGCGACCGCGAGATCGGTGACGGCGAGCGGGCCGGCCCGGTGCAGGGCGAGCAGCAGGGAGAGCCGCCCGGGGTCGGCGAGCAGCGAGAACCGCTCGGCCCAGGTCCGGACCCGGTGGGCGTCGCCGATGGCCGCGATCGCCTCGCAGACCCGGTGCCCGTCGATGGTGCGGTGGCCCGCGCGGTCGGCCGGTACGAGATGCATGCCCGCATTCTTGCAGCCGGCGGCCTGTGATCCTGGACACCTGCGCAGGTGCGCAGCCTTGCAAGGGTGTTCGGGAGCCCCCTACGGTGTTCCCCGCCGTGGTGCTCGGGAAGACCGGTGGCGGACCCTCAGGGGTCCCAGTCCGGAGCGGCCCTCGCCACTGTGATCGGGGGAGTCGTCGGTACCCACGACGCCACTGGACGCCTCGCGCGTCCGGGAAGGCGGGTACCGGAAGCCCGTAAGCCAGGAGACCGGCCACGGCATCTCACGAAGTCATTCCACGAGGTGCTGGAGCGTGATCCGCAGATGACCCTGCCCGAAACCGCCGCCGATCCGGCGGCGCCGAGCGTCCTGCCGACCTTCCGCTGGAGGCGGGAGGACAGCCTCCGCACGGCCGGTCTGATGGGTGTGATCCTGGCCATGCACGTGGTGGCCTTCGGCACCCTGATATTCCTGGTCGCGCCGGAGGAGTACGAGGTCGGGACCCAGGTGTTCGGGGTGGGCCTGGGCATCACGGCCTACACCCTCGGCATGCGGCACGCCTTCGACGCCGACCACATCGCGGTGATCGACAACACCACGCGCAAGCTGATGGCGGACGGCAAGCGGCCGGTCTCGGTGGGCTTCTGGTTCGCCCTCGGGCACTCCTCGATGGTCGTGCTGATGGCGGCCCTGGTGGCGGGCGGCGCCCAGCTGGCCGGCACGCTGATGGACGACGAGTCCACCACCCACCAGTGGCTGGGCATGGTCGGGACCTCGGCCTCCGGCGTCTTCCTCTACCTGATCGGCGCGCTCAACCTGGCCGCGCTGTTCGGCATCCTCAAGGTGTTCCGCTCGATGCGGGCCGGGCGGTACGACGAGGCCGAGCTGGAGGAGCACCTGAGCTCGCGGGGCTTCCTGGCCCGGGTGCTCAACCGGGCGACCCGCTCGATCACCCGGCCGGGCCAGATGTTCCCGGTCGGGATGGTGCTGGGCCTGGGCTTCGACACCGCGACCGAGGTGTCCCTGATGGTGATGGCCGGCTCGGGTGCCGCCTCCGGCCTGCCCTGGTACGCGATCATCTGCCTGCCGCTGCTGTTCGCGGCCGGGATGAGCCTGTTCGACACGCTGGACGGCACCTTCATGAACTTCGCCTACCAGTGGGCGTTCTCCAACCCGGTGCGGAAGGTGTACTACAACCTGACCATCACCGGGCTGTCGATCGCGGTGGCGTTCATCATCGGGACCATCGAGCTGGTCGGGGTGCTGCACGAGAAGCTCGACCTCACCGACCCGGTGAGCGGCTGGATCGCGGAGATCTCGCTGGACAACGTCGGCTACGCGATCGTCGGGCTGTTCGTGGTGGTCTGGGCGGCGGCCATCGCGTACTGGCGGCTGGCGGGCGTCGAGAAGAAGTGGAGCCCGCAGCCGGTCCGGCCGGCTCCGGCCACCGGCCCCGCCCCGCAGCCGGTCCCCGGCGCGGCCGCGGACACCGAGTAGCCACGCCCCCGCACGGCGCCCACCGGCCCCCACGGGCCGGGCGGGCGCCCCTCAGCGCCCCACCAGTTCGCGCAGCTTCTCGCGGGTCTCCCGGTCGGTGGACGTGATCACCGTGCCGATCATGCCGCGGGTGAGGAGGACCTTGTAGGTGTTCCGTATCAGCCGGTCGACCTCGTCGTCGGGCGTCGACTTCTTGAAGACCGGGTCCTTGGACGCGGCCCGGTCGGTCACCCAGCGGTCGTGCCGCCACACCAGGTCGGGGCCGATGATCACACCGTTCCAGTCGTACTCGAAGCCCTGTGCGGTGTACACGCACCCGACCTGTCCGAAACCGCCCGGGTCGGTGGCCCAGAGCGGCCAGGCGGGTGCGCCGCCGGCGGACGTCTCGCTCTTGACGTTCCAGGGCCGGGTCCAGTCACCGATCACCACGTCGTGAGACAGGGGGGCACCGGGACGTGGCGCGTCCGACCACTTCCAGCAGTACCCGGCGGTCATCCGGGCCCCGAAGCCGTCGTCGTGGCGCCGCTGGAGCAGGACCTCCAGCTCCAGCGGTGACTCCACCACCCGGAGGTCCATGCGGTCGTCGGGCTCCCATGAGGCCGGTCCGCCCCCCTCGAGCCCCAGGAGCCGGGCGACCCAGCGGACGTACGCCTCGCTGCCTCCGCAGCGGAACTGGTCGTCCAGGCCGACCAGTCGGCAGGAGAGACCCCTGGCCTCGGCTGCGGCGCGGATCGTGTCGACGGTGCCCATCTCACCGGGACGTACCACCTGGTGCTCGTCGAGAAGGAACACCGGGACGCGGGCGACGTCGATCAACTCGTCCACCTGGGCCGCGTCCGAGCGGTCGGCGGCACGGGTGAAACGGTTCGCAGACGTCTTCCGGAGCCGGTGGGCTTCGTCGCAGACCACCACGTCGAGGCTGTTCCGGTCGGCCTTCATGAAGCTGTTGAAGTACTTGAAGAGGTTCTTGACCTCGGTCTTCCGCGTTCCGGCGACCTGGCGCATGGTCGTGGTGAAGGACTTGGAACCGGTGGCGTGTATCGCCCGGTGGCCCTGCCGGTAGAGCTCGCCGAGGAGCGAGAGCGCGATGACACTCTTGCCGCTTCCGGGACCGCCCGTGATCACCACGACCTCCTTGTGATCCGACCGCTGTGCCCGCCGGACCGCCCGCATGACCAGCTCGAACGCCTCCCGCTGCTCGTCCAGGAGGACGAACTGCTCGCGGTCGCGCACCTCGGCGGCCGCGACCGCCATCAGCTGCCGGGAGGGCTGGGTCCTTCCGGTGAGCAGGGCGTCCGCGGGCGAGGCTCCCGACACCGGGGCGAGCAGCGACCGGAGGTGCTCGATCAGCCGCCCCCGCCGCTCGCCGGTGAAGAGGCTGCCGTGCCGGTCCTGCTCGATCTCGTGCAGTCCGGCGACGCCGAACTCGGTGGCGTTGTGGAGGTAGGCGACGCCCGCGATCCAGTCCTCCCGCCCCTCCAGCGCACCGTTGAAGTCACAGAGGTACCGGACGTAGCCGCGGACCTGCTCGACGGGGTGGAGGACCGGTTCGGGATAGGAGTCGACGCGGCAGAGCAGGGGGGCGCCGTCCTCAGGAGCGGCGTTCGACCACTGCTTGAGTTCGACGACGACATAGGACGGATCACCGGACACCGGGTGCAGTCCGGCGAGCACCACGTCGGCGCGCTTGCTGCTGAGCGGCAGCGCGTACTCGACCAGCATCTCCACGTCCTTCAGCCCAGCGTCGACCAGCGCTCCGGCTAGGACGGGAAGACTGCGTTCCCACGACCGGACCTCGGCCTTGCCCGCCCGGTGTCCGTAGCCGAAGGCGAACTGCTCGGTCAGCCGGGGAATCAGCGTGCCGGCGCGGTGCTCGGCGGAAAGCGCTTCGGCGGTGGCACGGAACAGCAACATTCCCCCAGAAGGACACGGTGGTACGCGGCCGGCCGGAGCGCGAGGCCCGGACGGTCTCGTGGCAGTGATCGACCACCCTAGCGGGATGGTCCGACAGATCCGGCCAGACGGAATTCCACGGGCCGGACGAAGGTTCGACGCCGTAGCATGTCGCCGTCCGCCGGAGGGCCCAACCCTCTTGAGCGGAATCCCTTTCCCGTCCCGGCCCGTTGTGCTCCCGGTGGTGCCTGTGCTGCTTCTCCAACTGTCCGCGGTCGATCTGCTGCGCCTGAACGAGCGGGGACTGCTGATCAGTCACCTCTCGCAGCGGCACCGCCTCTTCAACCGCACGCCGGTCGGTGTGAACGAACAGGAGGCGTGGCGGGCCAGTCTGGTGGCCCTCGCCTCGGACCTGGTCGACTGCGCTCTCGGCGGCGTCCGGATGTTCGTGGAGTACCAGCCGCCGCAGGCGGACCCGGACGGTCCGGCGCACCCGCCGATCGACGTGCTGCTGGTGGGCCGCTACCCCGACTCGGACCGGGACTCCGTCCTGGTCGTCGAACTCAAGCAGTGGCGTGCGGCGGCCAGGAGCCGGACCGACCCCGCCAAGGTCGACGTCCCCGGGATGGGGGCGAAGAAGCACCCCGCCCAGCAGGTCCGCTCGTCCTACGAAGCTCTGCTGGCGCCGCTCGGCCTCCTGCACGATCTGACGCTCCAGGTCGCTGGCTTCTCCTACCTGCACAACGCCCGTGACCCCGCGGTGCGCGACCTGCTCGACGCGGAGCACGCCACCGGTGGTGCGGGGCTGTACTTCACCGCCGACAGCCGCCACGAGCTTCGGCGGCTGCTCCTCCAGTCCTTCGCCCAGGGTGACAACTCGGCGGTGGCGGAGCGGATCCTCCGACGCATCGGGATCCGCAACACGCCGCTCCTGGAAGCCATGGTGCGGTCCCGCGGGGAGGACACGGTCTTCAGCCTGCGCGGGGTGCAGCGCACGGTCGCCGACCAGGTCCGCCGGGAGCTCGAGCGGCTGCACCGGGACCGTCCGACGGAGAAGGCCGTCTTCGTCGTCACCGGAGGCGCCGGCACGGGGAAGAGCGCGATCGGGCTGGAACTCCACAACCACCTGTCCAACGAGCGCTACCGGGTGCTCTACGCCACCGGAGCGCGGGCGTTCGACGCGAATCTGCGCGAGCACCTGGGGATGTCGTTGAACCGCTTCCGGCGGGAGTTCAAGTTCTTCCGCGACTTCGTCGAGCCGCCGGAACCCCGGCTCGACGTCCTGATCTGCGACGAGGCCCACCGCCTGCGGGAGCGGTCGACGTTCGAGGGCTTCCCCGGCGCGTCGAGGCGACCGGCCGGGACCCGGCCGCAGGTCGAGGAACTCATCGAGGCCGCGCACATCACGGTGTTCCTGCTCGACGAGGCCCAGAGCCTCAGGAACGACGAGGTGGGGACCTGCCGGCTGATCATCGAGGCCGCGACGCGGATGGGGGCCGTCGTCCGGACCTATGACCTGCAGGACTACTACCGCTGCGGTGGCAGTGCGCTGTACCGCCAGTGGGTCTGGGACCTGCTCGGCATCGACGGCGGACACCCCCGTCCGTGGGTTCCCGACGGGTTGATGCACATCGAGCTGGCCGAGACCCCCACGGCCCTGGAGGAGACCCTCCGCAAGGAGGTGGAGGCCGGGGCGAGCGGTCGGATGGTTGCCGGCTTCTGCTGGAAGTGGAGCGACCCGCGGGAGGACGGCAGCCTGGTCACCGATGTCCGCATCGGGGACTGGCACCTGCCGTGGAACGCGAAGCGGGACCCGACCGGCCGGGTGAAGGAGTACGCGGACAACGCGCCTCCGGCGGAGCTCTGGGCCACCCGGCAGGAGGGACTGGACCAAGTCGGCTGCGTGTACTCCGCCCAGGGGCTGGAGTGGGACTGGTGCGCGGTCATCATGGGGGAGGACCTCGTCCGGCGCGGCGACCGCTGGGTGGCGCAGAAGGGCGCGTTCAAGGAGCGGGCCGACGGGCAGGGCTACTACGCGGTGCGGCCGGGTTCCGCGGATCCGCGGATCGCCGCCGAGGGCGGCATCGGCTTCGCCCAGCGTGTCCGCCACGCCTACCACGTGCTGCTCACCCGTGCCAGCAAGGCGACGGTGCTCTTGTCCAGTGACCCGGAGACCCAGGAGTTCCTGCGTACCGTGGTCCCGAAGGTGGAACTGCACGGTCTCCGTCCCGGCGGGCCCGGGCAGCCGGAACCGGCGCAGCAGCAACGGATCCGCCGGTCACGCGGGGCCAGGGCGGCCGCTCGGGTTCGTGTCCCGCGTGGAGTGCCGGCCGAAGGGCAGGCCGGTCTGTTCGACGACGCCGCCGACTGACTGCTGCCTGTTCCCGTGATCTCGGCAGAGTTGATTCGAGGGGGAGGGAGCGATTCAATGGAGCGGTGAGGAGCCCCTGGGTGGGCTGCCGGGACAAGCCAGATGCAGGTGACTGGATCCCTCCGGGGCGGATGCTCCGGATTGAGGCCCCCGGAGCCCTCCCAGGGGCTCCTCGCGCATGCCGCCGTCAGACCGTGAGGTCCGGCCACCACACACGCTTGGCCAGGAACGACTCGTCGCCGAGCAGCCTGACACCGTGGCCCAGGAGTCCGTCGGCGTCGGTCCGGCGGAGCAGCTGCCCACGGCACCGGAGCAGGTAGGACGCGCAGGCCGGGTCGTCGGGCTCGCCGGTGAGGGCCGTGTTGAGGAAGCCGCAGTGCAGGTCTGCCAGCTGGAGACCGTCGTAGGCAGCGGTCCCGTGCCAGGTCGGTGGCCAGTGGAGAAGGTGCCAGGGGATTCCGGGAGAGTCCGGTCGGGCCTGGTCGAGGTAGGCGACGGTGTCGGCATGGTCCATGTGCCGGACGTGTCCGAACTTGACCGCTGCGCGTCGGGGCCCGCCCGGCCATGCCGCAGCGGCTTGTGCGACCAGCTCGAGGACGAGTCGGCAGCAGTGGTTGTAGAAGGTCTCGCTGCTGCGCAGCAGTTCCGGGTCGTCTCCCGCACTGCCCTTGTGCACCACGACATGGGCGACCCGGACGTCCGGGATCACCGCCAGCATGTCGGCGGCCAGTTCCCTCCGGTCGCCGTGCTTGCGCTTGAAGTGCTCGACCCAGTGCAGGGGCCCGGGGGTGCCGACGTGTGCCCGCAGGCCGGCGGCCGTCGCGCGCATCTGGTGCTGCCGTTCGCGGGGGACGAGGAAGGCCGTCATGGAGAAGCAGTCCGAGGACCGTCCGGAGTAGCCGCGGTCGCCGGTCTCGTCCACGTACACGACAAGTCCGGGGCCCGGTTTCCCGGAATCCCCGCCAGGGACGATGCGTGCCATCCGAGACCCCTCCTGTCCCCCTGGCCTCGGTTTCGAGGCGGGCGCCGACACCCGGCGGATCCCGCTCCGCCGCCGTTCCGGCACGGAGAGATCGTACTGGCTCGGCCCCCACGGGCCGGGCGGGCGCCGTGCGCGTGCCCGGGTGGGGGCGTTCGGCGGGCGGATCGGGGTGGGGGTTCGTAGGCTCGACCCATGTCTGATGCGTACGCGGGCCGGCGGGAGCGGTTGCGGGAGCACTGCAGTGCGACCGGGGCCGACGCGGCGCTGATCACCAGGGCGGCGAACGTGCGGTACCTGACCGGGTGCCCGCCGTGCGGGGCGACGCTGCTGCTCACCCGGGACCGGGTGCTGCTGACGCTGCCGGACGACCTGCCGCCGGACGACGCGGGGGAGCACCTGATCGCCGCGGACGTCACCAGGGTGCCGGTCGCGGCCGGCACCGACACCGCGCTGGCGGCGGCCGCCTCGGCGGCGCGGCTGCGGGTGGGCGGCCTGGCGGTGGAGGAGCACGACCTGACCGTCACCCGGCACCGGGCCGTGGCGGGGCTCGCCGAGGGGGTGCGGCTGGCCGACCTCGCGCAGGCGGTCGAGCGGCTGCGGGTGGTGAAGGACGAGCACGAGATCGCCGACCTGCGGATCGCGGCCGAGATCGCCGACCAGGCGCTCGGCGAACTGCTGGAGTCGATCCTGGTCGGCCGGACCGAGCGGCACCTGGCGATGGAGCTGGAGCGCCGGATGATCGACCACGGCGCGGACCGGGCGGCGTTCCCGGTCTCGGTCGGCACCGGCAGCCACTCCGGCCAGCAGGCCCACCAGCCGACCGACCGGCGGGTGGAGGAGGGCGACTTCCTGACCGTGGTGCTGGGCGCCCGCTACCGCGGGTACGGGGTGTCGACCGCCCGGACCTTCGTGATCGGGGCGGCCCCCGCGCCCTGGCAGGTGGAGCTCCACCGGCTGGTGTTCCGCGCCCAGCGGGCCGGCCGGGAGGCGCTCGGACCGGGCGTCGAGCAGTACGTGCCCGACCAGGCCGCGCGGGAGATCCTCCAGGCCGCCGGGCACACCGAGGCCTCTCCGCACCCGATCGGTCACGGCATCGGGCTGGAGATCCGGGAGGCGCCGCGCCTGGGCCCGTCGGACATGGGTAAACTGGACAGCCGCGTGCCGGTCACCGTCGGTCCAGGGGTCCACCTCCCGGGCCGGGGCGGTGTCCGGATCGAGGACACGCTCGTCGTGCGCCCCCCTGAGGAGGGCGGGCCCGAGCTGCTCACCATCACCACCAAGGAGCTCCTCGCCCTGTGAGCCGCGCACTGCCGAAGTGCAGCCGCGGCCGGCAGGACGCAAACCCTTGGTTCCTTGACAGCTATATCCAGGAGTAAGTGCGCCCGTGGCTTCCACGAACGATCTCAAGAACGGCATGGTCCTCAAGCTGGAGGGCGGCAAGCTCTGGTCCGTCGTCGAGTTCCAGCACGTCAAGCCCGGCAAGGGCCCGGCCTTCGTGCGCACCAAGCTCAAGGAGGTCCTGTCGGGCAAGGTCGTCGACAAGACCTTCAACGCCGGCACCAAGGTCGAGACCGCCAGCGTCGACAAGCGCGGCATGCAGTTCTCGTACAAGGACGGCGAGAACTTCGTGTTCATGGACACGGACACCTACGACCAGGTCACGGTCGAGCCGGCCGTCGTCGGTGACGCCGCCAAGTACCTGCTGGAGGGCTTCGAGGCCCTGGTCGCCATGTACGAGGGCGCGCCGCTGTACATCGAGCTCCCGGCCTCGGTCGAGCTGCTCATCTCGCACACCGAGCCGGGCGTGCAGGGCGACCGCTCCACCGGCGGCTCCAAGCCGGCCACCCTGGAGACCGGCGCCGAGATCGCCGTCCCGCTCTTCATCGTCACCGGTGAGAAGATCAAGGTCGACACCCGCGACGGCAGCTACCTCGGCCGGGTGAAGTAAGTCCGTGTCGTCCGCACGTACCAAGGCCCGCACGCGAGCCTTCCAGATCCTGTTCGAGGCCGACCACCGCGGGGTCGACCCGCTGACGGTCCTCGCCGACTGGGTGGCCCGGGCCCGGGAGCCCAAGCCGGACGAGGGCACCCCGCAGGTGGGCGAGTACACGATGGAGCTGGTCGAGGGCTACGTCCAGTACGCCCGTCGCATCGATGAGCTGATCTCCCAGTACGCGGTCGGCTGGACGCTCGACCGGATGCCGATCGTGGACCGCAACGTCCTGCGGCTCGGCGCGTACGAGCTGATCTGGGAGGACGGCGTCCCGGACGCCGTCGTCGTGGACGAGGCGGTCGAGATCGCCAAGGAGTTCTCCACGGACGACTCCCCGGCCTTCGTGAACGGCCTGCTCGCCCGCTTCATGGAGCTGAAGCCCGGCATCCGCCGGTAGCGGCTCACCAGCGTCACCGACGGCCGTCGGACCGGGAACGGTCCGACGGCCGTCGTGCGTTTTCCCCGGGTGGCGTATGTTGGTCCCTACTCGCCAGTAACCTGGTGCGCCGTCGGCCCCGTGCCCGTCGGCGACCCCGCAGCGAAGGGCAGGCCACCCCCCATGACCACGGCGATCCGCAGCGAGTTCGACCAGGGCATCGCCCTGACCCCGCACCCGGACGAGTCCGGCCGGTACGACGGCGAACTCGGCGCCGGCTGGCAGATCGGCGGCGGCGTCAACGGCGGACTGCTGCTCGCGGTGGCCGGCCACGCGCTCGCGCTGGAGCACGGCTCCCGCGCGGACAGCGCCGACCACGCCGACCCGGTCTCGATCAGCGGCTACTACCTCTCCGCCTCCACCCCCGGCCCGGCCACCGTCCGCACCGAGGTGATCCGCACCGGCCGTTCGCTGTCCACCGGCACCGCCTCGCTGAGCCAGGGCGGCGTCGAGCGCCTTCGGGTGGTCGCCACCCACGGGGACCTCGCCGCCGTCGACGGCGAGGTGCGCACCAGCGCCCGCCCGCCCCAGCTGCCGCCGCCGGACCAGTGCATCGGCGTCGAGCACGCGCCCAAGGAGCTCATCGCCCAGGCCGCCCTGCTGGAGCGCTTCGACATGCGGCTCGACCCGGCCACCATCGGCTGGGCGCTCGGGCAGCCGTCGGGGGAGGGGCGGATCCAGGGCTGGTTCCGGCTCGCCGACGGCCGCGAGCCCGACCCGCTGCTGCTCCTGCTGGTCGCCGACGCGCTGCCGCCGGTCACCTTCGACATGGGGATGCCGGGCTGGGCGCCGACCGTCGAGCTCACCGTCCACCTGCGGGCCAAGCCCGTGCCGGGGTGGCTGCGGGTGGTCCACGCCACCCGGAACCTGGCCGGCGGGTACTTCGAGGAGGACGCCGAGGTCTGGGACGAGGCCGGCCGGCTGGTCGCGCAGTCCCGCCAGCTGGCCCGGGTGCCGCGCCAGGAGTGAGGCAAGGGCGGGGCGGGAGCGGGGCAGGAGTGCGGGCGGGGCGGTACCGGCGCGCCCCCTCCGGGGAGCCCGGCGCGAAGGCGCGGGCGCCCGGCGCGTGGCCGATCCGGTGCGCCCGGTCCGCAGCGCTCCGCGTGAGCGGGCCGGCACGCGGCGTGACTGTGCGACGGCGTGCGGGGCGGGTGCGCGGGGCGTGACGGTCCGTCCGCACAACCGTGCGTGACTCCAAACACCCGATTCACCCTCGGTTACAGTCCTGTGACACGCCGTACGTGTGCGCCACGCGGGGCTGGGGAGGACAACGGTCGGCGGCAGCCCCCTGCCGCCGACCGCCCGCCGCCCGCCCGAGGAGTCCCGATGAGCCGCAACGGCCGCGCCCGCCGCACCCCCGACTGCACCGCCGCCGGCCCCCGGCCGCGGACGCGCTCCCGGTACGAGCGGGCCGAGCGGGCGGAGCGGGCCGAGGGCCACGAGCGGACCGAGGGGCGCGACCGGCACCGGACCGACGGCGGCGACCAGGCCTTCGTGATCGGCGTGCTGACCAGTGCCGCCGACTTCGAGCGGGCCCGTGCCTGGCAGCTCTCCGACGCTCCGGACCACGAGCAGTACCTGCGCGAGACCGCCGAGCTGCTCGCCGAGGCCCGGCGGCGCTTCGACACCGTCCGGGCCCGGATGTTCCACCCGCAGGACTTCGCCGACTTCTGCCTGCTGCACGGGCTCGACCCGGCCGAACCGGCCGCCCGCGACCGCTACCTCGTCAACCCGCCGCTGCAGACCCAACTCCTCGCCTACCAGGGGGAGGAGCTGGTCGGCGACTTCGTGCCCCGGCTGGTCCGGGCCCGGGAGAACGGGCTGACCCTGCGCCACGCCGACCTGCTGCTCGACGGCGGGCTGTACGGCGAGCGCGACGAGGCGGTGGCGTCCGCCTACGAGCGCGGCGCCGAGGTGTTCCGCCGGATGCTGCTCGGCGCCGGCAGCGGGGTCTACGAGCTGCGCCTCGCGGTGGACGCGCCCGGCGGACGGCTCACCGCGGCGGCCCGGGTGCTCCAGTGGGAGGACGGCGTGGTGCGGATCAACGACGAGGACCTGGAACTGCTCTGCGCGGTGCTCTGTGCGGGGCTGGCCCGCGAACTGCCCGGGCTGGCGGTGCTGCACGGCGCGCAGGGGTCGGCGGCGTCCTGCGGGGAGTACCGGCCGACCGCCTGGGCCTGGGCCAGCGAGGGGCGGGTGTGGGCGCCGGCGGGCGGCCCCGTCCGGCTGGACGGGGTGGCCGCGGAGCCGGGCTACCGGCTGGAGACGGTCTGTTGAGGGGCCCGCCGCGGCCCGCCGTGCCGTGCCGCGGCACCGCGCGGCGGGGCCGACGCGGGCGCGCCGCGGCGCGGCCCCCCGGAGGGGAGCCGCGCCGTGACGTTTCTGCTGGGTACCGCCCCGGATGGTGCTTCGGGTACTTCCCGTTCCCGGCGAGGGGAACCGTGCGGCGAGCCTCAGCCCGCCTCCTCCTCGCGCACCGCACGGCGCGCGTCGGGGTTGAGCACACCCCAGGAGATCAGCTGCTCGGTGAGGATCGACGGCGACTGGTCGTAGATCACGGCCAGCGTGCGCAGATCGTCCTGGCGGATCGACAGCACCTTGCCGTTGTAGTCGCCGCGCTGGCTCTGGATGGTCGCCGCGTAGCGCTGCAGCGGACCGGCCTTCTCGGACGGGACCTGGGTCAGTCTCTCCAGGTCGAGCACCAGGCGCGGCGGCGGCTCGGCCGCACCGCCGGGCGTCCCGCCGGGCAGCAGCTCCTGCACCGGGACCCCGTAGAACTCCGCCAGTTCGGCCAGCCGCTGCACGGTGACCGCACGGTCGCCACGCTCGTACGACCCGACGACGACTGCCTTCCAGCGCCCCTGGGACTTCTCCTCGACACCGTGCAGGGAGAGCCCCTGCTGAGTGCGGATGGCTCGGAGCTTGCCTCCGAGCTGCTTCGCGTAGTCGCTGGACATTGATCTCCCCGGACGAGATTGCTTCGCGTTCAGTGGTGGGTCACGGGCGATTGCCGACGCCGTTACCGGTGGGTTCGACGTCCGTCTCGTAACTCACTGTGAGGTTACGTAGAGTGAGGTAGTTGCGTCAAGCCGAATGGGGCAGTCGTGCGAATGGCCCGCATCAGCCGTGCGTCCGGTGCGTTAACCCGGAGAAGCGGAATGGTGGCCGTCGGTTTGCCGGTGACCGCGCTGATACGATGACCGGAGCCCACGCCGCGACGGCGGGGGTCATTCCAGACATCCTTTAAGACCCGTCCCGTGAGGCGGGGAAGGAGGTCCGCTTCGGCATGACCGCACACCACGAGACCGCTCCGCGACCGCCGCACCAGGTGCTGGACGGCACGGACATCGCCCGGGTCGTCACCCGGATAGCGCACGAGATCGTCGAACGCGCCAAGGGCGCCGAGGACGTCGTGCTGCTCGGCATCCACACCCGCGGCGTCCACCTCGCCAAGCGCCTGCACGCCAGGCTGGCCCAGATCACCGGCCGCGACATCCCGCTCGGCACCCTGGACATCACCATGTACCGGGACGACCTGCGGCTGAAGCCCGCCCGCGCCCTGGAGCACACCGAGATCCCGTCCGGCGGCATCGACGGCAGGCTCGTCATCCTCGTCGACGACGTGCTCTTCTCCGGCCGCACCATCCGGGCCGCGCTCGACGCGCTGAACGACATCGGCCGGCCGCGCGCCGTCCAGCTCGCCGTCCTGGTCGACCGGGGCCACCGCGAGCTGCCGATCCGCGCCGACTACGTGGGCAAGAACCTGCCCACCTCGCTGCGCGAGGCCGTCCAGGTGCGGCTCGCCGACCGCGACGGCGTGGACGCCGTCCTGGTCGGGGACCGCGACTTCGCGGCCCGCTCCTCGCAGGCCCTGGCCTCCCAGCCGTCCGAACCGCACCTCCCGGAGTAACCCGCGTGAAGCGCCACCTCGTCTCCGCCGCCGATCTCACCCGCGACGACGCGCTGCTCATCCTGGACACCGCCGAGGAGCTCGCCCAGCTCTCCGGGCGGGCCGTCAAGAAGCTGCCCACGCTCCGCGGCCGGACGGTCGTCAACCTCTTCTTCGAGGACTCGACCCGCACCAAGACCTCGTTCGAGGCCGCCGAGAAGCGGCTCTCCGCCGACGTCATCAACTTCTCCGCCAAGGGCTCCTCCGTCTCCAAGGGCGAGAGCCTCAAGGACACCGCGCTCACCCTGCAGGCCATGGGTGCCGACGCGGTCGTCATCCGCCACCACGCCTCCGGCGCGCCGGCCCGCCTCGCCCAGTCCGACTGGCTGCACGGCAGCGTCATCAACGCCGGCGACGGCACCCACGAGCACCCCACCCAGGCGCTGCTCGACGCGTTCACCATGCGCCGCCACCTCAACCCGGGCCTCGGCCACGACCTCGCGGGCCGCCGGGTGACCATCGTCGGCGACATCCTGCACAGCCGCGTCGCCCGCTCCAACGTCCACCTGCTGACCACGCTCGGCGCCCACGTCACCTTCGTCGCCCCGCCGACGCTGCTGCCGATCGGCATCGAGAACTGGCCCTGCGAGGTCAGCTACGACCTGGAGCGCGTGCTGCCCAAGTCGGACGCGGTGATGATGCTCCGGGTGCAGCGCGAGCGGATGAACGCCGCCTTCTTCCCGACCGAGCGCGAGTACAGCCGCCGCTACGGCCTGGACGGCACCCGGATGGCGCAGCTGCCCGAGCACGCCATCGTCATGCACCCCGGCCCGATGGTCCGCGGCATGGAGATCACCGCCGAGGTCGCCGACTCGCCGCGCTGCACCGTCGTCGAGCAGGTCGCCAACGGCGTCTCCATCCGGATGGCCGTGCTCTACCTGCTGCTCGGCGGAGCCACCCTCAACGACGCCCCCCGCACCGACTCCGTGGAGACTGCTCAGTGACCACCTACCTGATCCGCAACGCCCAGATCCTCGGCGGTGCCCCGCAGGACCTCCACATCGCCGACGGCACCGTCCAGGCGATCGGCACCGGCCTGGACATCGAGGCCGACATCGAGATCGACGCCCGCGGGCTGATCGTCCTGCCCGGCCTGGTCGACCTGCACACCCACCTGCGCGAGCCCGGCCGCGAGGACGCCGAGACCGTCCTCACCGGCACCCAGGCCGCCGCCAAGGGCGGCTTCACCGCCGTCCACGCCATGGCCAACACCTTCCCGGTGGCCGACACCGCCGGCGTGGTCGAGCAGGTCTGGCGGCTCGGCCAGGAGTCCGGCTACTGCGACGTGCAGCCCGTCGGCGCCGTCACCGTCGGCCTGGAGGGCAAGAAGCTCGCCGAGCTCGGCGCCATGCACGACTCCGCGGCCGGCGTCCGGGTCTTCTCCGACGACGGCAAGTGCGTCGACGACGCGGTGATCATGCGCCGCGCCCTGGAGTACGTGAAGGCCTTCGACGGCGTCGTCGCCCAGCACGCCCAGGAGCCGCGCCTCACCGAGGGCGCCCAGATGAACGAGGGCCAGGTCTCCGGAGAGCTCGGCCTCGGCGGCTGGCCCGCCGTCGCCGAGGAGGCGATCATCGCCCGCGACGTGCTGCTCGCCGCCCACGTCGGCTCCCGGCTGCACGTCTGCCACGTCTCCACCGCCGGCTCGGTCGAGATCATCCGCTGGGCCAAGGCCAAGGGCTGGGACGTCACCGCCGAGGTCACCCCGCACCACCTGCTGCTCACCGACGAGCTGGTCCGCTCCTACGACCCGGTGTACAAGGTCAACCCGCCGCTGCGCACCGCCGAGGACGTCCAGGCGCTGCGCAAGGCGCTCGCCGACGGCACCATCGACGCCGTCGCCACCGACCACGCGCCGCACCCTGCCGAGGACAAGGACTGCGAGTGGGCCGTGGCCGCGATGGGCATGGTCGGCCTGGAGACCGCGCTCTCGGTCGTCCAGCAGACCATGGTCGAGACCGGCCTGCTGAACTGGGAGGGCGTCGCGGACCGGATGTCCCACCGCCCGGCCCGGATCGGCCGCCTCGCCGGGCACGGCCGGCCGATCTCGGTGGGTGAGCCGGCCAACCTGGTGCTGTTCGATCCCGCGTACCGTGGTGCCGTGAACCCCGACAGCTTCGCCACCCGCTCCCGGAACACCCCCTACCGGGGCCTCGACCTGCCCGGACGGGTGCACGCCACCTTCCTGCGCGGCACCGCGACCGTGCTGGCCGGCGAGCTCGTCGAGCAGGGCGGGCTCGCGTGACCTCCGCACTGCTCGCCCAGGAGCAGGCCAGGGTCACCAACTGGCCCGGCTACATCGGCTGGGCGGTCGGCCTGCTGCTGGTGATCGGCCTGGTCTACTGGCTGATGCGGCAGGGCTGGAACTGGCGCCGCACCCTCCAGTCCGGGATCCCGCCGCTGCCCGCGGTGCCGGAGCGCGCCGGCCGGACCATCCTGGAGACCAGCGGCCGGTACCACGGCACCACCACCGCCGGGAACTGGCTCGACCGGGTCGTCGCGCACGGCCTGGGCACCCGCAGCCGCGCCGACCTGACCCTCGGCGAGAACGGCCTGCTGGTGCAGCGACCCGGCGACGTCGACTTCTGGATCCCCGCCGAGCACCTCACCGGTGCCCGCACGGACTCCGGGATAGCCGGCAAGGTCGTCCCGTCCGGACTCCTCGTCGTCACCTGGACGCACGAGGGAACGGAGCTGGACTCCGGCTTCCGGGCCGACCACCCCGACGAGCACGCCGCCTGGGTCGAGGCGATCGCTCGACTTGCAACACGTACGACCACGAAGACGGAAGAGGCCGCGCAATGACCGCACCTGCCCCCACCACGCAGCGCCAACGGCGGGAGCGCACCCCCGCCGTGCTCGTCCTGGAGGACGGCCGGACCTTCCGCGGCGAGGCCTACGGCGCCACCGGCGAGACCTTCGGCGAGGCGGTCTTCAACACCGGCATGTCCGGCTACCAGGAGACCCTCACCGACCCGTCGTACCACCGCCAGGTGGTCGTGATGACCGCCCCGCAGATCGGCAACACCGGCTGGAACGACGAGGACGACGAGTCCGGACGGATCTGGGTCGCCGGGTACGTCGTCCGCGACCCCGCCCGGGTCGCCTCCAACTGGCGCTCGCGCCGCCCGCTCGACGAGGAGCTCGCCAAGCAGGGCGTCGTCGGCATCAGCGGCATCGACACCCGGGCGCTCACCCGCCACCTGCGCGAGCGCGGCGCGATGCGCTGCGGGATCTTCTCCGGCGAGGCGCTGGCCGACCAGGCCGCGCTGCTCGCCCGGGTGCAGGCCTCGCCCGAGATGAAGGGCGCCGACCTGTGCGCCGAGGTCGCCACCACCGAGGCGTACGTGGTGCCCGCGATCGGTGAGAAGCGCTTCACCGTCGCCGCGCTGGACCTCGGCATCAAGGCGATGACCCCGCAGCGGATGGCCGAGCGCGGCATCGAGGTGCACGTGCTGCCGGCGAACTCCACCATCGAGGACGTCTACGCCGTCAACCCCGACGGCGTGTTCTTCTCCAACGGCCCGGGCGACCCGGCCACCGCCGACCACCAGGTCGCCGTGGCGCAGGGCGTGCTGGAGCGGAAGACCCCGTTCTTCGGGATCTGCTTCGGCAACCAGATCCTCGGCCGCGCGCTGGGCTTCGGCACGTACAAGCTCAAGTACGGCCACCGCGGCATCAACCAGCCGGTGCAGGACCGCACCACCGGCAAGGTCGAGGTGACCGCGCACAACCACGGCTTCGCCGTGAACGCACCGCTGGACAAGGTGAGCGACACCCCGTTCGGGCGCGTCGAGGTCTCCCACGTCTGCCTCAACGACGACGTGGTCGAGGGCCTCCAGGCGCTCGACGTCCCCGCCTTCAGCGTGCAGTACCACCCCGAAGCGGCCGCGGGTCCGCACGACGCCGCCTACCTGTTCGACCGCTTCGTGAAGCTCATGGAGGGCCAGCGTGCCTAAGCGCAGTGACATCAAGTCCGTCCTGGTGATCGGCTCCGGCCCGATCGTGATCGGCCAGGCGGCGGAGTTCGACTACTCCGGCACGCAGGCCTGCCGCGTCCTGCGGGCCGAGGGCCTGCGGGTCGTGCTGGTCAACTCCAACCCCGCCACGATCATGACCGACCCGGAGATCGCCGACGCCACCTACGTCGAGCCGATCACCCCGGAGTTCGTCGAGAAGATCATCGCCAAGGAGCGCCCCGACGCGCTGCTGCCGACCCTGGGCGGCCAGACCGCGCTCAACACCGCGATCGCCCTGCACAAGGCCGGCACCCTGGAGAAGTACGGCGTCGAGCTGATCGGCGCCGACGTCGAGGCGATCAACAAGGGCGAGGACCGCGAGCTCTTCAAGGGCGTCGTCGAGGCCGTCAACGCCAAGATCGGCCACGGCGAGTCCGCCCGCTCCGTCATCTGCCACACCATGGACGAGGTGATCGCGGGCGTCGACACCCTCGGCGGCTACCCGGTCGTCGTCCGCCCCTCCTTCACCATGGGCGGCGCCGGCTCCGGCTTCGCCCACGACGAGGACGAGCTGCGCCGCATCGCCGGCCAGGGCCTGACCCTCTCGCCGACCACCGAGGTGCTCCTGGAGGAGTCCATCCTCGGCTGGAAGGAGTACGAGCTGGAGCTCATGCGCGACAAGAGCGACAACGTCGTGGTCGTCTGCTCCATCGAGAACTTCGACCCGATGGGCGTGCACACCGGCGACTCGATCACCGTCGCGCCGGCGATGACGCTCACCGACCGCGAGTACCAGATCCTGCGCGACATCGGCATCGCCGTCATCCGCGAGGTCGGCGTCGACACCGGCGGCTGCAACATCCAGTTCGCCGTCAACCCCGACGACGGCCGGGTCATCGTCATCGAGATGAACCCGCGCGTCTCGCGCTCCTCGGCGCTGGCCTCCAAGGCCACCGGCTTCCCGATCGCCAAGATCGCCGCCAAGCTGGCCGTCGGCTACACGCTCGACGAGATCCCCAACGACATCACCGAGGAGACCCCGGCCTCCTTCGAGCCGACCCTCGACTACGTCGTGGTGAAGGTCCCGCGGTTCGCGTTCGAGAAGTTCCCGAGCGCCGACGCCACGCTGACCACCACCATGAAGTCGGTCGGCGAGGCGATGGCGCTCGGCCGCAACTTCCCCGAGGCGCTCAACAAGGCGCTCCGCTCGCTGGAGAAGAAGGGCTCCCAGTTCACCTGGACCGGCCCGGTCGGCGACAAGGCCGAGCTGCTGGCCAAGGCGGTCGTGCCGACCGACGGCCGGATCAACACCGTGATGGAGGCCATCCGGGCCGGCGCCACCCCCGAGGAGGTGTTCGACGCCACCAAGATCGACCCGTGGTTCGTCGACCAGCTCTTCCTGCTCGACGAGATCGCCGCCGAGCTCACCGACGCCGCCGAGCTCACCCCCGAGCTGCTCCGGCACGCCAAGCGGCACGGCTTCTCCGACCAGCAGATCGGCGAGATCCGCGGCCTGCGCCCGGACGTCGTCCGCGAGGTCCGGCACGCACTCGGCATCCGCCCGGTCTTCAAGACCGTGGACACCTGCGCCGCCGAGTTCGCCGCCAAGACCCCGTACTTCTACTCGTCCTACGACGAGGAGAGCGAGGTCGCCCCGCGCACCAAGCCCGCCGTGATCATCCTCGGCTCCGGCCCGAACCGCATCGGCCAGGGCATCGAGTTCGACTACTCCTGCGTCCACGCCTCCTTCGCGCTGTCCGACGCCGGGTACGAGACCGTGATGGTCAACTGCAACCCGGAGACCGTCTCCACCGACTACGACACCTCCGACCGGCTCTACTTCGAGCCGCTCACCCTGGAGGACGTGCTGGAGATCGTCCACGCCGAGCGGCAGGCGGGCCCGCTGGCCGGCGTCATCGTCCAGCTCGGCGGCCAGACCCCGCTCGGCCTGGCCCAGGCGCTCAAGGACAACGGCGTGCCGATCGTCGGCACCCAGCCCGAGGCGATCGACCTCGCCGAGGAGCGCGGCGCCTTCGGCCGCGTGCTGCGCGACGCCGGCCTGCCCGCCCCCAAGCACGGCACCGCCTTCTCCTTCGAGGAGGCCAAGGCCATCGCCGACGAGATCGGCTACCCGGTCCTCGCCCGCCCGTCCTACGTGCTCGGCGGCCGCGGCATGGAGATCGTCTACGACGAGGTCTCCCTCGCCTCCTACCTGGAGCGGCACGCCGGCCTCATCTCCGAGCACCCCGTGCTGATCGACCGCTTCCTCGACGACGCGGTCGAGATCGACGTCGACGCGCTCTACGACGGCACCGAGCTCTACCTCGGCGGCGTCATGGAGCACATCGAGGAGGCCGGCATCCACTCCGGCGACTCCGCCTGCGCCCTGCCCCCGATCACCCTCGGCGGCTACGACATCAAGCGGCTGCGCGCCTCCACCGAGGCGATCGCCCGCGGCGTCGGCGTCCGCGGCCTGATCAACATCCAGTTCGCCCTCTCCGGCGACATCCTCTACGTGCTGGAGGCCAACCCCCGCGCCTCCCGCACCGTGCCGTTCACCTCCAAGGCGACGGCCGTGCCGCTCGCCAAGGCCGCCGCCCGGATCTCGCTCGGCGCCACCGTCGCCGAGCTGCGCGCCGAGGGCCTGCTCCCGGCCGACGGCGACGGCGGCACGCTGCCCGCCGACGCGCCGATCGCGGTCAAGGAGGCCGTGATGCCGTGGAGCCGCTTCCGCGACGTCCACGGCCGCGGCGTGGACACCGTGCTCGGCCCGGAGATGCGCTCGACCGGCGAGGTCATGGGCATCGACAAGGTCTTCGGCACCGCCTACGCGAAGTCCCAGACCGGCGCCTACGGCGCGCTGCCGACCAAGGGCAAGGTCTTCGTCTCGGTCGCCAACCGGGACAAGCGCAACCTGGTCTTCCCGGCCCGCGCGCTGGCCAGCCTGGGCTTCGAGCTGCTCGCCACCGCCGGCACCGCCGAGGTGCTCCAGCGCGGCGGCATCCCCGCCACCGTGGTGCGCAAGCACAGCGAGGGCGAGGGCCCGAACGGCGAGCGGACCATCGTCCAGCTGATCCACGACGGTGAGGTCGACCTCATCATCAACACGCCGTACGGCACCGGCGGCCGCCTCGACGGCTACGAGATCCGCACCGCCGCCGTCGCCCGCTCGGTGCCCTGCCTGACCACCGTGCAGGCCATGGGCGCCGCCGTCCAGGGCATCGACCGGCTGCTGCGCGACGAGGTCGGCGTCATGTCGCTCCAGGAGCACGCCGAGCTGATCAACGCCGGCCGCGCCAAGTAGCACCACCGCAGTGGGGGGCACCAGTACCGCCGGGTGCCCCCCACTTCCATGCCCTGGGAGGACTTTGTGTACAAGCTGCTGTTCGACCTCGTCTTCAAGAAGATGGACCCGGAGAAGGCCCACCACCTCGCCTTCTTCTGGATCCGGCTGGCCTCCTCGGTGCCCGGCCTGCGGATCCTGGTCCGGCGGGTGCTGGCCCCGCGCGACCGCGCGCTGCACACGGGCGCGCTCGGCCTCGACCTGCCCGGCCCGTTCGGCCTCGCGGCCGGCTTCGACAAGAACGGCGTCGGCATCGACGGCCTGTCGATGCTCGGCTTCGACTACGTCGAGATCGGCACCGTCACCGGCGAGGCCCAGCCCGGCAACCCGACGCCGCGGCTCTTCCGGCTGGTCGAGGACCGCGCCCTGATCAACCGGATGGGCTTCAACAACCAGGGCTCGGCCCGCGTCGCCGCCCGGCTCGCCACCCGCCCGCACACCACCTCGACCCCGGTCGTCGGCGTCAACATCGGCAAGACCAAGGTCGTCGAGGAGGCCGACGCGATCGCCGACTACGTCAAGTCCACCGAGCGCCTCGCCCGGTACGCGGACTACCTGGTGGTCAACGTCAGCTCGCCGAACACCCCCGGGCTGCGCAACCTGCAGGCCGTCTCGCACCTCGGCCCGCTGCTCGGCGCCGTCCGCGAGGCCGCCGACCGGACCACCCCGCACCGCGTCCCGCTGCTCGTCAAGATCGCCCCCGACCTGGCCGACGAGGACGTCGACGCCGTCGCCGACCTCGCCCTGGAGCTGGGCCTGGACGGCATCATCGCCACCAACACCACGATCGGCCGCGAGGGCCTGCGGACCCCCGCCGCCCGGGTCGAGGAGATCGGCATGGGCGGCCTCTCCGGCGCGCCCCTCAAGGACCGCGCGCTGGAGGTCCTCCAGCGGCTGCGCACCCGCACCGGGGGCCGGCTCGTCCTGGTCTCGGTCGGCGGCATCGAGACCGCCGAGGACGCCTGGCAGCGGATCGTCCACGGCGCCGACCTGGTCCAGGGCTACAGCGCCTTCATCTACGAGGGCCCGTTCTGGTGCCGCCGCGTCCACAAGGGCCTCTCGGCCCGCGTCCGGGCCGGTGGCTTCCGCAACCTGGCCGCCGCCGTCGGCAGCGCGGTCGACGCGCCCAAGGCCGCCTGAACACCCCCCACGCTCCCCGGAAGGACGTCATGACCCTCGCCCCCTTCGGCGCCCGGCTGCGCCACGCCCTCGACACCCGCGGCCAGCTCTGCGTCGGCATCGACCCGCACGCCTCCCTGCTCGCCGCCTGGGGTCTGGAGGACTCCGTCGCGGGCCTGGAGACCTTCAGCCGCACCGTGGTCGAGGCGCTGGCCGACCGGGTGGCCGTGCTCAAGCCGCAGGCCGCCTTCTTCGAGCGCTTCGGCTCCCGGGGCGTCGCCGTCCTGGAGAAGTCCGTCGAGGAGGCCCGGGCGGCCGGCGCGCTGGTCCTGATGGACGCCAAGCGCGGCGACATCGGCTCCACCATGGCCGCCTACGCGGAGGCCTTCCTGGCGCCCGGCAGCCCGCTCTTCTCGGACGCCGTCACCGTCAGCCCCTACCTGGGCTTCGGCTCGCTGCGGCCGGCGCTGGACCTCGCCACCGCCAACGGCGCGGGCGTCTTCGCGCTGGCCCTCACCTCCAACCCGGAGGGCGCCGAGGTCCAGCGCGCGGTCGGTGCGGACGGCCTCCCGGTGGCCGCCTCGGTGCTGCGGCAGCTGGCCGCCGAGAACGCCGGCGCCGAGCCGCTCGGCTCGTTCGGCGCGGTGGTCGGCGCGACGCTGGCCGACGCCGGGGTCGACCTGGCGATCAACGGCCCGCTGCTGGCCCCCGGGATCGGGGCCCAGGGCGCGACCATGGCGGACCTGCCGCGGGTCTTCGGCGACTCGGTGCGCAACGTGGTGCCGAGCGTCAGCCGGGACGTGCTGAAGCACGGCCCCTCGGTCGAGGCGCTGCGGGCGGCGGCCGACCGTTTCGTCCGGGAGTACGCGGACGCGGTCAAGTAGCGGACGGAGCAGTGCGGTGGCGGGCGGGCGACGACAGTTGACGTGAGCGCCGTCACACTGGGGGCGTCAAAGGTCCGCAATCGCGGTCATTTTGCCCGGGAAAGTCCTGGTCGGCCTTGGCTGACCAGGACTTTTCGTGTTCTTTTCCTGACGTGGCGCCGCAATCCGGGTAGTGTCCGGCGATAGGTCATCGAAGAGCCGCGAAACTCGTTGCTCTCGCAGGTCAGGGGCGGCGAGTTCGTCCTGTGACCGGTGTCCTGGGAAACAAACCAGTCATAGTTCAATCCCTTCCATCCACACCTGAGGTGAACGGCGTGGCTCTTCCGCCCCTTACCCCTGAACAGCGCACCGCCGCGCTCGCCAAGGCCGCCGAGGCTCGCCGGGAGCGCGCCGAGGTGAAGAACCGGCTCAAGCACTCCGGCGCCTCCCTGCACGAGGTGATCAAGGCCGGCAAGGCCGACAACGACGTGATCGGCAAGATGAAGGTCTCCGCTCTGCTGGAGTCCCTTCCGGGTGTCGGCAAGGTCCGGGCCAAGCAGATCATGGAGCGCCTCGGCATCAGCGAGAGCCGGCGTGTCCGTGGTCTCGGGACCAACCAGATCGCCTCCCTGGAGCGGGAGTTCGGCGGCGGTGCCGCCTGACCGTGCCCCGTGGTCCCGGGATCGCCCGCGATCCGGGATAATCGGTGCATGAGTGAGCGTCCGCGGCTGACCGTGCTCTCCGGCCCCTCGGGGGTCGGCAAGAGCACGGTCGTCGCTCATATGAGGAAGCAGCACCCCGAGGTCTGGCTCTCGGTGTCGGCGACGACCCGCCACCCGAGGCCGGGCGAGCAGAACGGGGTCCAGTACCACTTCGTCGACAACGACGAGTTCGACAAGCTGATCGCCAACGGCGAGTTGCTGGAGTGGGCCGTGTTCGCGGGGAACCGCTACGGCACCCCGCGTTCGGCGGTTCTGGAGAAGCTGGAGCGCGGCGAGCCCGTGCTGCTGGAGATCGACCTGCAGGGCGCCCGCCAGGTGCGCGAGTCCATGCCCGAGGCGCAGCTGGTCTTCCTGGCCCCGCCGAGCTGGGACGAGCTGGTCCGCCGGCTCACCGGCCGGGGGACCGAGCCGCAGGACGTGATCGAGAAGCGGCTGGAGGCGGCGAAGGTCGAGCTGGCCGCCGAGCCGGAGTTCGACACGACCCTGGTGAACACCTCCGTCGAGCAGGTGGCGACCGAACTGCTAGCCTTGCTCGGTGTAGGCTGAGCTTTTGTCTTTTCCACCCTTTCGGAAGGTTTTCGCGTGTCCTCTTCCATGACCGCGCCCGAGGGCATCATCAACCCGCCGATCGACGAGCTGCTTGAGGCCACCGACTCCAAGTACAGCCTGGTGATCTACGCGGCCAAGCGTGCCCGTCAGATCAACGCGTACTACTCCCAGCTCGGTGAGGGCCTGCTGGAGTACGTGGGCCCGCTGGTCGACACCCACGTGCACGAGAAGCCGCTGTCGATCGCGCTGCGCGAGATCAACGCCGGCATGCTGACCGCCGAGGCGATCGAGGCCGCCTGAGGCACCGCCTTCGTCCGCAGGGCCCGTCGGAGTTCGCTCCGGCGGGCCCTGCGGCGTACCCGGGCTGGGTGTGCTCTCGGCCCCTCGGCGTTCCCGGGCGGGGTGAGGGGTGTGCGGGGTGCCACAGTGCGGGGTGAGTGCGGGTGATCACCGGCGGGTCGTAGGGTGGGCGCACCGAGCGAGGAGAGATGGGGATCATGGGCGGCAGCACGGAGCAGGCGGGCGCACCGCGCGTCGTCCTCGGCGTCAGCGGCGGCATCGCCGCGTACAAGGCGTGCGAGCTGCTGCGCCGGTTCACCGAGTCCGGCCACCAGGTCACCGTGGTGCCCACCGAGGCGGCGCTGCACTTCGTCGGCGAGGCCACCTGGGCCGCGCTCTCCGGCCGCCCGGCCGCCACCGAGACCTGGGACCGCGTCCACGAGGTGCCGCACGTGCGGATCGGGCAGGGCGCGGACCTGGTCGTGGTCGCCCCCGCCACCGCCGACCTGATGGCCAAGGCCGCCCACGGGCTCGCCGACGACCTGCTCACCAACACCCTGCTCACCGCGCGCTGCCCGGTCGTCCTGGCGCCCGCGATGCACACCGAGATGTGGGAGCACCCGGCCACCCGGGAGAACGTCGCCACGCTGCGCCGCCGGGGCGTGATCGTGCTGGAGCCCGCCAGCGGGCGGCTGACCGGCAAGGACACCGGCAAGGGCCGGCTGCCCGAGCCGTCGGCGATCTTCGACGCCTGCCGGGCGGTGCTGCGGTACGGCGGCGTCCGGGCCGACCTGGCCGGCCGACACGTGGTGGTCTCGGCCGGCGGCACCCGTGAGCCGCTCGACCCGGTCCGCTACCTGGGCAACCGCTCCTCCGGCAAGCAGGGGTACGCGCTCGCCGCGACCGCCGCCGCGCGCGGCGCCCGTGTGACCTTGATCTCGGCCAATGCCGAGCTGCCCGACCCGGCCGGGGTGGACGTGGTGCGGGTGGCCACCGCCCTGGAGCTCCGGGAGGCGGCGCTGGCGGCGGCGGCCGACGCGGACGCCGTGGTCATGGCCGCGGCGGTGGCCGACTTCCGGCCCGCGGTCTACGCCGCCGGCAAGATCAAGAAGGTCGAGGGGGTCGAGCCGGCGCCGGTCGCGCTCGTCCGCAACCCCGACGTCCTGGCCGAGCTCTCGGCCCACCGTCCCCGTTCGGGTCAACTGGTCGTGGGTTTCGCGGCGGAGACCGACGAGGTGCTCGCGAACGGCCGCGCGAAGCTCGCCCGGAAGGGCTGCGACCTGCTGGTCGTGAACGAGGTCGGGGACGGCAAGGCCTTCGGCCAGGACGTCAACGAGGCCGTGGTTCTGGGCTCGGACGGCAGTGAGACGCCCGTTCCGGTGGGTCCGAAGGAGGCGCTCGCGGACGTCGTCTGGGGCCTGGTCGCGGAACGGCTCGATCTGCTCGCCGAGTGATCTCGAAGGGTGGGCGGGCGGTCTCCAATTGCGGAATCGCGTGACGATTGCGGGAGGCCGCCCGTTACACTCCAGGAATCAAGTCTTTCCGGAAGTCCCGGTCCGACCGGGCTTTCAGTCAGCAGCCGCTGCAACCCCAGGGAGCGCTGTGTCTCGCCGCCTGTTCACCTCGGAGTCCGTCACCGAGGGACACCCCGACAAGATCGCTGACCAGATCAGCGACACCATCCTCGACGCCCTCCTCCGCGAGGACCCGACCTCCCGGGTCGCGGTGGAGACGCTCATCACGACCGGCCAGGTGCACGTGGCCGGCGAGGTGACCACGAAGGCGTACGCGCCGATCGCCCAGCTCGTCCGGGACAAGATCCTGGAGATCGGTTACGACAGCTCGAAGAAGGGCTTCGACGGCGCCTCCTGCGGCGTGTCGGTGTCCATCGGCGCGCAGTCGCCCGACATCGCGCAGGGTGTCGACACCGCGTACGAGGCCCGGGTCGAGGGCGACGAGGACTCCCTGGACAAGCAGGGCGCCGGTGACCAGGGCCTGATGTTCGGCTACGCGTCCGACGAGACGCCCGAGCTCATGCCGCTGCCGATCACCCTGGCGCACCGGCTCTCCCGCCGGCTGACCGAGGTCCGCAAGAACGGGACCATCCCGTACCTGCGCCCCGACGGCAAGACCCAGGTCACCATCGAGTACGACGGCGACAAGGCCGTCCGCCTCGACACCGTGGTCGTCTCCACCCAGCACGCCAGCGACATCGACCTCGACTCGCTGCTCACCCCGGACATCCGCGAGTTCGTCGTGGAGCCGGAGCTGAAGGCGCTGGCCGACCAGGGCATCAAGCTCGTCACCGAGGGTTACCGCCTGCTGGTCAACCCGACCGGCCGCTTCGAGATCGGCGGCCCGATGGGCGACGCCGGCCTGACCGGCCGCAAGATCATCATCGACACCTACGGCGGCATGGCCCGCCACGGCGGCGGCGCCTTCTCCGGCAAGGACCCGTCCAAGGTGGACCGCTCGGCCGCGTACGCGATGCGCTGGGTGGCGAAGAACATCGTCGCCGCCGGCCTCGCCCGCCGCGCCGAGGTGCAGGTCGCGTACGCGATCGGCAAGGCCGAGCCGGTCGGCCTCTTCGTGGAGACCTTCGGCACCGAGACCGTGCCGGTCCTCAGCATCCAGAAGGCCGTCACCGAGGTGTTCGACCTGCGCCCGGCCGCGATCATCCGCGACCTGGACCTGCTGCGGCCGATCTACTCGCAGACCGCCGCCTACGGCCACTTCGGCCGTGAGCTGCCGGACTTCACCTGGGAGCGGACCGACCGGGTCGACCAGCTGAAGAAGGCCGTCCAGGCCTGACCGGAGCATTCGACGTCTGACCGCAGGTGGTGGCCGTCCGGTGAGCCGGACGGTCACCACCTGCGGTTTTCTGTCGGTGGTACCTGGTAGTACTTGGGGCGATGAGCAACACGCAGGGGAGTGACGAGGGCGGGGCGCCGGAGCAGCTGGCGTTCATCCGGGAGACGGTCCGCCGGGCCAAGCCGCGCACCTGGCACGGCGCCAAGCGGGCCGAGCACCTGCCGGTGGCCCGGGTGGTCGTCGACAAGGGCGTGCTCACCATCGACAAGTTCTTCGACTACGCGGTGCCCGCCGCGATGGCCGAGGAGGCGCAGCCCGGCGTCCGGGTCCGGGTGCGTTTCGGGGCGCGCGTGGTCAAGGGGCAGCGCGAGGGCGGGGAACTGCACGACGGCTTCATCGTCGCCCGGCTGGAGAAGAGCGACTTCCCCGGGCCGCTGGCCCCGCTCGCGCAGGTCCTCTCGCCCGAGCCGGTGCTCACCCCGCAGCTGCTGCGGCTCTGCCGCACCGTCGCCGACCGGTACGCCGGCACCCTCGCCGACGTCCTCCAGCTGGCCGTCCCGCCCCGGCACGCCAAGGCCGAGGCCGAACCCTCGCCGCCGCCGCGTCCGCGCCCCGCCGCGCCCGCGCCCGGCGGCTGGTCGCGCTACCCCGCCGGGCCCGACTTCCTCACCGCCCTCGCCGAGGGCGGCTCGCCCCGCGCCGTCTGGACGGCGCTGCCCGGCCCCGGCTGGCCCTACGAGATCGCCCGCGCCGTCGCCGCCACCCTGGCCTCGGGGCGCGGCGCGCTGGTCGTGCTCCCCGACGGGAAGGCGGTCGCCCGGGTGGACCGGGCACTGACCGAACTGCTCGGCGAGGGCATGCACGCCACCCTCGCCGCCGACCTCGGCCCGCGCGAGCGCTACCGGCGCTGGCTCACGGTCGGCCGCGGCTCGGTGCACGCCGCCGTCGGCACCCGGGCCGCGATGTTCGCGCCCGTCCACGACCTCGGGCTGGTCGTCGTCTGGTCCGACGGGGACTCCAGCCACAGCGACCCGCGCGCACCGCACCCGCACGTCCGCGAGGTGGCCCTGCTGCGGGCCGCCGAGGAGGGCGCCGGTGTGCTGCTCGGCGGGCACGCCGTCACCGTGGAGGGCGCGCAGCTGGTGCGGACCGGGTGGGCCCGGCCGCTCGCCGCCGACCGCGAGACCGTCCGGCAGGTGGCCCCGCGGGTGCGGACCGTCACCGACCAGGACCAGCACCGGGACGCCGCCGCGCAGGCCGCCCGGCTGCCGTCGGTCGCCTGGGAGGCGGCCCGGGAGGGGCTGGCCGCCGGCGGACCGGTGCTGATCCAGGTGCCCCGGCGCGGCTACGTGCCCCGGATGGCCTGCGGACGCTGCCGCACCCCCGCCCGCTGCCGGCGCTGCGAGGGCCCGCTGGAGGCCGCCGGTGCCGACGCCCCGCTGCACTGCGGCTGGTGCGGCGAGGAGGAACGTGACTGGCACTGCCCCGAGTGCGGCTCGTTCCGGCTGCGCGCCTCGGTGGTGGGCGCGCGGCGGACGGCGGAGGAACTCGGCAAGGCGTTCCCGCGCGTGCCGGTGCGGACCTCCGGGCGGGACGCGGTGCTGGCCACGGTGCCGGACGAGCCCGCCCTGGTGATCTCCACCCCCGGCGCCGAACCGGTGGTCGAGGGCGGCGGCGGGTACGCGGCCGCGCTGCTGCTGGACGGCTGGGCGCTGCTCAGCCGCCCCGACCTGCGGGCCGGGGAGGAGACGCTGCGGCTCTGGCTGGCGGCCGCGGCACTGGTCCGGCCGTCGACCGAGGGCGGCACGGTGGTCGTCGTCGCCGAGCCGACCGCGCGGCCGGTGCAGGCCCTGGTGCGCTGGGACCCGCTCGGGCACGCCGGGCTGGAGCTGGACGAACGGGCGCAGCTGCACTTCCCGCCGGTCGCGCGGATGGCCTCGGTGGCCGGCAGCCCGGCGGCGGTCGCCGACCTGCTGGGGCTGATCCGGCTGCCGGAGGGGGCGGACGTGCTCGGGCCGGTGCCGGTGCCGGCGCTGCGGGGGGAGGAGCAGGAGCGCGCGCTGCTGCGGGTCGCGCCCGGGCAGGGCGCGGCGCTGGCGGCGGCGCTGAAGGCGGCGCAGATCGCGCGGATCGCGCTGCGGACGCCGGAGGCGGTGAAGGTGCGGATCGATCCGACGGACATCGGGTGAGGAGCGGGGCGGGGTGAGCCGCCGCCCCCCACCCGGTGGCCGGTGGGCGGGTCAGCTGCGGAGGGGGACGCCGGTGCGGTCGATGGTGGAGCGGTCGATCGGGGTGCGGTCGAGGGTGGAGCGGTCGATCGGGGTGCGGTCCAGGCCGCCGCGCTCCATCGCGGCCCGGTCCAGGCTGCTGCGGTCGAGCCCGCCCTGGCGGGCGGCCGGGACGGTGGCGGCGAGGCCGGTCGGGGCGGGCGCGGGGGCCGGCGTGTGGCCGGGGGTGTGACTGGGGGTGTGGCCGGGCGAGTGGCCGGGCGTGTGCCCGGGCAGCTCCTCGGAGCGGTCGGGCCGGCTCGGGTTGGGCACGGTGCCGCCCGCCGCCAGCAGCTCGCTGGTCGGCCGGCGCATCCCGTAGCGCCGGTGCACCGCCTGCTTGGTGACCCCCAGCGCCGAGCCCACCGAGTCCCAGGAGAAGCCCAGCGCGCGGTCGAACTCGACCGCCGCCGCCACCAGCGTCTCCACGCTCTCCCGCAGCTCCTGCGCCAGGCGCACGGTCGGCGCGGGGGCGCGCCCGTAGACGACGAACCCCGCCGAGGTGCTCGGCCGGCGGGGCCGGTAGACGTTGCCCAACTGGGCGGTGAGCGTCCGCAGCGCGTCGACCTGCCGCCTCACCCGCTCGATGTCCCGCACCAGCAGGTGCAGGCTCGCCCGCGCCCGGGCGTCGTGGTTGATCTGCTCGGCCATGGCCTACGTGCCACCTTCCGTACGGTTCGGCTCGACCGGAGCGCCCTTCCCGCGCGCTCCGGCGTTGGTCAATCCCACTTGACCAACGCCGGACCGGCCGCCGGGGTCACGCAGGCAAGGTGAGTCGGGATATGCCAGATAGCGGTGCGGGCGGATTGCATAGACTGACCGGCGGCCGATTCCGACGGCCGCAGCAAGCAGCCAGCACCCCGACCCGTACCCGACCCGCACCCCGACGGACAGGAGCCCGCATCCGTGGCGATCCAGCCGATCCGCATCTTCGGAGACCCCGTCCTGCGCGCCACCGCCCGGCCCGTCACCACCTTCGACAAGGAACTCCGGAACCTCGTCAAGGACCTCACCGACACCATGCTCGACGCCCCCGGCGCCGGCCTGGCCGCACCCCAACTGGGGATCTCCCTGCGGGTGTTCACCTACCACGTGGACGGCGTCACCGGGCACCTGATCAACCCGGACCTGTCGCTGAGCGAGGAGGAGCAGGAGGGCCCCGAGGGCTGCCTCTCGCTGCCCGGCCTGCGCTACGACACCCGGCGCTCGTACGGCGTCGTCGCCAAGGGCTTCGACATGTACGGCGAGCCGGTCACCGTCGAGGGCACCCAGCTGCTCGCCCGCTGCATCCAGCACGAGACCGACCACCTCGACGGCATCATCTTCATCGACCGCCTCGACACCGAGCAGCGGAAGGCCGCGCTCAAGGCGATCCGTGACTCGGACTGGGGCAGCGGCCCGGCCCCGGTGGTCAAGGTCTCCCCGCACAGCACCTTCGGCGCGGCGCGCTGACCCGCCGGGGCCCGCCCCGAGGAGCCGGCACCGCCCGCACCCGCACCCGCACCGCGCGGGCCGTGGGCGTGGTCCGGCCCCGCAGAGCCCTGCACAGCCCTGCACGTCCCCGCACAGCCCTGCACGTCCCCGTACAGCCCTGCACGTCCCCGTACAGCCCGTACACCTCAGCACAGCAGAAAGGCACTTGATGCGCCTCGTGTTCGCCGGCACCCCCGAGGTCGCCGTTCCCGCCCTGGACGCCCTGCTCGCCTCCGACCGGCACGAGGTCGTCGCGGTGGTCACCCGCCCCGACGCCGTCTCCGGTCGCGGCCGCAAGCTGGTCGCCAGCCCCGTCGCCCAGCGCGCCGAGGAGGCCGGGATCGAGGTCCTCAAGCCGGCGAAGCCCAGCGACCCCGACTTCGTCGCCCGCCTCACCGAACTCGCCCCCGACTGCTGCCCGGTCGTCGCCTACGGCGCCCTGCTGCGCCCCGGCACCCTGGAGATCCCCGCGCACGGCTGGGTCAACCTGCACTTCTCGCTGCTCCCCGCCTGGCGCGGCGCCGCACCCGTCCAGCACGCGGTGATGGCCGGCGACGAGGTGACCGGCGCGTCCACCTTCCTGATCGAGCAGGGCCTGGACTCCGGCCCGGTCTACGGCGTGCTCACCGAGGAGATCCGCTCCACCGACACCAGCGGCGAACTGCTCGACCGCCTCGCCCACTCCGGGGCCCGCCTGCTCGTCGCCACCATGGACGGCATCGAGGACGGCGCCCTGCACGCCGTCCCGCAGCCCGCCGAGGGCGTCACGCTCGCGCCGAAGATCAGCGTCGAGGACGCCCGGATCGACTGGACCGTCCCCGCGCTCCGGATCGACCGCGTGATCCGCGGCTGCGCCCCCGCCCCCGGCGCCTGGACGCTGTTCCGCGGCGAGCGGCTCAAGGTCACCGGCCCGATCAAGCTGCTGCCGGGCTCCGCCGAGCTGGCCCCCGGGGAGCTGGCGGTCGGCAAGAACTCCGTCCGGGTCGGCACCGGCAGCCACGACGTCGAGCTGGGCGAGGTGCGACCGCAGGGCAAGAAGGCGATGCGGGCGGCGGACTGGGCGCGCGGCGCCCGGATCGAGTCCGGCGAGCGGCTCGGCGAGGAGGCGGCCGGGGAGCCGGCGGGGGAGCCCGCCGGGAAGGCCGACGGGCAGCCCGGCGACGGTCCCGGCGCGGGCTGATCCGGCCGGCGAGCCCGCGACCCGGGTTTCGCGTTACTGTTCCAGAGATCCCGGGATCCGGAGATCCCGAGATAACCCCGCAGCACTTTCGAGGCACATCCCATGAGCACGCCCAGCAGCACCCCCGGCACCCGCGGCGCCCAGCGCGCCCCCCGCCCGCACCGCCGGCCGAAGAAGGACCCGGCCCGGATCGTCGCCTTCCGCGCCCTGCGCGCCGTCGACGAGCGCGACGCCTACGCCAACCTGATCCTGCCCTCGCTGCTCCGCGAGGCCGAGCAGAAGGGCATGGACCGGCGCGACGCGGCGCTCGCCACCGAGCTGGTCTACGGCACCCTGCGCCTCCAGGGCACCTACGACGCGGTCATCGCCGCCTGCATCGACCGGCCGCTGAGCAAGGTCGACCCGCCGGTCCTCGACGTGCTCTCGCTCGGCGCCCACCAGCTGCTCACCACCCGCATCCCCAGCCACGCCGCCGTCTCCGCCACCGTCGAGCTGGCCCGGGTGGTGCTCGGCGACGGGAAGGCCAAGTTCGTCAACGCCGTGCTGCGCCGGATCAGCGCCCACGACCTCGACGAGTGGATCGGCCTGGTCGCACCGCCGTACGACAAGGACGCCGAGGACCACCTCGCCGTCGTCCACTCCCACCCGCGCTGGGTGGTCGCCGCGCTCTGGGACTCGCTCGGCCGCTGGCAGCCGGACGCCTCCGGACGCGCCGCGGTGGAGGAACTGCTGCGCGCCGACAACGAGCGCCCCGAGGTCACCCTGGTGGCCCGCCCCGGCCGGGCCACCGTCGGCGAGCTCGCCGAGGTGCTGCCCGAGGCCGAGCCCGGCCGCTGGTCGCCGTTCGCGCTCCGGCTCGCCGAGGGCGGCGACCCGGGCGCGCTGGCGGCGGTCCAGGAGAACCGGGCCGGCGTCCAGGACGAGGGCAGCCAGCTGGTCGCCCTCGCCCTCGCCGCCGCCCCGCTGGACGGCCCCGACCGGCTCTGGCTGGACGGTTGCGCCGGCCCCGGCGGCAAGGCCGCGCTGCTCGCCGCGCTCGCCGCCGAGCGCGGAGCCGCGCTGGTGGCCAGCGAGAAGCAGCCGCACCGGGCCCGGCTGGTCGCCCGGGCACTCGCCGGCAACCCCGGCCCGTACACCGTCATCGCCGCCGACGGCACCCGGCCGGCCTGGAAGTCCGGCGGCTTCGACCGGGTGCTCGTCGACGTGCCCTGCTCCGGGCTGGGCGCGCTGCGCCGGCGGCCGGAGGCCCGCTGGCGCCGCCGCCCGCAGGACGTCGCCGCCTTCGGGCCGCTCCAGCGCGAGCTGCTCGGCTCGGCGATCGACGCCGTGCGGGTGGGCGGCGTGGTCGGCTACGCCACCTGCTCGCCGCACCTCGCCGAGACCAGGGCCGTCGTGGACGACGTGCTGCGGGCCGAGGGCGGCCGGGTCGAGTGGATCGACGCGCGGCCTCTGCTGCCGGGCGTGCCGGCCCTGGGGGAGGGGCCGGACGTCCAGCTGTGGCCGCACCTGCACGGGACGGACGCGATGTACCTGGCGCTGCTGCGGCGGACGGCGTAGCAGCGCACCGGCGGGGGGCCGTGACGGTGTCGGTGGTGACGGTGTCGGTGGCATCGGCGGTGGTGCTGCCGGTACCGCCGGCCCCTTCGGCCCTGTTCGCGACTGGGTCAACGGCCGCTCAGGGCTGGTGAGTTGGGTGCCACCCCGGGTCCGTCTCCGGGTGCCGCTCCGAGGGCCGGGGGGAAGGCCGGGGTGGTCGCTGCCGTGGGCGCGGGTGTGGGTGTGGGCGCGGGGTTGGGTGTGGCCGGGGTGTCGGTCGGCGTGACGGCCGGGATGGTGGAACCGTTCGGGGCGGTGCTCGGCCCGGCCTGGGCGGTCACCACGCCGCGGACCAGTTCGCGCAGCCAACGGTGGCCCGCGTCCTGGTCGTTGCGCGGGTGCCAGGCCATGCTCAGTACCACCTCGGGCAGCTCCACCGGCAGTCGGAAGGTGCCCAGCCCCAGCGCGGTGGCCGCCGCGCTGCCGAGCCGGGCCGGCGCCAGGCCGACCAGGTCGGTGTCGCGGAGCAGGAACAGCGCCGACGTGAAGCTCGGCACTATGGTCACCACCCGCCGGGCGAGCCCGACGTCGGCCAGCCGCGAATCGACCGGGCCGGGACCGCGGCCGTGCCGGGAGACCGCGAGGTGGTCGGCGTCGGCGAACTCGTGAACGGTGGGCGGTGGACCGACCGTCAGCGGGTGCCCGGCGCGGGCGATGCCGACCAGCCCGGTGGTGGTGAGCTGCTCGGTCCGGGTCTCCGGGTCCAGGTGGTCGATGACGCCGACCTCCAGGTCCACCACGCCGTCGCGCATCGCGGTCGACCCCTCCAGGTGGTCCCCGAGGAAGCGCAGCGTCACGGCCGGCGCCTGCGTGCGGACCGTCTCGACCAGCGTCGAGCCGATCGCCGTCAGCAGGACGTCGCCGGTCTGGAGGGTGAACCTGCGGTTCAGGTCGGCCGGTTCGGTGGCGGTCTGCGGCACCAGCAGCGCCTGGCCCCGGCTGACCAGCGCCCGCACCTCCGCCCGCAGTTCCACCGCGCGTGGTGTCGGTACCAGGCCGCGTCCGGCCCGGACCAGGATCGGGTCGCCGAGGACGCGGCGCAGTCGTCCCAGGGTGCGGCTCATCGCCGGGGCCGAGGTGTGCAGCCGCTCGGCGGCGCCGGTGACGCTGCCCTCGTCGAGCAGGGCGTCCAGGGCTACGAGCAGGTTGAGGTCGAGGTCGGGCATGGGCTTCTCCGCGAGTGGTCGGTCGACTGGGTGGGGGTGGTGGGGGAGGTGGATGACCGGAACTGGAAAGTATGGTGACCAGGCTTTCACTGGAGTGCATGCGGGTTCGGCATCTACCGTCGATCGTGACAACTCCCCTTCGGAGTAAAGGATCTGACGCGATGAATGACAATGACATGTTGGCGGTAGCCTGCCAAGGCGGCCGTATGCTGCTCTTCCTCTCCGCTGACGGATCTCGGCGGCTCGGCGAGGTGCGGCTTCCGCCCGAGCCGCACGAGGTGCTGTTCGATGCCGATCGAAGGCTGCTGTACTGCACGGTCACCTACCGGTCGGGTTTCTACGAGCACCACGGCGAGCGGGCCACGGAGTTGGTCGTGGTCGATCCGGATCGCCGGGTGGTGGTAGAGACCATTGACCTGGCGCCGGAGTGCGCCCCGCACGGACTGGCGCTCGATGCGGCGCGCGGACTGCTGTACGTGAGCGTGGAGGCCGGGCCGGCCGGGGACGGGGCGGTGCTCGCGGTGGACCTCGCGGCCCGCAAGGTGGTGGACCGGACCGGTGTCGGGGCGCCGGGGCCGCATTGGTTCGCGCTCACGCCGGACGGGACCAGGGGGTACACGACCAACAAGGAGGCGCCGTTCCTGACGGTGCTGGAGCCGGGAGCCGGCCGTATTCAGGGGCAGGGGCAGGGCCAGGGCCGGGATGCCGGCGGGCGGGGGCGGACCGGCGGGACGGTGGCCGTGCCGGGCAGCGAGGGCATCGCGATGAGCGCCGACGGGCGGTACGCGGTGGTCGCCACACCGAAGCTGGACCTGACGGGCGCACTCGCCGCGCCGCCCGCGCTGGCGGTGGTCGACGTCCGGACCGACCGGGTGGTGCGCACCCTCCCGCTGGCGGCCCCGGCGGTCCCCGTGCACGTGACGGCGGGCGGGCTGGTGCTGGCCGGGGAGGTCCACCTCGCCGCCCCGGCGGCGGACGGCGGGCCGGTCCCGACGGCCGGTCGGCTGCGGATCTTCGGGGCGGCGGGAGGCGGGCACGCGGCGCCGGAGGAGCTGGCGGAGCTGGGGGAGGTGACGGTCGGACAGGTGCCGCTGACCGTCCACTCGTCGCCGGACGGCGCGCTCGGATACGTCGCCGCCATCGCCTCGGACACGGTGACCGTGGTGGACCTGGCGGACCGGCGGGTGGTGCGCGAGGTCGGGCTGGGCCGGGGCGCCGGGCCGCACGGGCTGGCGTACGTGCCGGCGCTCGGGTGAAGGTGGGGTGGTGAGTTCGCAGCAGGAGGCGCCCGGAACAGCGGACGCGCCCGGCACGCGCGGTGCGCCCGCGGCGCCCGGCACGCCCGCGGCGCCCGGCACGCCGTACGCGCAGTGGCGGCCGGCGGTCGCGCCGCCACGGCAGGTCCGGTGCGTCTGGGTGCGGGAGAACGCCGGAGGCCCCGCCTACCGGCAGCTCATCCTGCCGGACGGCTGCGTGGACCTGGTCTGGTCGGGCGGGGCGCTGGAGGTGGTCGGGCCCGACCGCGGGCCCCGCAGTGTGCCGGTGCCCGGTGGGGCGGGCCTGGCCGGGGTGCGGTTCGGGCCGGGCGCGGCGGGTCTCCTGCTCGGGGCGGTCCCGGTGCGGGAGCTGTGCGACCTGCAGGTACCGCTCGGCGATCTGCTCGGGGCGGAGCCGGCGGAGCGGCTCGGGGACCGGCTGGCCCGGGCACGGGGGCCGAGGGCGGCCGCGTCGGTGCTGGACGCGTTCGCAGCCGCGTCGGCGCGCCGGTGGACTCCGGACCCGGTGGTCGAGCGGGCGGTGGCCGGACTCGGGCGGCCGGACGCGGTGCGGCTGCCGCTGCTGGCGGATGAACTGGGCATCTCCGAGCGGCAGTTGAGGCGCCGGATCACCGATGCGGTCGGGTACGGGCCGAAGACCCTGCAGGGGATCCTGCGGTTCCGGCGGGCCCTGGCCCTGGCCCGGTCCGGCGGCCTGGGGCTCGCCGAGACCGCGGCACGGGCCGGGTACGCCGACCAGGCGCACCTCACCCGGGAGGTGCGGCGGTGGGCGGGCGTGACGCCGACGGCGCTGCTGGGCCGGCCCGGGAGGCCCGGGCGGCGTTAGGGCGTGCCCTACGGCCCGGTCGGGCAGGCGGGGTGCCCGGAGGCGGTCGGGTCAGCCGGACGGCCCGTCGTAGGCGCGCAGCACGCGCAGTGCGGCCAGCGTCACCCCGGGGCGCGCCTCGGACTCGGTGGTGGCCGACCAGCGCGCCCAGTGGATCGGCCACCCGCCGTCCGGCTGCTGCCGGGTGGCGAGGTGGTCCAGCCCGCGGCCGAGTTCCGCGTCGGTGAACCACGCGCGGGCCAGGCTGTCCGGCCGGCGGGCGTAGTCGTGCGGGAGGTGGTACTCCCCGGGCGCGTAGCCGGGGGAGAGCAGCGCCTCCTCGGGCCGGTCCGGGTCGAGGAGCACGATGCGCTGGTCGCGGACCAGTTCGCCCAGGCGGGCCGCCGCCTGCCGCGCCCAGGCGGTGTCCGGGGTGGCGTCGAGGAAGCGGAGGGCCGCGCCGGCCTCGTACGGGTGCGTCCGGTCGAGGTTCTCGACGGCGGTGCGGCAGAAGGCCGTGGCGGCGGACAGCCAGGGGTGGTCGATGCCCCGGCGGAGCAGCGGTCCGACGATCTGGGCGGTGGCCAGCAGTTCGCCGGCCGGCTTCGCGTCGTCCTCGGGGACCGGCAGCCAGGGCGGGCGCGGGTACGGGCGCAGGCTCGGCAGGACGACGGGCACGCCGCCGTCCGGTGCGGTGACTCCGGCCAGCCAGTCGCAGATCGGGCGGGCGGCCGCGTCGTCCAGCCGTCCGGCCTCGTCCAGGACGTCGAGGGCGGTCGGGACGGCGATCGGCTGGCCGGCCGGTCCGCGGACGTCCGGTTCCAGGCCGAAGGCGTAGCCGCCGTCACTGCTCCGGTGGGCGGCCAGGGCGGCCAGGACGCCGGAGGGGTCGCTCTCGCCGCCGAACAGGTGGGCGAAGCGGCGCTGTTCCAGGACGCGGCCGGAGGTCCAGAGGAACCGGGCGGCCGCGCCGAGCACGGTGTCGTCGAGGCGTGTGGTGCGTGTCATGGCTCGACGGTAGGCGGCGGCGGGGCGGAGGTCTTGAAGGAACCGGACGCGGTGGGAGGCGGTGTCGCGGACCAGAGCGCCTGCAGGGGGCGGTAGTCGATCACGGTGACGCCGTGCTCGGTGAGCAGCTCGCGGGCCCGCGGCGAGACGAGGAAGCCGTGGTCCGACCCGCGTACGCGCCAGCCGCCGTCGCCCGGGCGGGAGGCGGGTGTGGCGAGGCTGGGGTGGACGGCCCATTCGGTGAGGCCGGGCGGGAGGTCGGCGAGCAGCCGGGCGTAGTGGCCCGGCTTGTCGTCGAGGGGCACGGCGAAGCTGTCCAGGAAGGGGTGGTCGATCACGGGGAGCCCGTGGGCCCGGAGGCGGTCCAGGGCGGGCGGCAGCCAGATGCGCACGGCGAGCCCGTACTCGGCGCCCAGGGCGAGGGCGAGGTCGAGGAGGTCGGGGCGGCCCGCGTCGGCGAGGCAGTGGAAGTCGAGGTGGGTGGGGCGGAGGCCGGTGCCGGTCGCGGCCTCGATCTGCGCGCGGAACTCCCGTTCCACGTCGGCGGGTCGGGCCTGGTCGAGGAGCCGCGCACGGCCGTCCGGGGTGGCCGGGAGGAAGTGTCCGGCCCGGTCGAGGAGGGAGGGGACGGCGGCCGGCGGGGAGAGCGGTCCCCAGCGGTGGCCCGGGGAGTCGGTGTCGCGGACCAGGGTGAGGTGGACGCCGAACGGCAGCTCCGGGCGCTCCCGGAGCAGGCGCAGCGCGTGCTGCGCCGCCGGACAGACCGTCATCAGGCTGGCGGAGGCGGCGATGCCGTGCTCGACGGCGTCGACGACGGCGAGGTTGACGTCTTCGTTCATGCCGAGGTCGTCGCAGTTGACGAGGAGGACGCGGGCGTCGGGGGCGAAGCCGAGCAACTCGCTGCTGAGGCGGGGCGGTTCCTGGTCCATGGCGGACAGTCTCGGGCAGGCGCGTGGCGGGGCGCACGGGGATTTCCGGGGCGCTATCGTGCGGGGGTGACGACCGATGCGGGACGGCTGCCGCTGCTCTTCCTGGACGTGGACGGGCCGCTGATCCCCTTCGGGGGCGCGGCCGGCCGGTATCCGGTGTTCCCGGGGAGCGAGGACCCGTCGAACCCCCTGCTGGGGCGGCTCGATCCGGCGCACGGGCGGCGGCTGGCGGCGCTGCCGTGCGAACCGGTGTGGGCGACGACGTGGGGGGCCGACGCCAACGCGTACCTCGCGCCGCGGCTCGGCCTGCCCGCGCTGGCCGAGCTGCCGACGGATCCGTGGGCCGGCGACGCGGGCGACGAGCGGGCCGGGCTGAGCTGGAAGACGCGCGGGGTCGTCGAGTTCGCCGCCGGCCGGGACTTCGTGTGGGTGGACGACGAGATCGGCGACGCCGACCGGGCGTGGGTGGCGGACCACCACCCGGGGCGGGCGCTGCTGTGGTGGGTGGATCCCGCGGTGGGGCTGGCGGACGGCGACTACGCGGAGGTCGGGGCCTGGTTGCGCCGACTGGTGGACGGGTAGCGGGAGGAGCGGGGCCCCGGGGCCCGCCGGAGGGGCGGTCGGACGGGCGCCGGAGGGGGCGTGGCACGGTGCGGAAGGCACGTGGGCTCGTGGCCGGCTGGGGGCTGGCGGCGGTCGTCCTCGGAGCGGCGGTGATGCTGTGGGACGGGGTGATGGGGTGGCCGTGGCCGCCGTGGGCCGAGGTGGTGCTCGGCGCGGGCCTGGCGGTGGCGCTGGTCGGGATGTTCCTCAGGCCCGGTGCGCACCGCTGGTTCGACGCGTTGCTGGCCTCCGGGGCGGCGGCGCTGGTGCTGGTCGCGGTCGGAGCCACGGCCGGGACGGCCGGGAACGCCGTGCGGTGGCAGCGGACGACGGAGCGGGTGACCGTCGTGGTCGGCCAGTGCCGGGTGACGGAGCGTCAGTTTGACGAGGTCGCCGGATGGTTGGAGCGGTTCGAGTGCCGGCACGAGTGGACGGCCGGAGGGCGGACGTTCGACGAGCCGCGCAGCACGGACCGGTTGTACTCGAACGGGACGGAGCTCCGGCGGTGGGCCGCGCCGGGGAGGGCGGAGCTGGACGAGCACTCGTGGGCGGACGTCGCGCCGCTCGCGGTGATCGCGGTCGTGACGGACGGGCTGGTGCTGCTCCTGGCGGGGGTGCGACTGGGGAGCTCGGTCCGGGAGCGGCAGCGGCGGCGGAAGTGGCGGGCGGGTAAGGGCGCTAGGGACGGAGACGGAGACGGGGGCAGAGATGGGGACGGAGACGGGGGCGGGGACGGGGCTGTCGGGCCGGGGGCGGCCGCGAGGGCGAGGGCGGGGAGTCGGGCGCTGGGCCGTTCACGCGCCTGACGAGCGCAGCCGGCGGAGCATCCGGGCGTCCTGGAAGCCGACGGCGCGGGCTGCCGACTCGGCGGTGGCACCGTGGGCGAGGAGGTGTTCGGCGCGTTCGACGCGGAGCTCCTGCTGGTAGCGGAGCGGGGTGAGACCGGTGGCCGCCGTGAAGTGCCGGGTGAGGGTGCGCTCGCTGACACCGGCGGCGTCGGCCAGGTCGGCGAGGGGGAGCGCGACGGTGAACCGGGCGTCGATGAGGTCCTGGACCCGGTGGACGGCGTCGACGAGGTGGGCACGGTGCCGGAGCATGACGCCGGCCTGCGGCTCGTCGCCGTTGCGCCGGGCGTAGACGACCATCTCGCGGGCGACCCGGGCCGCGGCGGCCGGGCCGTGCCGGACGGCGAGCAGGTGGAGGGCGAGGTCGATGCCGCTGGCGATCCCGGCGGAGGTGACCACGCGGTCGTCGACCACGTACAGGACGTCTCGGACCACGGTGGCCCGGGGGTGGCGGCGGGCGAGTTCGTCCTGCACGTCGTGGTGGGTGGTGCAGCGGCGGCCGTCGAGCAGGCCGGCCCGGCCGAGGGCGTCGGCTCCGGCGCAGACGGAGGCCACGGTGCCGCCGGCGGCGTGGTGGGCGGCGAGGCGGGCCAGGGTGGCGGGGGCGATCTCGCCGCTGCCGCGCAGGACGGGGGCGCGCCAGCCGGGGACGACGAGCAGGTCGTCGGCGGTGAGGTCGGGCCAATCGGTGGAGGCGCGCAGGGTGAGCCCCTGGGCGGTGGGGACGTCCTCCTGCTCGGCGACGTAGCCGATCTCGTACCCGTGGCCCTGGTCGGCGGCGGTGGAGAACGCCTGGGCGGGGCCGGCGAGGTCCAGCAGGTGCAGCTGCGGGACGAGCAGGAAGACGACGCGGGTCACGATCCGGTCAGCTCCCCGGGGTGATGGCACCGACGGCGGTGGCGACCGGTGCGGCGGTGGGCGTCACCGGTGCGATGGCGGCCGGTGCGGTGGCGGCGCCGACCAGTTCGTCGACGGTGGCGATCCGGGCGAACCGGTCGGCCAGCGCGTACTCGGTGCGGGCGATGATCTCGTCGGTGCCGAGGGTACGCGGGTCGGCGAGGATCTCGGCGAGGCTGCGGCCGGGCGGGGCGTCGCGGTGCTCGATCGGGTGGGTGGCGGTGGCGTCGACGGCGAAGACGACCTCGTAGCCGAGGTCGGAGGCGAGCCGGGCGGTCGTCTCGCAGCACTGCTCGGTGCGGAGGCCGCAGACGGTGAGGGTGTGCAGGCCGCGTTCGGTGAGCAGCTGCTGCAGGTTGGTGGTGGTGAACGCGTTGTGCGAGGTCTTGGTGAGGACGGGCTCGCCCGCGGCGGGGGCCAGCCCGTCGATGAGGCGGACGTGGCCGAGTGCCGGGTCGAAGACGGTGCCGGTTCCGGGCTCCGCGTGCAGGATCCAGACGACGAGGTCCCCGGCGGCCCGGGTGTGCTCGACCAGGCGGCGGACCTGCCCGACGACACCGGGGTCGGAGACGGCGGCCCAGTTCGCCCGCTGCCGGAAGGACTCCTGGACGTCGATCACGACGAGTGCGCTGTTCATGCCTCGATCATGGCGGGTCGGCGGGGCGTCGCTGAAGGCATCATCGGGGCGCGGTGCGGAACGATCCGGTCAGCCGGTGGCGGACCGGTTGGCGCGCCGCTGACGCTTGCCGAGCGGTGCCTGGGAGAGGTCCTCGGACTGGGAGCGGAGGTTCCGGTGGCCGTAGCCGCGCTCGTCGAGCCAGGCCCGCGCGGACCGCTCGGCGCGTTCGGTCGCGTCGAGGATGTCCTCCTCGGCCTCGCCGGTGTCCTGGAAGCGGAAGGTGAAGACGGCGCGCGCGTCGAGGTCGTAGCTGAGATGGCCTTCGGGGGTGAACGCGGCGTAGAGCACGTCGTGGTCGGCGGCGCGGGCCCGGAGTTCGGCGAGCTGCTCGGGGGTGAGGCCGTCGAAGACGCCGCGGACGGTGATGCGGAAGGTGCGGGTGGTCATCGGTCGAGCCTACGGAGGGGCCGGGGCGGGTGCCACGGGTTTTCGGCGGAGGCGGGCCGGCCCCCGCCTCGGGGGTGGGCGGGGGCGGCCCGGCCGCGCGAGCGCAGGGCGTCGCCGCCCTCGGAGAGACCGCTCTCACCGTAGGCGCGGGCCTCCAGCGCCACCACCTCGTCCCGGTCGTGCTCGGCCGGCGGCCGTACGAGGAGGTCGTCGTCCAGGCGGACCTGGTGCTCGGTCATCCGCTCGGGGCCTCCTCGGGGGCGTCGGAGCCGGTGCGGACACAGCTGTGGGGGAGCGGGGGGAAGCCGTTGAACCCCTGGGTGGTGTAGGCGGTGGAGTAGGCGCCGCAGGAGAGGATCCAGACCTGGTCCCCGGAGGCGGCGTCCCGGGGGACCGGCATGCCGGGGCCCTCGTCGGCGTAGGCGTCGTCGCTGTCGCAGGTGGGGCCGGCGACCACGGCGGGGACGGTCGCCGCGCCGGCCCGGCCGGGGAACTCCAGCCGGTAGCGCAACTCGTCCATCTCGTACAGGCCGTTGAACTTGCCGCAGCTCAGGTAGAGCCAGTACGCCCGCTCCCCGTCGAGCTGCTGACGTTCCGTCAGTCTGATGACGCGGGCGCGGATGGCGCCGTGGTCGGCTACCAGGTGGCGCCCGGGCTCGATCAGGAAGTCCAGCGGCCCGCCGGAGACGTCGCGCAGGCGCTGGATGCCCTCCCGGATGACCGCGAACATCTTGTCCACCGGCGGGTCGAGCGGCCGCCCGCGCCGGTCCAGGACGCCGAGGGCGGGCAGGCCGCCGCCGAGGTTGACGTGGTCCAGCAGGATGCCGCGCCGGCCGGCCTCCTCGATCACGGCGGCGAGGGTGTCCAGGGCGCTCCGCCAGGCCTCGGAGGTGAGCTGCTGGGAGCCGACGTGCACGGAGAGCCCGGCCGGGGTCAGCCCGGCGGCGCGGGCCGCCTCCAGGATCCGCAGCGCGTCCTCGGGGGAGCAGCCGAACTTGCGGCTGAGGCCCCAGAGTGCGCCCTCGCCGGTGGTGGCGAGCCGGCAGAAGATCCGGGCGCCGGGGGCGTGGGCGGCGATCGCGGCGACGTCGGCCAGGCTGTCGGTCGCGAAGTCCCGGACGCCGAGCCGGTGGGCCTCGGCGATCTGGCGGTCCGACTTGATGGTGTTGCCGTAGTGGATCCGGTCGACCGGGACGCCGCTGCGCAGCGCCTGGGCGATCTCCTGCGGTCCGGCCGCGTCGAAGCCGGAGCCGCGGGCGGCCAGGGCGGCCAGCACCTCGTCCACCGGACAGGCCTTCATGGCGAACCGGACGGCCACGCCGGGCAGTTCGCCCAGCAGGGCGTCGTACTGGGCTTCGATGCCGTCCAGGTCGAGGATGAGCCGGTCGTCCTCGCCGGCCGCGAGGGCGGTGCGCAGGCGTGCGTACTCAGGCATGGTCGGTGCTCCAACCGGGGCCGGCGGAGGCCGCGTCGGGCCCGTCCGGCGGAAGGCCGCGGGCCGAGCGGACCAGTGGGGTCCAGGCGTCGACGAGCAGCGCGAAGGTCTCGATGTCGGTCTGCGCCCCGTCCGGGCGGTGTGCCCCGGCGCTGAACTCCCCTGCAGCGTCGGGGGGTTCGTGGTCGGCGATGACGGGGGTACGGGCCCGGTCGGTGGGCGGGGTCAGGCGGATGCTGCTCGTGCCGGTGCTGTCGTTCACCCTTCGCCACCCCGGGGGGCGTGCGGCCGGGCATCCGGCTCCGCGCAGAACTCGCCTTCCCCGTAACAGGTGTCCGGACGTTTCGGGTCGCGGCGCCGGAAGTCCCGGGCGGGGTCGAGCGGACGCCGGGCGGCCCCGGTCGGGACCGCCTCCTTCACGACGCCGTAGCCGCGGATCCGTCGGAACGCGGGCCGCCCCTCGGAGAGCACGCGCAGCGGCCGTTGCCGCTCGGCGTCCTTCAGTGGGGTGCGGACGAGGCGGGGCCCGCCGCCGGTCCTGAAGCAGGGGCGCTCCGAAGCGGCTCGATACAGGTACCCGTCGGGCTTCGGCATCACGTCACTCCAAGGTTCGGGTCGGGACGTCGGGCTGGTGCCCGCGCGGGCGGCGGTGCTCGGGCATGCCGGAGGGCCCGGGTCCGCGGGGCGCGGGTGAGGCAGGGCCGGAGGAAGCCCTGAGGAGGGTGGGCGTGCGGTGTCGGGTGTCGGGAGTGCGGATGTCCGGTGCCGGACTTCCTGTGTCGGAGGCCCGGTGTCAGACGTCCTCTGCCGGATGTCCTTCGGCGGACGTCCCGTGTCAGGCGTCCGGTGTCGGCGCAGGAAGGCGGAATGCGGGAGGCTCCGGCGGCGCGACGTCGCGCGACCGGGCGTGCCGGTGCGCCGTTCGGCGGTCGGCAACGCCGGGTGTTCGGGCGGATGCCGTGGCCGGAATTCCTGGCCTCCTTCTGCTCTCGGTGCCCTCGCGCGGGGACTGACGCCCTCGGTGGACCTATCGCGTGACTCGTCAACTCGCTTGCTCGACAAGGTGTGTCGGGAGGTGTTCCGGCCTCGTCAAACGTGCGTTCCCCTACGGTGGACTAGACCAACTTCCGGTGTCAACCCTTGTCCTGGGGTGCCCGGGAGGCGGCTCCGCGCGAGTGCCGAACGGGGCATGACCTGCGCCGGAACCCCCTGGTCCGGCCGAGTCCGAACCGGTGGCGAGGCGGTCGGATGAACGGGCAGCACCCGTTGCCCATTCGTGCAGGCCCGTGTCCGAAGGGGCGGCAACGGGTGGGTGGGGGCGGGGCGGTGATGGCGGGTGGCCGGCGGGGGCCGGCCGGTCCGGGGCGACCGGTGCCCCCGGCGCCGGGGCGCGGCGTCGGGGGCACCGGCCGGCCGGTTCGGGGTCGGGCCGGGGCCGTCGGGGTTGCGCGGCCGGGCCGGGCCGGGCCGTCCGGGCGGCCGGATCCGTCCGGCCGGTCCTACGGGAGGACCCGGAGGACGAGTTTGCCCTGGAGGTGCCCCTGTTCGGCCTGTCGGTGCGCTGCCGCCGCCTCGGCGAGCGGGTGGACGCCACCGACGTGGACGCGCACCCGGCCGGAGTCGAGCAGCTCGGCCAGCGCGGCGAGGTCGGCCCCGCTGGAACGCACCTGCTGCATCCGGTCGGGGAGGGTGATGCCGAGCCCGGCGGCGCGCTCGCGGTGGTAGTCGCCGAGGTAGACGGGGAGGACGAGGCCGCCGCGCCGCACGGCCGGGAGGAGGCGGTGGGCGTCCGGCCCGCCGACGGTGTCGACCAGCAGGTCCGCCGCATCCGGGACGGCCTCGGCCGCGGAGGTGCGGGTGTAGTCGACGAACCGGTCCACCCCGAGTCCGCGGAGGAACGTCTCGTGCCGTCCGGAGGCCACGCCGATCACCCGCTCCGCACCGGCGATCCGGGCGAGCTGGACGGCGAAGTGCCCGACCCCGCCCGCCGCGCCGTTGACCAGGGTGGTGCCGCCGGGCAGCGGGGTCCGCTCCCCGAGCAGGAACTGGTAGGCGGTGAGTCCGGCCATCGGTACGGCGGCGGCCTCGGTGTGGTCGAGTGAGGCCGGCTTGGCGGCCAGGTGGTCGGTGGGGGCCGTGACGTACTCGGCGTACCCGGCGCCCTGCCCGGGGAAGCGGATCAGTCCGAAGACCTCGTCCCCGGGCCGCCAGTCGGTGACGCCCTCGCCGAGCTCGGCCACCATGCCCGAGACGTCACTGCCGAGGACGAGCGGCGGCGTCCACGCGGGTCGCAGCTCGGCCGGGATGCGGGCGAAGCCGGTGCGGGCGTACAGGTCGGGCGGGTTGATGCCCGCGGCGTGGACCCGGACCAGTACCTCGCCCGGTGCGGGCGACGGGCGGGGCACCTCCTCGTGGACCAGCACCTCGGGGCCTCCGAAGGCGTGCAGCCGGACGGCCCGCATGGTCGCGGTGCGGTTTCCCATGGTCGTCTCTTCCTCTCCCCGGGTGCCCCCGGATCTCTCCCCGATCGGGGGGCGACCGCCCGGTAGAATCCGGAGCGGTGCTCCGGAAAGAAAACCGGAGCAGTGCTCCACTTGTCAACGGTGAGGAACCCCATGCCCGTCGAGCCAGCCACGCCTCCCGCCGGGCGCGCCCCTCGCGCCGACGCCCGGCGCAATCGCGACCGCGTCCTGGAGGTGGCGGCGGAGGTGGTCTCCGAACAGGGCGCCCAGGCCTCCCTCCGGGACATCGCCCGCCGCGCCGACGTCGGCCTCGGCACGCTCTACCGCCACTTCCCGACCAGGGACGCCCTGTTGGAGGCGCTGCTGCGGCGGCGCTTCGAGCTCCTCGCCGACCGGGCGGACGCACTCGCCGTCGCCGGGCCGCCGGACCGCGCGCTGGGCGTCTGGCTGCGCGAGTTCACGCGCGGCGCGGGCGCCTACCAGGGGCTCTCCGCCGCGCTGATGGCCACGCTCCAGGATCCCGGGTCGCCGCTGCACGCCGCATGCCTGACGATGCGTCAAGCGTGCGGCCGGCTGCTGTCGGCGGCGCAGCGGGACGGCCTGGTCAGGCCGGACGTCGACGCCGTCGACCTGTTCGCCCTGGTCAACGCCCTCGCCTGGATCGCGGACCAGGCCCCGAGCCTCGCCGAACGGGGCGACCGCCTCTTCGGCCTGGTGATGGACGGGCTGGCGCCCCGGGCCGGAGGTGTCGGGGCCGTAGGGTCCGAGGGGTCCGAGGGGGCTGCGGGGTCCGTGGGGGTTGCGGGGTCCGTGGGGGCCGAGGGGGCCGCGGGGTGCTGACCGCGGGGCGCCGGGTGCGGGGCCGTCGGGTTCCGCGGTCTCCCGGCTCGCCCTCGACGGGACCGCCGGTGGCGCCACCTTCCGGGTGCCGCGTCGGGGGAGGGCTCCCGGGCACGGCGCCCGACCGGTCCCGGTCCCGGGTGCGGCGCGCGCCCGGGTCCGGCCCCGAACGGCCCCGGGTCCGGAGGGCAGCGGTCGCCGGTCCGTACGGGCGGGTTCGCGGGTGCCCGGTGCGCGGCCGGGCACCCGGCCGGTGGTACGCCGGGTACCTCGGCGGCGGCTCGTGCGGGCGGCGCCCGCCGCCGGTGTCGGCCGGCGGGTCGGGCAGCCGGCCGGGTGGTGGGTGGGCCGTCAGTACCTGACGGCCTTCAGGTAAGAGGCGTCACCGCGGATGCCGGCCAGGTAGAGCGTGTGCCCGCCCGGCGCGACCGCTGCGGCCGAGACGCCGTCCAGGCCGAAGCCGGTGAGCGTCTCGCCGGGGAGGCCGGCGCCGGTCGCGGTGTCGTAGGAGAGCACCGAGGCCTGCGGGGTCCAGCCGTCCTTGAGCACGTGGACCCGGCCGCCGTCCGGGCTCACCGCCGCGTAGTGGAGGTCGACCGGGGCGCCGGCGAAGGTGAAGACGGGCTTCGCCGTGTCGTTGACGGTGTCGACCACGTAGCCGGTGCCGGTGTCGGCCTGGGAGCCCAGCGCGTACAGGTGCAGGCCGTCCGGGGAGGCGGCCAGCTCCCTGGTGGCGCCGATCCGGTCGACGGTGCGGAACGCGGTCGGGACGGGGGTGGTGGTGTCGAGGTGCTCCAGGCCCGTGTCGGTGGAGACGTAGACGCCGGCGCCGCCCGGCTGGAGGGCGATGGCGCTGACGGCGTGGCCGCGCAGCGGCACGGTCGCGCTGAAGGCGCCCTGCCGGGTGTCGAACACCAGCACCCGACCGGGCCGGACGCCCTGGCCGTAGCCCTGCGGGCCGTCCTGGTCGACGTAGACCCTCGACCCGTCGGGGCTGACCGCCAGGCCGGTCAGGCGGCCCGCCGACCAGTCGGCGGGCCGCGGCTGGTCCGGGGCCGGGGTGCGGGACACCACCGAGTTGGCGGCGGTGTCGACGGCGACCAGCCGGTCCGACACCAGGACGTACAGGTGGCGGCCGTCCTGGCTCACCGCGGGCCGGCCGGCGGTGCCGTCGTCCGCCAGCGGCAGTTCGGCGACCACCGCGCCCGTCCGGGTGTCGACCGTGCGCAGCACGACCGGGGTCCGGCTGCCGGCCCGGTCGGCGGCGACGACGAACGCCCGGTTCCCCTCCGGGCCGACCGCCAGCCCGAGCGCCCGCCATCCGACGGCGGTACCGTCGGTCCCGCCGACCGCACCCGGTACCGTGTCGGCGACGGCGGCCCCGGCGCCCGCGCCGGTCAGCAGGAGCACCGCCGCAGCCACCAGCGATCCCGTCCAACGGGCCTTCGACACGCGCGAATTCATGATTCCCCACCCTGTGGTCTAGACATCATGTCGTGGTGCGAGGGTCAGGCTAGGGCACCCGGGCGGCGTTCCGGGGGCGGTTTTCGGACCACGTGCGGACGGCGGCGGGACGCCGCTGGTCGACGGTCCGGGAACGGCTCGATCACGTCCGGCGCGGGCCGGCGCGGGTCGGAGGGACCCCGGCACGCGGCGGTGGACGGGCGGTGCGCGGCTCGCCGCCGACCGGCGGCGGAGACGGGCGGGGTGGGCGGAGCGGGCGGCTCGGCCGTGCGGGGCGGGGTGGTGGGCCCGGGCGCGCAGGGCCGCCGGAAGTTCCCGCCCGGGTCATAGGTCGGCTCTATGACCTCATAGATCCGCACCGACTAGTCTCGGCACGGACCAGCAGTGTTGGCTGGCCGGGGGGTCGCCCTCACCCTCCTGCCCGCCTGCCCGTGCCCCCGTTCGGAGGATCGCCCCGCCATGTCCCGTCCGATCCGAGTCGCGATAGTCGGCGCCGGCCCCGCCGGCATCTACGCGGCCGACGCCCTGCTCAAGTCCGACGCCGCCCAGCAGCCCGGGGTCTCGATCGACCTGTTCGAGCGGATGCCCGCGCCGTTCGGCCTCATCCGGTACGGCGTGGCGCCCGACCACCCGCGGATCAAGGGCATCGTCACCGCGCTCCACCAGGTGCTGAGCAAGCCGCAGATCCGCGTCTTCGGCAACGTCGACTACCCGGGCGACCTCACGCTCGACGACCTGCACCGGTTCTACGACGCGGTGGTCTTCGCGACCGGCGCGATGGCCGACCGGGCGCTCGACATCCCCGGCGTCGGGCTCGAAGGGTCCTACGGGGCCGCCGACTTCGTCTCCTGGTACGACGGCCACCCGGACGTGCCGCGCACCTGGCCGCTGGAGGCCGGGAAGGTCGCCGTGCTCGGCGCGGGCAACGTCGCGCTCGACGTGGCCCGCATCCTCGCCAAGACCGCCGACGAGCTGCTCCCCACCGAGATCCCGCCGAACGTGTACGAGGGGCTGCGCGCCAACAAGGCCCTGGAGGTGCACGTGTTCGCCCGGCGCGGGCCCGCCCAGGCCAAGTTCAGCCCGATGGAGCTGCGCGAGCTCGACCACTCGCCGAACATCGAGGTCATCGTCGCCCCCGAGGACATCGACTACGACGACGGCTCGATCGCCGAGCGGCGCGGCGCCAAGCACGTCGACATGGTCGCCTCGACCATCGAGAACTGGGCGATCCGCGACGCCGGCGACCGCCCGCACAAGCTGTTCCTGCACTTCTTCGAGTCCCCGGTGGAGATCCTCGGCGCCGACGGCCGGGTGAGCGGGCTGCGCACCGAGCGCACCGAACTCGACGGCACGGGCAACGTCCGGGGCACCGGCCGGCACACCGACTGGGACGTGCAGGCGATCTACCGGGCGATCGGCTACTACTCCGACGAGCTGCCCAAGGTGCCGTTCGACCCGGTGTCCGGCACCGTCCCGAACGAGGCCGGCCGGGTGCTCGCGGCCGACGGCTCGCACCAGGCCGCCACCTACGTCACCGGCTGGATCAAGCGCGGCCCGGTCGGCCTCATCGGGCACACCAAGGGCGACGCCAACGAGACCGTCGCCTGCCTGCTCGCCGACCAGGCCGAGGGCCGCCTCCCCGGCGCCGTCGAGCCCGAGCCGGACGCGGTCCTCGCCCACCTGCACGCCCAGGGCGTCCGGTACACCACGTGGGAGGGGTGGCAGCTGCTCGACGCCCACGAGCGCGCGCTCGGCGCGGCGGAGGGGCGGGAGCGGGTCAAGGTCGTGGAGCGGGAGGACATGCTGCGGCACAGCGGGGCGTAGCCCGAGCGGGCGCGGTGGCGCCGGGACCGGGCCACCGCCGGGGACGGGCCGCCGCGGGGGCCGGGCCACCGCCGGGGCCGGCGCCCCGGGGGTCGGCCCCGGCGGCGCGGCCCCCGGGTCAGGGTCTGTCCCGCGCTCCGGGTCTGCCCCGTGCACCGGGTCTGTCCCGTGCTCCGGGTCTGCTCCGGGCTCCCCGGGGGTGCTCCGCGTCCCGTCCGTGCCGACGGGGCGCGGAGCCCTGCGGGTTCCGGTGCGTTCCGGTGCGTGCGGCCGGCCCGGTCAACTGCGCGGGCTCCGCGGGCCGCCCGAGTACTCGGCGTCCGCCGACGGCGGCGGGGCGAGCAGGACCGGCCAGTCGTCGCCGGCGGCGAGCACCTCGTCGAGGGTGCGGCCGGGCGCGGCCGTGAAGACGGCGGTCCCGGCGTCGGCGGCCAGGGCGTACAGCCGCGGGTCCACCGCCGTCTCGGCACGCAGCACGAGCGCGGCCTCCGGGACGATCGCGGAACGCGCGGGGAAACCCGCCGGGTCGATGCCGAGCTGCTCCAGCGCGAACGGGTGGACCGCGACGTCGACGGCCAGCCGGTCCCCGTCGAGGGCGTGTTCCGCCCATCCGTCGGTCGGGAGCAGGAAGAGCGCACCGTCCCCCTCGTGCCCGTACCAGCCCAGCCTGGCGACGGCCTGTTCGCCGGGCGGGCCCTCCGGGTCGACGAGCAGCGCCACCACGGGGGCGTCCGGGTCGTCGGGGTTGATGCCGGTTCGGACATGCAGCCGGGCCACGGGCGACCTCCGATGAGCGGGACGGTGGGGAGTGGGCGCGGGTGCGGATCCGGTGGCGCCGGTGGCGGCCGGACCCGTCTCGGGGGAGCGTAGTCGTCGGCGGGCGGTCCCTCGCCGGCGGTTCCGCCGCGCGGCCGGGGCCGTCGGATGCGGCCGGCGCCGGGCGGGTGCCCGGGCAAGCCTGTCATGTCCGCGACTATAGCTTTCCCGGCACACGACCGGCAGGTGAACCGCACACTCCGGATGGCGGGAGGGGGCGGGGTGTGAACTCCGGTGCGCCGAACGGGACGTGGTGGAGACCGGGAAGGGCCCGGCCGCCCCGGGCCCGCCACCGGTCTGCCGGCAGTGGCGGGAGGTAGCTGCCGGGGCTCCCCGCCCGCGGCGCGGGCGGGTCAGCCCTCGCCCTGCCCGGGGAGCGCGACCGGCTGCCAGCGGTAGCCCGAGTCCTCCTGCCAGCAGTGGAGTTCACCCTCCACCACGGCGGCCAGGCAGAGCCGCCAGTCGTCGCCGACGGCGAGGGCGACCTGGGTGGCGGGGCGCAGGGTCGGCCGCCACCAGCGGGGGCGCCGGGAGCTGCCGGCGGCGGGCAGGCGCAGCCGCACGCCGCCCTCGCCGGCCAGGGCGACGGTCGGGCCGCCGCGATGGCCCGCCATCGCGATGCCGAGCGCGGGCTCGCCGTCGCCGATCTCGCTCGCCGCGCCCGTCGGGTCCGCGCCGTGCAGGTGGGCCGAGCCGTCCCGGTGCAGCGCGGCGGCCTGTGGGCCGGCCGAGGACCGGGCGAGCGCCCCCGCGCGGATCGGGCCCGGACGGCCCAGCGGTTCGGGAGGGGTGTCGGTTCCGACCCGCCAGCGCAGCAGCCGTTCCCGGTGCTCGACCAGGAGCAGCCAGGCGCCGGCCCGTTCCTCCATGGCGGCCAGCACGCGGTCGGCCGGGCAGCCGGTCAGCTCCTGGCCGGTGAGGGTGAGCCCGGGCGCCCAGCGGTACGAGCGCAGGGTGCCGCCGACGGCCGTCCACACGGCCAGCTCGCCCGCCGAGTTGACCGCACCGGCGAGTCCGCCGATGCCGCGCGCCGCCTCCCACCAGCCGGATCCGTTGCCGACCCAGAGCGTGCCGGTCTGGTCCTCGGCGAACACCGCGAGTTCGGCCTGCCGTCCGGCCCAGCCGCAGACCAGGGTGCGGACGGCGCGCGGCCCGGGCCCGGGCGGCGGCGGGTGCCCGGCGAGGCCGGGGCCGGCGAACACGACCCCGTCGGCGCCGCCGGCGACCAGCAGCGGCCGGCCGGCGGCGTCGGGCAGTACGGCGAGGCAGGCGGTGCGCGGCATCGCCCGGTGGGCGCGCAGGAGTTCGCGGCCGCGCGCCGCCCAGGGGCCGAGCGGTGCGGGCCGGCGGTCCGGTTCGCGGGCGAGCGGCTCGCAGGCCCACTGGGCGAGCTCCTCGCCGAACCCGGCGGCCAGCAGCTCGCCCCGGGCCTGGTCGGAGGCGAGCCGGTGGTCGAGCCGGCCGTGGTCGGGCAGCAGCAGGGTGCGGGCCAGGGTGCCGACGGCGAACAGGTCCTTGGCGGTGGTGGGGAATCCGCCGACCCGCTCGGCCTCCGGCGGGACGTGCCCGGGGGTGAACACCGCGACGGTGAGCGCGTGGTCGAGCGGGGCGAGGAAGGTGAGGTCGATCAGCTTGACCTGGCCCTCGGCGTCGACCAGGACGTTGGCGGGGGAGATGTCCCGGTGGACCCAGCGCTTGCGGTGCAGCTCGTCGACGATCCGGCAGAGCCTGGCCAGCACCTCGGCGGCGGCCGGCAGCCCGCCCCGGTTGGCGCGGGCCCAGGTGTGCAGCGGCACGCCCTCGACCCACGGCGAGATCTGGTAGCCGAGCAGCCCGCCGGTCGGCCGGGTGCCGGGCCGGTGCGGGGAGGGGCCGAGCAGGAAGCTGGGTACCACGAGGTCGTTCACGCCCAGCCGGTGGGCGTTGTGCGAGACGTCGTCCCAGCGGCCGAGCCAGCGGCGGACCTCCGAGGGGTCGCGCTCCAGCATGATCTTCGCGGCGACCAGTTCCTTGAGGCCGCTGTGGCCGGTGCGGACGGCACGCCACACCTCGGCCTCGCCGCCCCGGTGGTGGAACTCCAGGAGCTCGTACTGCTCGGGGTCGAACTCCGGCCCGAACCGGAGCCCGGGAACCCAACGCGACTCTGACACTCGACCCCCGACTGACGCCCGGCACCGACTCGGCGTCGGCCTCTCGCGGATCTCAGGATAGTGCTCTTTTCTGTTCGTCCGCCCTGAGGAGGGCCTATCCTGATGGCCACCGAGCAACATCATGAAGAGTCGTCAACTCATGATCGGCACGCCCATGTTGATCATGATGTCGGGGGATTCCGGACTGCAGGGGGACAGTGCATGGCTCAGCTCGTGGTGCTGCTGTTGGTCGTGGCGGCACTCGCAGGCGCGGGCGGCACCGTCCTGGTCCGCCGCCGAAGGGCCCACGAGCCGGCGGCGGTGGCGGCGGCGCTCACCCGCGCCGGTGCCCAGCTCACGGCGGGCAAGCCGCAGCGCGCCCGCCGCCAGTACGCGCGGCTCGCCAAGCGGCTGACGGCGGCGCCCGAAGCGCTCCGGCCCCAGCGCGGCCTCGCCCTGCTCGGCCAGGCCGAGGCGGCCACCGCGGACGGTGACGCCGCCGCCACGTTCGCACTGCACCACGAGGCCTTCCCGCTGCTGGCCGACCCGGCCGGGCAGCTGCCCCGGTGGAGCCTGCGGCGGATGGCCGAGGAACGGATGCAGGCCCCGGACGGCGAACTCGGGCCGCTGCTCGCCTTCCTGCAGGCGATGGAACGGGCGGCGGGCGAGAGCGCGGCCCGTGCCGACGGACAGGGCCTCGTCCAGGGCGCCGGGCCGGAGGCCGCGCCGGGCGTCGCCCGGGGCGGCGCCGTCGCACCGGCCACCGGGCCCGGCACCGGGCCCGGCCGCGCACTCGACCCCGCGGCCGAGGCGGGCGCCGACGCCGCGACGGCCGCCCGCGCCCGCGACTGGCTGCAACGCCTCTGCCGCGACGGCACGCCCGAGTGGCGCGATGCCGCGACCGCGCAGGCCATGGCCGCGCTCCCGGCCCGGGAGTGGCCGGTGCTGGCCCGGGCCGCCCTGCTGCGCGGACTGGACGACCGCGCGGCCGAGGCCGAACCGCTGCTCGCCGCGGCCGCCCCCGGCGGCAGCGGCGAACTCTGGTTCCGCTGGGGCACCCAGCTCTACGCCCTGCACCGGGACACCCCGGCCGTGGCCGCCCTCGACGAGGCGCTGCGACGCGGACCGGGCGAGGCGTCCCCGTGGTCCCGCGGCCCCGCGCTGCACACCGAGATCCTGCTCTTCCGCGGCCTGGCCCAGCAGCGGCTCGGCGACACCGGGGCGGCCTGGGCCGACCTGAACGCCGCCGCCACCGAGGCCCCGACGGACCCGCGCCCCCGCTACGCGCTGGGCCGGCTCGCCCTGCTGCTCGGCGCCGACGACCGGGCCCAGGAGCAGTTCACGGCCGCACTGGCCGCCCAGCCGTCGTACGCCCCGGCCCGGCTCGGGCTCGCCCTGGTGCACGAACGCACCGGGCACCCCGCCGAGGCGGCCGTCGACTACCAGACGGCGCTCGCCCTCACCCCCGGCTGGCGACCGGCCCGGGTGCGGCTCGGCGCGGCGCTGCTCGCGTCCGGACGGACGGCGGAGGCGGAACCGCTGCTCCGGGCCGAGGCCGGGACGGACTCCCGCTGGGGACAGATCGCCGCCTTCCACCACGGCCTGGCCCTGGCACGGACCGGCGACCCGGCCGGCGCGCTCGAACGCTGGGAGCCGCTGCGCGCGGCCGACCTGCTCGACCGGCTGGCGCTGCTGCGCGACCGGCTGGCCCGGGAGCGGCTCGCCGCCGACCCGGTGGCGGCCCGTGAGCTGTGGCAGCAGGCCGTCGCCGACGACCCGGCCGCGCCCGGCTACCCGGTGGCGCTGGCGGAGGCCGCCCTGCGCGAGGCCGCCCACCTGCTGGTCGCCGGACGCGACCGGGCCGAGGAACGGGAGCGGGCCGGGACGGCCCTCGCCCTGGCGGACTCGCTGCCGGTGGAGGCGCTCCCGGCACCCCCGGGCGGCCGGGCGGACCAGGTCGGCCCGGCCGCGGGCGGCGCGGCCGGTGCTGCGGCCGGTCCCGGTGCGGCTCCGGCTCCCGGGGCGCCGGAGCCGGCTCCGGCCGCCGATCCGCCGCTGGTCTTCGGCCGGGTGCTGCCCCCGGCGGACCCGCGCGCACCCGGTGCACCCGGAGCACCCGTCCCCGGTGCGCAGGCTGCGGGCCCGGCGCAGGCCGGCGGCCCCGCAGCACCCGCACCCGGCGTGGCCCTGCGGCGGCGGAACCGGCTGCGCGCCGCCCTCGCCCTGGCCGAGGGCTCGGCCGAGCCGCTCCCCGGCCTGCTGGAGGCCGCCGCGACGCCGCGCGACCGCTACCACCTGGCCGCCGCCGCCCTGCTGGCCGGCCGTCCGGTCCAGACGATCGCCCTGCTCGCGCCGCTCGAACCCGACCCCGCCGGAGACCCCGGCCTCGCCCGGCTCCGGGCGCTGCTCGCCGAGCGGGCCGGCAACTGGTCCGGCGCGCTGGAGTGGCACCGGCACTTCCTGTCCGCCCCCGCCCCCACCGCAGCCGCCGCGGCCACCGCGGGCGGCCACCGGGCCGAGCCCGCGCCCACGCCGGCGCCGACCGGAACACGGCCCACACCCCGAACCGACACCACCCCCGGCGAACCGGCGCACGGCGCCTGCACCACCTGCGACCGACCCGCGTCCGGCAGTTGCGGCGGCTGCGGCCGGGCGGGCTGCGCCGCCCACCTGCACCGGCCCGGAACCGCCGCCTCGCCCCGCTGCGCCCACTGCGCCGCCCCCGCGCTGCGCGCCGTACTCGACTGCGCCCGCCGCGCCGGGCTCCCCGCGGAGGCCGAGGCCGTCCTCGCGGACTGGGCCGACGCGCTCGGCGACAGCCCCGCCGCCGCACCCGTCCGCCTCGACCTCGCGCTGCTCCGCGCCGAACTCGGCCTGCTGGACGCCGCCCTGGCCGAGCTGCCGGACACGGCCGGCCGGGAGCGCGCCGCCGTGCTGGTCCACCGGGCGGCGGCCGCGCTGGAGGCCGGGGAGCCGGGACGGTCCGCCGGGGACCTGCGCCGGGCACTGGAGCTCGTGCCGGACCACCCGCAGGCGGCCGCCGCCCTCGGCCTGCTGGCCGAGCACGAGGCCCGGCAGCACGCGGCGGAGGGCCGGCACCGGGAGGCCTGGGACGGCTACCGCGCACTGCTGCTCAAGGACCCGGCCCACCCCCGGCTGCTGCACGCGCTCGGCCTGGCCGGCTACCGGCTCGCCGCGCCCGGGGCGGCCACCGGGTCCGCCGACCCGGCCTCCGGCGACCCCGCCCGGAGCAGCGACGAGCGGCTCTGGGCCTGGACCCTCGGCTGCCTCACCGCCGCCCTGCACCAGCCCGACCTCTGGGCCGAGACCGCCCGGGTCACCGGCCGGCCGGTCGACGAGCAGCGCGCCGCCGCCGCCCGGACCGCGCTGCTCGACCGGCTCCGCACGGACCTGCGCGAACTGGACCTGATCCGCGGCCGCAGCGGCGACGAACTGGACGCCTGGACCGTCCGCCTCGGCATGGAGGCGCACTGCGCCGCCGCCTTCGCCGGGGAGGACGCCCGGATCGCCCTGCCGGACCGCCCGCTCCGACGCCTCGTGATCGGCCCCGTGCTCCACCGGGAACTCTGCGAGGACCCCGCGGTCCCGCTCTGGGAACGGCAGTTCAAACGCGCGGTGCGGGCCTGGCACGGACGGGACGACCACCCGCTGGGCCAGTCCCTCGGCCTGTTCGACGACCTCGGCCCGCAGCGCTACCTGCTGCTCCAGGGCCGCCAGTCCGCCGCCGTGAGCGCCCTGGACGCGATCGCCGGCGAGGAGCGCGGCGAGGCCTGGCGCGTCCTGCTGTCGGAGGCACTGGTCGGCCAGGCCCGGGAGCACCACCGCCACCAGGAGTGGCGCGAGGCCCTGGACTGCCTGGCCCGGGCCCGGACCGTGCCGGACGTCGAACTCCCGGCGGACGCCGCCGGCATCGCCGCCGAGTCCGGAGTGCGCGCCGCCCGCGCCCTGCTCAAGGCCAGCGACGACGACCAGGAAGGGGCGGCGAAGCTGCTGGAGCAGGCGCTGGAGCTGGCACCGGACCACCCCGAGGTGCGCGGCGACCTCGGCGCGACCTACGCCCAGTGGGCCCGGAAGATCAACAACGAGAACAAGGACTACTCCCGGGCCCTCACCCTGCTCCGCAAGGGCATGGCCCTCGCCCCCGAGGACCCGACGGCCCGCCACTTCCTGGAGGCCGTCCTCGGCAACCGGGCCGGCGACCTCACCGACGCCGAGGCCCCGGAGGCGGACCTGCTGGAGGCGGCCGAGCTCTGGAAGGAACTGCACGCGCTCAACCCGGACGCCGACCACCTGCTCGGCTACGTGTTCGCGATGCGCCAGCTGGCCCGCCACGCCGCGATGAACGACCGCTCCAGCCTCGCCGTCAGCCGGATGGCCGCGGCCCTGGAGGCCGACCCGGAATGGACCGGCGAGACCGGGCACGAGTCGCGCCGCCGGGTCTCGGTGATGCTGGCCAACCACATGCTGGACGAGATGACCGGCCGCCCGTTCACCGAGCGCGCCGCGATCCTCCGCAAGGCACGGTCCTACGACGACTCCGTCGACATCCGCCAGCTGATGGTCGGCGTCTGGCGCAGCGAGGCGGCGGACCTGTACGAGGCCACGCGCTACCTGGAGGCCACCAGGCTGCTGGAGCAGGCGCTGGAGTTCTCCCCCTCGCACGAGGAGACGGCGAAGCTCCACCGCGAACTCGGCGTCGTGTACGGCAACTACGCCGTCGCCCGGGCCAACCTGCGGGAGTTCCGGCAGGCCCGGGAACTGGTCAAGACGGCCGTCCAGTACTGCCCCGACGACCGGGAGCTGAAGAAGCTCCAGAAGAAGATCAACTCGCTCTACTGAGGCCCACCCATTCCCGGCATCCGGTGGCCGGCCCGCCCGGTCACCGGGGGTCGGCCGCCGGAGACCCGGCCGCCGGGTCGACCGGTCGGCGCGGTCCCGCCGTCCGGCGCGGTCCCGCCGTCCGGCACGGTCCGACCGTCCGGAGGAGAGAAGGAGAGACGACCCTCGCCATGCCACTGCACGAACCGTCACCGTACGAGGTCCTGGGCATCCCGCTCTCGGCCGGCGTGCGCGAGATCAACCTCGCCGTAGGACCCGCCATGCGGGCCGGCCGCTTCACCCGCCAGCAGATCCAGGAAGCCGCGGCGCTGCTCCGCAACCCGGACCGGCGGCTGGAGGCGGACCTCCAACAGCCCCTGCCGCCCGAGCCGGTGGACCAGGTGGCCGACCTGCTGGCGCCCGCCCTGGCCGAACCCCTGCTGGTGATCGACCGGCCGCCGCTGCCGTCCGCCGCCGCACTGCTCGCCCTGCACGGGGCGGAACTGGCGGCGGACTTCGCCGAACCCGTCCCGGCCGGCGTCGACCCCGAGCCCGCCGTCCCCGCGCGCTTCGCCGCCGACCTGTCGGTGCTGCCGCAGATCGAGATCCCGGAGTGAACGACGTGACGACACCCGCACCGCGCAAACCGCTGGAGGTCCCGCAGCGGGCCCTTGAGGTCGACCTGCCCCAGGCCTTCGGCCAACTGCTGTTCCGCGCCTCGATGCTGCAGCGCCGCCGGGCCGAGGAGGCGCAGGCCGCCAAGGCCGCCCAGCGGGAACTGGTCGGAGCCCTGATCGAGGTGGACGACGCCCTGGCCTCGCTCGGCCTGGACCGTGAACTGGTGCTGCTGGGCCGGGGAGCCGGGATCGAGGCCACCCGCCGCCGCCTGCTGGGCAAGCTCGCCAAGGCCGGGGTCCGCCCGATGCGGCTGGACGGGCTGGCGGCGGACCCGGCGCTGACCGAGATCGTGGGCAGCGAGCCGAGGCGCGGGGTGGCACCGGAGACGGTGGTCGAGACCGTCGTCACCGGCTTCTTCTGGGGGGACGAAGTGCTGCGCCGGGCCCAGGTCGTGGTGGCCGCGCACGCTCCGGCGGAGCCGGAGTCGGAGCCGGTGCCGGCGTCCGGCTTCGGAACCGTCATCGGCACGGGCACGGGCACGGGTACGGGTACGGGCACCGACACCGTCGTCGGCTCCGCCGCCGGCGCGGAGGCGGACACCGACACGGTGTACGTGCCCGGGCCCGCGCCCGAACACCCGTCGGATCAGGCCGCCGCAACCGTGCCCGGCGGATCTCCCGGCGCCGGCACCGAACCGCCGGCCGCCGAACGGACGTCTCCCGAACGGACGTTGCCCGAACGGACGCCGCCCGAGCAGCAGGCCCCCCTCCAGCCGGCCCCCCAACAGGCCGCGCGGGTGAGGGCGGCGAAGCCCAGAGGCGGCCGGGCGGCCAACCGGCGCAAGCGGAAGAAGCGTTAGGAACACGAGGGGCAAGAGGGGAACGACATGTACCGCACACTCGGTATCGATCTGGGCACCACCAACTCCGTGGTGGCCCACCTGCGCCGCGGCGAGCCGGAGATCGTCTTCAACCGGCAGAACCAGGAGGCCACACCCTCCGTCGTCGGCCGCGGCCGCAAGGGCGAACTGCTGGTCGGCTCCACCGCCCGCAGCCGCCTCGCCCTCGACGGCGAGAACGTGATCCGCTCCGTCAAGCGCTTCATGGGGCGGAAGTTCAAGGACCCGCAGGTCCAGGCCGCCCTCGGCGAGCTGGACTACCGGGTCACCGCGGGCTCCGACGGCGACGTCAACGTCTGGTTCGACGGCCGCTCCTACACCCCGATCGAGATCTCCGCGATCATCCTGCACCGCCTCAAGGAGGACGCCGAGCAGCGGTTCGGCGAGCCCTTCCACCGCGCGGTCATCACCGTCCCCGCCTACTTCGGCGAACGCCAGGTCGCGGCCACCCAGGAGGCGGGCCGGATGGCCGGCCTGCACGTGCTGCGGATCATCAACGAGCCCACCGCCGCCGCCCTGGCGTACGGGATCACCGCCGAGGCCGGGGTCGACGGCCGGACCGTCCTCGTCTACGACCTCGGCGGCGGCACCTTCGACATCTCGATCCTGCTGCTGGTCCCCGGGTCGGTCTCGGTGCTCGGCATCGAGGGCGACAACCTGCTCGGCGGCGACGACTTCGACCGCGCCATCACCACCGCGCTGCTCGACGACATCCGGGCCGAGTACGGCTCGGACTACCAGCCCGACCTGCGGGACCGGCCCAAGATCGCCTCCACCGCCGAGACCGTCAAGATCGAACTGTCCCACCAGGAGTCCTCGGAGGTCATCCTGCCCGGCCTCGGCGCCGGCCAGCTGGTCCTGGAGACGGAGTTCGAGCGGGCCCGCTTCGAGGAACTGATCGAGGCCCAGATCGAGCGCACCATCGAGCTGACCCACAAGGCCATCATGCAGGCCAACCTCACCGTCGGGGACATCGACGAAGTGCTGCTGGTCGGCGGCTCCACCTCGATCCCGCTGGTCGCCCGCCGGCTGGGCGAGGTGTTCGGACCCCGGCGCGTCCGCCGCGGCGTCAACCCGATGCAGTGCGTCGCACTCGGCGCGGCCGTGCAGTCCGCACTGGTCGGCGAGGTCGAGTGCCCGGAGTGCCGGGCCCCCGCCGACCTGGCCGCCTCGGCCTGCTCCAACTGCGCGCACTCGCTGCTCGGCGGCGACCGGGTCTCCTGCCCCGGCTGCCACATTCCGGTGGACACCGCGGCCGCCGAGTGCCCCAAGTGCGGCCAGGACACCGGCGGTTCGACCGGCGGAACGGCCCCGGCCACCTCCCGGGCGGCCACCGTCGTCCACACCGACAACTGCCCCCGCTGCGGCACCCCCGCCGCCCCCGGCGTCACCTCCTGCGAACTCTGCGGAGAGGCACTGAACTCCGCCGCCTCCGGGAACACCAGGGTGGCCTCGACGGCCGCCGAGGACGTGGGCCTGCGCTGCGCCGCCTGCGGCAACGTCAACCCGCCCGGAGTGGAGGTCTGTACGGGCTGCGGCGAGCTGATGCAGGTCACCAACCCCTTCGACATCACCCCGAAGAACCTCGGCATCGAGCTCAACGACGGCCGGCTCGCCGTCATCATCCCCAAGAACACCAGCTACCCGACGAGTTCGCCGGTCAGCCGGCAGTTCGTGGTCTCCGGCAGCGGCCGCCAGCGGCTGGAGGTCGCCGTCTACGAGGGCGAGCACGAGACCGCCCAGCGGAACGAGCTGATCGGGCACCTGACCCTGCGGCTCCCGGCCGGACTCGGCGGGCGCACCCCCATCGACGTCTCCTTCGGCCTCGACCGCGACCGCACCATCACCCTCTCGGTGCGCATCCAGGGCGGCGGCGAGAAGACCGTCAAGCTGGAGCGCGTCACGCTCGACCCCGAGCTCAAGGTGCAGGTCGAGGAGCAGCAGCGGCAGATCGAGAGCTTCACCGACCGCTGGGGAACCGAGCTCACCGAGGCCGAACTGCGGGACGCCCAGCGGCTGATGGACACCCTCGACGACCTGGCCGCCGGCCAGGGCCGGGGCCAGTCGGTGGACGAGGCGCTGGAGCGGGCCCAGCGCCAGCTCAAGGCCCAGCGCTGGGTGCGCGGTTCGGAGGCCTACCTGAGCCTGTTCCTGCACTACTGCGAGAAGCACCTCGACCCGAGCGACCTGGACCGGCTCCGCTCGGTCGCGGCGGAACTGCGGCTGCGCCGGGAAGCGGCCGACTGGGAGGGCGCGATGGCCGCCGCCGCCCGCGCCGACGAGCTGTGCGACTCGCTCGGACACACCTTCCGCATGCTCACCATGTGCAACGTCTACGTGAACCAGAACCTGGTCTCCCCGGCGCTGGCCCAGCGGATCCTGGCGGAGCTGCGCGGCCTCGACTCGGCGGTCGAGGCGGCCAACATGGAGGCGGCCAACCGGCACACGTCGGCGCTGCTGCTCCTGTACGCGGAGGCGCAGCGCGAGTTGGGCAGCGAGCAGCAGGTCGAGCCGCTCGGCCCGGTCCGTCCGGAGGAGGCGGGGCCGCGATGAGCGAACCGGTCACGGTCGACCCCGCGTCGGTCGATCCCGCGTCAGCCGGACCCGCGTCGGTCGGACCCGCGTCGGTCGGACCCGCGTCAGCCGAACCCGCGCCGATCGACGTCCCCTGTCCGCAGTGCGCCGTTCCGGCCGACCGGGAGAGCCTGCGCTGCCCGTCCTGCCGGGAGGACCTGGCGGTGCTGGTCCGCCTGCGCTACGCGGGCCGGATCGACTACAACGAGGCGCTGGAGCTGCTGCGGGCGGGCGACGACGCGTCCGCCGTCGTCCTGCTCCGCCGCGCGCTGGCCGCCGAGCCGGACCTCCGCCCGGCCCGCGACCTCCTCGCCGAACTGTCGGCCCGGCTCCGGGCTCCGCGCTCTCCCGTCGACTAGGAGAGCGCCTACCGCAGACGCTGTGGCCCGCCCCCTCGCCCGGGGGCGGGCCACAGTCCTTCGGGCTCCGCCGTCCCGGTCCCGTTGCGGGTTCACGGGAAATTCCGAAATTTCTTCGGAATGCACTCGGAAGGATTTCCCGAATGCCGCCTCAATTCCCTTTCGAATAGCCGGTTCCAGGGTTAATCTGAAGTCAAGTCGGCGCAGTTGCACCTTATTTGCGACTGCTCATGACAGGCGTCATTCGAGGGGGTTCTCGTGTCCTACACCGTCCCGATTCCCATCATCGACCGTCTGATCAACACCGGTATCGGCCGGATCATCACGGCGCCCTGCGAGGGCAGGAACTGCAACGGGCTGACCGAGCAGGTGAAGATCAGCAACGCCAAGGCGGTCGGTGCCAAGAGCGGCAGCTTCACGGCCGCGTTCGCCCGTATCGCCGCAGACTGGAACCCGATCTACAACCTCATCGAGGGCCAGCCGACGATCTGCAAGCGCTGCGGGACGGTCAACTGGGACTGACCCGCGCGCGAGGGCCGCGGCGGTCCGCCTCCCCGTATCGGAGGCGGGCCGCCGCGGCCCTCGTCGGTCCGTGGCCGCGCCGCGCGCTACCGCTGCCGGGCGGCGGCGGCCGTCTTGCGCTGGTGAACGAGCAGGCCCATGAAGCCGGCCATGAAGCCGCTGATCAGGCCCGACACGGCGTGGTTGACGGCGTTGGCCGTCTCGTCGTCAGGAGTGCCGACGATCAGGTAGTTGGCGGCCGCGCTCATCACCGCACCGATCACGCCGCCGATGACACCGCTGACCAGCGAGGTGCGCACGGTGCCGGGTGTGCCGGTCGCGCGGGAATCGCGGGTGTCGGGGGTGTCGGGGGTGGTGGTGCTGGGCGCGGTCATGTCGGCCTCCTGGCATGGTCGCTGAGCACGGGCCCGCGGTGTCGGGCACATGTGATGCACAGTCTGGCAGGAACCTCCGCGAACGGAACCCCCTGTTCCATCCGGTGAGAAGGGCCGGGCCCGGCCGGCCGAGGGGGCCGTGTGCCCCGTGCGGGGAGCCGGGTGGTCGTCCGGCGGACGGCCGGCGGTCGTTCGGGGGGCGTCCGGCGGCCGTCCGGTTCAGCCGCCCGCCGGGCCGCCCGTGCCGGCGGGGGCCGCCCCGGGGACGGCGGTCCGATCCGTTGCGTGTCGGCCCGGTCGGCCCGGCCGGTCCCGCCGCCGCGGCGGCACCAGGTGGCGGGCCAGGCCGAGCGCGGCGAGCACCGCGACGAGCGTGCACACACCCGGCCACCCGCTCAGGTCGTGGGCGCGCAGCCCGAGCCAGGACCCGGCGCTGCCGCCCAGGTAGGCGCAGGTCATGTAGGCGGTGTTGAGCCTGCCCCGGGCGTCGGGGCGGAGCGCGTAGACCCGGGTCTTGTTGGCCACCATGCCCGACTGCATCGTCACGTCCAGCAGCAGCGTGCCGAGCACCAGGACGGTCAGCCCCGGTGTGCCGCCGAGCCCGCCCGCGGCCAGCACCCCGGCGGCGAGGAGGGTCCCGGCGAGGCAGACCAGGTTCACCGGGTCGGGCCCCCGGCGGTCCGCCAGGCGCCCGGCGAGCGGGGTGCACAGCATGGTCGCCGAACCGACCAGCGCGAGCATCCCCACCGCCTGCGCGCCCAGCCCGTACGCCGGGCCGGCGAGCAGCAGCGGCAGACACGTCCAGACGGCCGAGAACCCCGCGAAGACCGTGGCCTGGTAGAGGCACGAGCGGCGCAGCTCCGGTTCCGCGCGCAGCAGGCGCAGCGGCTCGACCAGCAGGGCCGGGTACGGCTGCCGCGAGGGCGGCGGTGCGGCCGGGGCCGGCAGGGCGCGGGCCAGGACGGCCGCGAGCAGCAGCACGACCGCCCCCGCCGCCAGGTAGGGCGCGCGCCAGCCCAGCCATTCGCCGAGCGTTCCGCCGAAGGTGCGGGCGAGCAGGATGCCCGCGATCGACCCGCTCATCAGGGTGCCCACCACGGCGCCGCGCCGGTCGGCGGCCACCAGTCCGGCCGCCATCGGGGAGATGATCTGGGCGGCCACCGTGGTGACGCCGGTGACGGCACTCGCGGCGACCAGCGCCGGAAGGCCCGGGGCGCAGCCCGCGGCGAGCAGGGCGGCTCCGGTGAGGCCGAGCAGGGTGACCAGGAGGGACCGGTTCGGGAGCCGGTCGCCGAGCGGGACCAGCAGGAAGATCCCGGCGGTGTAGCCGATCTGGGTGGCGGTCACCACGAGCGCGGCGGAGTCGGCCGGTTCGCCGAGGCCGGCGGCGACCAGCGGGGTGATCGCCTGCGGGAAGTAGAGGGTGCCCACGCCGACGGCACAGGTCAGCGAGAGGAGCAGGAGCAGGCGGCGGCTCACCTCGAACCGCCGTCCTGCGCGGGGTGTTGGGCGCGCTGCGTCGGGGCTGCGTGTGTCATACCCGGAAGTGCACGGCATCCCCGCGCCGCCGCCAACCGATGTAGCGTGGGGCTTAATGATCAGCATCGGGCTGGGCGTCGAGGACCTCGCGGACACCCGCTTCGCCCTCTCACCCCTGCACGAGACCGTGCTCAGCCTCCGCGTCCTGCGCGAGCCGGGGCTCTCCGCGCTTCACCTGCCGTGGCGGCGGGCCGTCCTGACCCGCCTCGGCGGGCTGGACACCGGCCTGCTGCTCTCGCTGGTCGCCGCACGGCGCACCCTGCCCGACTTCCTGACCCCGCGTCCGGCCGTGTTCGCCCCGGCCTTCGAGGACGAGCTCGCCGCCGTCCGCCGGACCGCGCCCGACGTGGTCCGCCGTGACCTGCTGGCCACCCACGCCCCGGACCCGCTGCCCGCCGCCCTGCTCGACGCCACCGCCGGCGGCGACGCGCCGGTGGCCCGCCTCCGTGACGCCGTCTGCGAACTCCTGCACCACTACTGGGAGATCGCCGTCCGGCCGGAGTGGCCGCAGATGCGGCTGGTGCTGGAGGCCGACATGACCTACCGCGCACGCCGGCTGGCGCTCGGGGGAGCCCGCCTGCTCTTCGCCGACATGCACCCGAACCTGCGCTGGCAGGACGGCGTCCTGCACGTCTCCGACATGATCAGCCGGCACCACGTCGCCGCGTCCGGCCGGGGCCTGCTCCTCCTCCCGTCGGTCTTCGCGCACAAGCCCGCGCCCCCGGTCAGCCCCGAGGTGGCACCCGCCCTCGCCTACCCCTGCCGCGGTGTGGGGACGCTCTGGCTCCGGCCGCCCGCCCCGGACGCCGCCGCACTGGTCGCGCTCCTCGGCGCCCCCAAGGCGCGGCTGCTCGCCCTCCTGGACGAGCCCCTGCCCACCGTCGAGGTCGCGCGCCGCCTCCGGGTCACCCCCAGCGCCGTCTCCCAGCACCTCCGCGTCCTGCACGCCACCGGCCTGCTCACCCGGGCCCGCGACGGCCGCCAGGTGCTCTACCGCCGGAGCACGCTGGGCGACCAGCTGACCGGCGCGGCGGGTGCGGCGGGTGCGGTGGGGGTGGCCGGTGCGGGGTCGGCGGTGGCGGGGTCGGCGGTGGCGGCCGAGTCGCAGGGCGGGGAACGGGGGCCGGGGCTGTGACGCATCCCGTCCCGGTCTGGGAGGATCGCCTCGATCGTACGAGTACGAAGGTGGGGAAGACGTGATCGGTCTGGTGCTGCTGGGCGTCCTGGCGGTGGTCGTCGGCGGGTGCGTGTGCCTGGTGTGGGCGGCGCGCGGCGGACCCCGCTGGGTGCGTGCCGTGGCGGGCGCGACGCTCGGGGCGGGCGAGTTGGTGCGCCGGTCCGGGCGGAGCGGGCGGCGGAGCTCGCGAGGGTCCCTCGGTGACGGTGACGGTGACGGTGACGGCGGCGACGGCGGGGAGTGACGCGGCGCGGCCCGAACCGCGTTCGTTCGACTGGATACAATCCGACGATGCTCAAGCTTCGCGCCCGCACCGTGGTATTCGACATCGACGGCACGCTCTGCTTCGACGGGCGGACGATCGACGACCGGATCCTCGCGGCGATCGCCGCCTGTGAACGCGTCGGCTTCCACGTGGTCTTCGCGTCCGCCCGGCCGGTTCGGGACCTCCTCCCCGTACTCGGCGGCGCATTCCCGTCCGCCACGCTGATCGGCGGGAACGGGAGCCTCGTCTCGGTCGACAACCAGGTGCGGGCCCGGGCCGCGTTCGACCCCGTCGGATTCGGCGCGCTGCTGGAGGCGGTCGGGCGCTACGGGGCGACGTACCTCGCGGACGGGCCCTGGGACTACGCCTACACCGGGCCGGCCGACCACCCGATCCGGAGCCGGGTCGACCAGGGGTCCCTCGCGAGCAGGGTGGACCTCGCCGACCTTCCCGAGGTGGTGAAGTTCCTGGTCGTCGGGGCTTCGGACATGGCGGCACTCGCCGAGGCCGGCCGCGGCCTCGGACTGACGGTCAACCACCACCTCGACGAGGCGATCGTCGACTTCGCCCCCGGGTCGACGAACAAGTGGGAGGCCCTGGCCTCGATGGGGATCGTCGAGTACGCGGCCTTCGGCAACGACATCAACGACCTCGACCTCCTGCGGAACGCGGAGCGGTCGGTCCGCGTCGGCACGCACGCGGGCCTCGACGGCGTCGCACAGGTCACCGTCGCGGCCGAGCCGGAGGCCGTCGCGGCCGAGATCACCCGGCTCGCCGCCGCGGCGCGGGGGGTCTGAGCCGCCCGCACGGCCGCCCGTCCGGGCCGGGTGATCAGGGCGTCCCGGGCGTGCCGGGCATGCGGGGCGTGCTGGGCATGCGGCTCACCGAGTGGCGATGGCCTGCTCCAGCAGGCCCTGGAGGACGCGCTGCTCCTCCGGGGTGAGGCCGGACAGCGGGGAGTGCGTGTGGAGGAGGTCGAGGAGACGCCCGCGCAGTGCGGTGCCCCCGGCCGTGAGGACGAGGTGCTTGGCGCGCCGGTCGGTGGGGTGCGGGTGGCGCTCGACCAGGCCCTGCTTCTCCAGCTTGTCGACCACGAACGTCGTGTTGGACGGCTCGCAGCTCATGCGCTCGGAGAGCTCCCGCATGGTCATCGGCCCGCTCATCTCCCGTAGCGCGGTCGCCTGGGACGCGGTGAGGCCCAGGGTGGCGGCGCGCTCGCGCACGTGCTCGGCGATCCGCTGGGCCAGTCCGTTCACCAGTCCGCACAGCTGCCGCTCGGCGATGGCCTGCGGCTCGGGGGACGTCGTCATGCCCCCAGTCTAACAAGTCCATCAAGGCCAAATAATTACAGCTTGAATGATTCGAGCTTGATGCTTATGGTTGGCGTCGTCGCCGCGGGAGACGCGGCGACCACCCCCCCCATGACGACCACAGGAGAGAACCCATGGCTGATGTGACGGTGGATCAGAACGCGCGACTGCGCCGGCCCGGGGTCATCCGCTCGATACGGCTGGGCGACATCAAGGTGTCCTACGTGCCGGACGGCGACGTGCGGCTCCGACCGCTGCCACTGCTGCCGGACAGCACCGACGAGGTGTGGGCCGCGCACCCCGAATACCTGGACGCCACCGGCCACCTCGTCGGGAGCGTCGGCGGCCTGCTGGTCGAGCACGGCGACCGCGCACTGCTGATCGACACCGGCTTCGGCCCGCAGACGCTCGAAGCGCCGGAGGGCCCGCTCGGCACGATCCACGGGGCCGCGTTCCTGCGCAGCCTGGCCGAACTCGGGCGCGGCCCCGAGGACATCGAGGCGGTGGCCTTCACCCACCTCCACTCCGATCACCTCGGCTGGGCCTGCCACCCCGCCCCCGACGGTGACGGGCCCCTGTTCACCCGCGCCGACTACCTGGTCTCCGAGCCGGAGTGGGAGCGCCGCGACCTCGTGGAGGCCGAGGGCCTGACCGAGCAGGTCGCCCTCCTCGCCGAGCGCGTGCGGACGATCACGGACGGGGAGGAGATCTTCCCCGGCGTCCGCGTGCGGATCACCCCGGGCCACACCGTCGGGCACGCCGAGTACGTCATCACCGGGGGCGGCCGGCGCCTGATCGCCTTCGGCGACGCCGTGCACTCGCCGATCCAGATCGACCACCCCGAGTGGTCCTCGGCCTTCGACCACGACCTCGTCCGGACCGCCGAACACCGCCGCCGCCTCGTCGCCGAACTGGCCGAGCCCGGCACGATCGGCTTCGGCGTCCACTTCGCCGACGTCGTGTTCGGGCACGTCCGCCGGGACGGGGACGGCCCGGCCTGGCAGCCCCTGGACGCCTGACCCGCCGCGGGCGGACGGGCGGCCGATGCGAGTCGACGGGGCGCCCGGTGCGGGTGGACGGGGTCTCCGGTGCGAGTCGACGGGCGTCCCGTACGGGTGGACGGGGCACCCGCTGCGCCGCGGGTGCCCTCGTCGCGGACCTCACGTGCGGTGGAACACGACCTCCGGGTCGGCGGCCGTCGGGCCGTCCAGGCGGGGCGACTGGATGCCGCGCAGGTGGAGGTCGAAGAACGCGCCGACGTAACCCCGGGTGATCTGGTGCGAGCGGGTGCCCGACAGCGGGGTCTCCGGGTGCGAGTAGCCGGCCGCGTCACCGAGCACGGGCCAGTCGGTGAACCCGGGGTGGCCCGCCCCGGTGACGGTCAGCCAGCGCTTCCAGCCGTCCAGGCGGGGCCAGGTGTCCTCCCAGGACGTGTCCGGGAAGTCCGGCGGCAGGAGGGCGGGGTCGCCGGCGAGCATCAGGAAGGGGCGCCCGCCCAGGCCCGTCTCGGGCACCGGGGTGAAGAACGTGCCGTCCATGTTGACGCCCGCGTCCACGCGCGGGTCGGCGGCCATGGTGGCCGAGGCTGCCGCGCCCCCGATGGAGTGGCCGGCCATGCCGATGTGCCGGGCGTCGATCAGCCAGGAGTATCGCCACGCGGCGCGCGGACCGGTGAGCCGGTCCAGGACGAAGGAGACGTCGCGGGCCCGGCCGTCGGACACCCGGTGCAGCGAACCGTCCGGGAACACCTGCTCGCACGCCTTGCAGGTGAGGACCCGTCCGCCCGGGAAGACGGTGCCGTCCGACTCGTACGCGTGGTCCACCGCGGCCACGACGTAGCCGCGGCTGGCGAGGTCCTCCGCGAGGGTGGTCAGCGCGGCGCGCGGCATGGTGAAGCCGGGGGAGAGCACCACCAGCGGGTAGCGGTGGGAGGAGATCCGGGGTACCGCGTCGGTGCGGGCGTTGGTCCGCGTCGCCGCCACCTGTTCGGGGGTGGCGTACTCGCCGAGTTGTCCCCGGTCGGTGAGCAGCGCCTTGGCCTCGGGGACGGCCATGTAGGGGGCGGGGCTGCCGGTGCGGGCGACCGCCGGGTAGTAGAGGGAGAGCATCAGCTCCCGGTCCTCGGTGGGCACCCAGGGGTCCTTGCGGGCCCGGTCGACCAGGTGGAGGGTGTCCCGGCCGACGGCCAGGTCCCCGGTGGGGCGCGGGAGTTCGAGCCGGGCCGCACCTTCGGACGGACCGGTGACGGGATCGGAGGCGGGACCGGAGGCGGGACCGGCCGCCGCGGCCGCCGGGGTCGCGGCGGCGCCTGGGGCGGCCAGGAGCAGTGCGGCGGTGGTGACCGCTAACGTGCGGATGATCTTCTTCATGTCTCGCATCCTAGAGAACATAGGCAAGGCTTACCTAAATTTTCGGGAATGCGGACTGGGTGGGGCGGCGTCCGCGCGGCGCGGACGCCACCCCTCGACGGCGCGTGCTGATCCGGGGTGAACTGCCGGACGGCTGTGGCTAGTCGTTCCGGGTGCCGTTGCCGTTGCCGTTGCCGTTGCCGTTGCCGTTGCCGTTGCCGTCGCCGGTGCCCTCGCCGTCGTCGGCGAGGGTGCGGAGGTCGGTGTTGGCGCCGCACAGGACGACGCACACCTTCTCGCCCTCCTCGGGTCGGTAGCCCGTGCCGACGGCGCCGTCCCGGGCCGGGGCGGCGGGCAGGGCCGCGAGGGCGGTCGCGGCGGCGTGCTCGACCGCGATGCGGTGGTGGTCCCAGAGGGCCTGACGGGTGCGGACGATGGCGTCGTCCGGCACGAGCACCGGGTGGACGTCGCCCCGGCGGGCGGCCTGCACGGCCAGGGTGGTGGCGCGGCGGGCGCCGAGGGAGTCGGAGGCGACCGAGTCGACCGTGACGTCCACGGGGTGGCCGGCCGCGATCGCGGCACCCAGCGCGCGGCAGTTCTCCGGCTCGACCGCCACGGTGCGGACGCCGTGCTGGTGGGCCGCGGTGGCCACCCCGGCGAACAGCCCGCCGCCGCCGACGGCGACCACCACCGTGTCCAGGTCCGGGATCCGCTGCTTGATCTCCTCCATCAGCGTGCCAGCCCCGGCCGCGATCAGCGGGTGGTCGTAGGCGTGGCTGGCGAGCGCACCCGAGGCGGCGGCGAACTCCTCGCAGGCAGCCAGGGCCTCGGCGTACTCGGTGCCGACCAGCCGGACGTCCGCCTCGTACGAGCGGAGCCGGGCGACCTTCACGTGCGGCGCGTTGGCGGGCAGGAAGACGGTGGCCCGGACGCCCTGCTGCCGGGCGGCCCAGGCGCAGGCGAGTCCGGCGTTTCCGCCGGAGGCGATGGTGACCCCCGCGTCGGGGAGGGTGCCGGCCTCGCGGTGGGCCTGGAGGAAGTTCTGCGCGCCCCGGGCCTTGAACGAGCCGGTGTGCTGGAGGTGCTCCAGCGCCAGCCACACTCCGCCCGGCCCCGGGGCGAGCGCGACCGGGCGCACCTGCCCCGCGATCCGGTCGGCGGCGGACTTGATGTCGTCGTACGTGAGGTCGTGCACGTCGCAACTCCTGCGGGAAACGGTCGGTCGCTGATGGCGGGATCGGGTCCAGCCTCGCAGGCGGTACGGCGTCGGCGAAATACTTTGCAAAGTCCCGTGCCCAGTCGGGCGGCCGGGCGACCCGGCGACCGGGCGACCTACGAGCCGCCCGGTGGGCGGTGGGTCGGTGGGTCGGTGGGCTGGCGGGTCGGTGGCTGGTAGGCGCTGGGCGCTGGGGTGCGCGCCAGGGTGCCGAGAAGAACTTTGCAAAGTGCTGTGCCGGGCAGCATGGCCCGGCGGCTTGTGGCCCCGACCGATAGGGCGGCCGGGGGTCGGTGGGCGGTGGCTGGCGGCCGGCGGGCGGGTCGCGTGGTGGTCGGGCGGTCGGTGGGACGGGTGCTGGGTGCTGGGCGCTGGGGTGCGCCGTGGTGCCGAGTAGCAAATTGCAAAGTCCGAAGCAGGCCTGGGTGGGCCGGGCGGCCTGTGAGTTCGCCGGTGGAGTCGGGCAGCGGCGGGTCAGGGCAGCAGGGGGCAGCCAGGCCAGGCCAGGCCTGGGCGGGCTGGGGTGGCCGGTGGGTGCGTTGTCCGGCGAGGGGCGGGGGCGCCGCCTCGGCGGGTGCTATCGGCGGTCGGCGGCGGCCGTGTCCTCGGTGCGCTGGAGGCGGAGCGTGACTGCCCCCCAGATCCAGGCGGCGGAGAGCGGCACGGTCAGGACCGTGAGGCCGACCGCGCCGCGGATGCGTCCGTCGATGACGCGGGCGCAGCGGTCGCGGGCGTAGGCGCGCGGGGAGTCGTCGACGAGCACCGGCGATCCGCAGTCGGACGAGCCGCTGCTGCCCGCGTCGGCGGGGAGGAACGCGAGGCCGATGGCCCAGATCCACCCGACGACGGTCAGGACCCCGAGGAGGTTCACGCCCCAGCGCTGGAGGCGGTGGGCGTTCCGCCAGGCCCGCTCGTGGTGGTCCTGCAGCAGCTCCGCTACCTCCATGGCTCTCCCCCTGCCCTCGATGCACCGTCCCCGGCGCACTGCCCCCCGATGCGGTGGCGGGGACGAGCATTCCACAGGTCATGATCGCCGTCGTCACCGGGCGGACGTGGCAGGGCCGGTGGGCGGTCGGTCGCGCGGCCCTGCGGCCGCGGGTCAGTCGGCGGTGGCCTCGGCGGTGGGGTCGGCGCGGTCGGTGCGGCTCCGGTGGGCGGCGACACGGACCTGGTCGTTCTCGTCCACTCGCTCCACTCGCTCGCTCACGGGCGCCATGGTGGCGGACGGGTACGACAGCGGCGGTGTGACGGTGCGGCGGTGCCCCGGCGGCGGCCGGCTGCGGGCCGCCGCGCAGAGGGCGGGGTAGGCCGGGGGGAAGGGTGGCCGGCGCGGGTCAGGCGGTGACGGCACCCGTGCCGATGTCGGCGCGGAGGCGGGCGGCGGAGCGGGCGAGCCGGAGCACCGCGAGGACGGGCAGGCAGACGCCGACCAGACCGGCGGCGAGGACGGCGAGCGGGTCCAGGCCGCCCGAGGTCAGCGAGAGGACTGCGGCGATCAGCGGCGTGACCACGGCCGGCGAGAGCAGCAGCACGATCGCCTGCTTCTTCTCCCGGCGGTCCCACTGCGGGGACTTCCAGATCCTGACCAGGGCGGTCACGGTGGCGGCGAGCGCGAGGGCGGGCCCGACGGCCGGGACCGCCAGCAGGGGGAGGGCGCCGAGTGCGAGGGCGAGGGTGAGGGTGGTGCGGCCGGTGCTCTCCGACACGGGGCCGGCCTGGCCCTCCTCGGAGAGCGCGGCGCCGGCCACGTCCTGCGGGCGGCCGAGCCGGTCGAGGACCTGCCGCACCGCGTTCTCGTCGGCGGATCCGTGCTCGGCGAGCGCGACCTCGATGTGTTCGCGCAGGTCGGCCAGGAGCTCGCGGCGGCGCTCGCCGGGCAGCGCGGAGGTGTGCCGGGTGACCGCGTCGAGGTAGGCGCGGACCAGGGGGCGCTCCATGGGGGTGTTCATCACTGTTCTCCCGGGGTGAGGACGTGGTCGACGGCCGTGCGGAAGGCGGGCCACAGCGCGGCGAACTCGTCGAGTGCGCTGCGGCCGGCGGGGGTGAGGGTGTAGTAGCGGCGCGACGGACCGGTGGCCGAGTCGCGCAGGAAGGTGTCGGCCAGCCCGGTGCGGCGCAGCCGGGACAGCAGCGGGTAGATCGTGCCCTGGCTGGTCGCCAGCATCGGGAACCGGCCGAGCTCCTGGAGCAGCTCGACGCCGTAGCGCGGGCCGTCCCGCAGCAGGGCGAGCACGCAGTACTCCAGCACCCCCTTGCGCAGCTGGGTGGCCACCGCGCCGTCCGCTGCGCCGCTGCCGTCGTGGTCGGTCATACCAGGTACCATGCACAGCAAGATAGCAGGTTGAACAAGGAACACCAGGTGGGAGAGGCAGCCTGTTTCGGACGGGGGCGGGGGCGGGGGCGGGGGCGGGGGCGGAGGGGGCGGGTAGAGCAGGCCGGGTCGTGCCCCGCCCGGGCTGGGCGGGGCACGACCCGGGCGGGGGCCGTTCGTCCGGGGCGGGGGCGCCGCCGGGGCAGGTCAGAAGTCGAACACGGCACCGGTGGCGCGGGTCAGGGTGCAGCGGTTGCCGTACGTGTGCCGGAAGGAGAGCGGCCGGCCCCGGTAGGTGCCCGAGGCCGTGACGGTGTACGGGTCGTACACGGCGGCGCAGACGCCGGGGTCGACGTTCAGACGGCTGAGGTCGCCGTCGACCGAGTCGACGAGGCGGCACGCGGTGGCCGGGTCCGGGTGGGTGGTCGCGCTGCCGGGCGGACACTCCAGTGTGGCGAGGTGAGGAGCGTCGGAGACGGGGGTCTCCCCGTGGGTGACGGTCAGCCGGAGGCTGGTGGCGGGTTCGGCGGCGGGTTCGGCGACGGTCGCGGCCGATGTCGTGGTCGCCGCGGCGGCGGTGAGGCCGGCGGACAGCAGGACGGCCGCGAAGGCGGCGGGGGCTCGGGTCTTCACACCCCGGAAAACGAGCGTGTGCGGACCTTGGTAACCCGCGCCGCGCTCGAACCCCCACTCGCACCCCCACCCCCACCCGCATCCGGACCCGCACCCGGACGGCACGGAACGCTCGCGGGGACGCTTCGGGAGCGGTTCAAAGGGGCGGCCGGGGCGCGTGGTTCAGGGTCGGACCCGTGCCGACCTAGGGGCCGGGTCGGGGTACGGCGCGGGACCGTCCCCGATGTCCGGGCGAGGGGCGCGAACCTAGCGTCACGGGTATGCCGAAACTCCGACTCCCCTCCCGCAGAAGCGCCTTGAAGATCCTCAGGATCGCCGGCGCGACGGTCGCCGCCCTCGCCGTCCTCCTGTCCGGCGGCGCCTACTGGCTGTACAGCGGCGCCAGGGTGTCGACGGTCGGCGCGGTGGAGTTCCGCAACGAACTCGCCGTGCCGCCGCTCGCCGACTCCGCCACCGAGCCGGACGGCACCCGGGTGTTCGAGCTCGACATGCAGGCCGGGCAGACCGGGTTCAGGCCCGGGCGTCCGACCCCGACCTGGGGTTTCAACGGGAGCTACCTCGGGCCGACGCTGCGCGCGAAGCGGGGCGAGGCGGTCAAGGTCCGGATCCGCAACACCCTCCCCGAGGCGTCCACCGTCCACTGGCACGGCATGCACCTCCCGGCCCGGATGGACGGCGGGCCGCACCAGATGGTGGCGCCCGGCGCTGAGTGGACGCCGCAGTGGACCGTCGACCAGCCGGCCGCCACCCTCTGGTACCACCCGCATCCGCACGGCGCGACCGAGAAGCACGTCCAGCGCGGGCTGGCGGGCATGTTCATCCTGGACGACCGGGAGGCCTCGGCACTGCCGGGGCTCCCGCGCACCTACGGGGTGGACGACCTGCCGGTGATCGTCCAGGACGTCCGGTTCGGCGGCGACGGCGGGAACGCCTTCGACCACGACCACAGGCTGATGAGCAGCGTCGGGTTCCTCGGCGACCGGACCTTGGTCAACGGCACCCTGGACCCCTACCGCACCGTCCGCGACGAGGCGGTCCGGCTGCGGCTGCTGAACGCCTCCACGGCCCGGGTCTACGGCTTCGGCTTCTCCGACGGGCGCGGCTTCGCCCTCGTCGGCACCGACGGCGGCCTGCTGGAGCGCCCGTTCGGCACCTCGCGGATCCAGCTCTCCCCGGGGGAACGGGCCGAGATCGTGCTGCGGATGAAGCCGGGCGAGCGGACGGTGCTGCGCAGCTTCCCGCCCGACGCGGGGACGGACTTCTGGAACCAGCGGTTCAGCGGCGGCGACGACTCCTTCGACATCCTGCAGCTGCGCGCCGCCGACAGTCTCCGGCCGTCACCCGAACTGCCCGCCGTGCTGGTGCGGTCGACCCTCCCGACCGGTGCGGACTCGGTCCGCGAGCGGGCCTTCGACCTCCGGATGTCGGGGATCAACGGCAGCAAGATGGCGTTGGACCGGATCGACGAGGTCGTCACCCGGGGCACCGCCGAGACGTGGGTGGTGCGCAACGACAACGGGATGCCGCACAACTTCCACGTCCACGACGTGCAGTTCAGGGTCCTGGAGGTGGATGGCGAGCAGCCGCCGCCGCAGCTGCGCGGGCCCAAGGACACCGTGTTCGTCCCGTCCGGCACGACGATGCGGCTCGCGATGCGGTTCGACGGCCCGGCCGACCCGGACACCCCGTACATGTACCACTGCCATCTGCTGTACCACGAGGACGGGGGCATGATGGGCCAGTTCGTGGTGGTCGAACCGGGCCAGGCGGCGGGCACCCCGGCGCCGGCGCCGGGTCACCAGGGCGGTCACCGGAGCGGTCACCGGCACTGAGACGGCGCGCGCCCGGGCCCCGCCGAGCCGGCCCCGTCGAGCCGGCCCCGTCGAGCCGGCACCGTCGAGCAGGCCCCGACGGGCCGGCCCCGACGGGCCGCCCGGCTCAGCCGCGCAGCTGCGTGTTGAGCCGGGCGGCCTGTCGTGTGAGGTGGTCGCGTTCGGGGATGTTGGGCGCCGATCGGGCGGCCTGCGCGTAGAGCCGGGCCGCTGTCGCCGGATCACCGTCACGCTCGTGCAGGTACGCCGCGACGGCGGCGTGCCGCGGCAGGGCGGGGTCGAGCCCCGCCAGGGCGGCCAGCCCGGCCCGCGCGCCGTCGGCCTCGCCCACCGCGACGGCCCGGTTGAGGCGGGCCACCGGGCTGCCGGTGAGGCGCACCAGTTCGTCGTACCACTCGACGATCTGCACCCAGTCGGTCTCCTCGGCGGTCCGGGCGTCGGCGTGGAGCGCGGCGATGGCCGCCTGGGCCTGGAACTCGCCGAGGCGGTCGCGGGCGAGGGCGGCCTGGAGCAACCCGACGCCCTCGGTGATCAGCCGGGTGTCCCACAGGCTGCGGTCCTGCTCGGGGAGCGGCACGAGCCTGCCGTCGGGGCCGGTCCGTGCCGGGCGCCGGGCGTGGTGGAGCAGCATGAGCGCGAGCAGGCCCGCGACCTCCTCGTGGTCGGTCCCGGCCGCCAGTCGGCGGGTGAGCCGGATGGCCTCGGCGGCGAGGTCGACGTCGCCGGAGTAGCCCTCGTTGAAGACCAGGTAGAGCACGCGCAGCACCGTGGCGACGTCGCCGGGCCGGTCGAACCGGACGCCGGAGACGGTCCGCTTGGCCCTGCTGATCCGCTGGGCCATGGTCGCCTCCGGCACGAGGTAGGCCTGCGCGATCTGCCGCGTGGTCAGGCCGCCGACCGCGCGCAGCGTGAGCGCGACGGCCGAGGCCGGGGTCAGGGACGGGTGCGCGCACAGGAAGTACAGCTGAAGCGTGTCGTCCACCGCCTCGCCCGGGTCGGGCTCGGGCACGGGCTCGGCCTCGACCAGTTCCTCGCGCCGCCGCCGGGCGGTGTCGGCGCGGCGGGCGTCGAGGAACTTGCGCCAGGCCACCGTGACCAGCCAGCCCTTGGGGTCCCGCGGCGGGTCGTCCGGCCACCCGCGCACGGCCTCGACCAGGGCGTCCTGCACGGCGTCCTCGGCCGCCGCGAAGTCGGCTCCGCGACGGACGAGAACACCGATCACCGAGGGCACCAGCTCCCGGAGCGGCGACGCGTTCACTCGGTGGCCGTCGGCTGCACGCCGTAGAACGGGCGCAGTTCGAGCCACTCGTGGATGGGCTTCCCGCCGGCGCCCGGGGCCGCGGACAGCTCGCCGGCCAGTTCGAGCGCGCGCTCGTAGGTCTCGACGTCGATCACCATCCAGCCGGCGATCAGGTCCTTGGTCTCCGCGAACGGGCCGTCGGTGACCGGCGGCCGCCCCTCGCCGTCGTAGCGGACGAACGTGCCCCCGGGGGAGAGCGCCTGGCTGTCGACGAACTCGCCGGTGGTTTCGAGTCGGGCGGCGAAGTCGCGCATGTACTGCAGGTGCGCCGAGACCTCCTCCGGCTCCCACTGGTCCATGGGCACGTCGTTGACCGATGCCGGCGCGCCCCGGTAGTGCTTGAGCAGCAGGTACTTGGCCATGGTGTTCTCCTTGGTGAGGTACGGCCCATTGTGGCCGTGTCCGCCCCTGGGACGGAGCCGCGCGCGGGTTCTCGACATCCCGTGGCGAAATTCTTCGGCGGACTTCAGCCGGGGCGGCCGCGGCGTGCTCGGCTGCGCTGCGTGCCCGGCTGCGTGTCGTTGGTCGGGCGGTGTCGGCGCACCCGGTTTCATGATCTGGACACCGAACGCCCCTGAGCGCAGCGTGACCGGCGGCTCAGGCCCCGATGCCCCGGAGGGCCCCGTGAGGATCCATCTGACCAGCGTCTTCGTCGACGACCAGGACAAGGCCCTGCGCTTCTACACGGACGTGCTCGGCTTCGTGAAGAAGACCGAGGTCCCGATCGGCGAGGACCGGTGGCTGACCGTGGTCTCGCCGGAGGACCCCGACGGGACGGAGCTGCTGCTGGAGCCCAGCGGCCACCCCGCCGTGAATCCGTACAAGACGGCGCTGGTCCGGGACGGCATCCCGGCGACCTCCTTCGCGGTGGACGACGTACCGGCGGAGTACGAGCGCCTGCGCGCGCTCGGGGTGCGCTTCACCCAGGAGCCGAGGGAGATGGGCCCGGTCACCACGGCGGTCCTCGACGACACCTGCGGCAACCTGATCCAGATCGTGCACAGCAAGTAGGAGGGGGCCGCCCGCGCCGGACTCGGGGACCGGCGCGGGCGGGGGAGCCGGGCACAGGGGCACGGGCGCACGGTGCACGAGGCACGAGGCACGGGCGCACGGGTGCGCGTACGGCGGCGGGGCGGTGACGGGCGGCTCGCGCGGTCAGAGCAGGCGGTGGCAGAGCTCCTGGAGGCGGATCGCGGCAGCGGCGAACTCGTCGATCGTGGCGGTGGGGAGCTCCATGGTGGCGAACCCCTGGATCTCCCGCCGCAGGCTCTCCGGGACGTCCAGGCGCTCCGCGAGCGCGTACAGGACCGCCCGCATCACCTCGCACGCCGAAGTCGGGTCGTCGGGCCACATCGCCCGCACGATCAGGAAGATCCTTCCGATCAGGTCGGCCAGGACGAAGCAGTCGAACTCGTCGCCCACCGAGCGCTCGCGGAGCGTGTCGGTCACGTCGTCGACCGCCGCCGCGAACGCGAAAACCTCGTCCACGGCCCGTTTCCCGGCGGGCACCGCGGCCACGTCGGCGGCGCGGGCGAGGATCGGGTCGCGCTGGTGCTGCGGGACGCCGACCCGTTCCAGTGCCGTCAGGAACTCCGAGAGGTCCTCGGAGGGGTGGGACGGGGCGATCGGCGGGATCATGTTGAACTTCGTGCCGGCGCTGCTGCCGATCTTGAAGTAGAGGTGCCGTCTGGCCCGGTCGCCCAGGGGCGGGCCGTCGGGCGTGTGCGGCGCGGTCGGTGCGGTCGGCGGGGTCTGCCCGTGCTTCGGGCTCGTCGGGCTCGTCCGGCGCGACCGGGTCGGCGGCGTGGTGGCGGAGTCCGTCCTTCGGACGCCGCGCCGTCCGTCCTGCTCCGCCCGGGCCTCGGCGAGCAGCGTCGACCAGTGGTCGACGGAGGCCCGGGTCCACGGCCGTCCGGACGCGGCGTGCAGGTGGCGGACGAGGGCGAGGACGTACTCCGTGTACCCGGTGCTCGGTATGGCCCGGGCGTTCAGCCAGCCGCTGATGGTGGAGTCGGTCACCACCACCGGGGTGGCCTGTTCCCTCGCGAGCGTGACCATGGCCTTCAACGGCACGTCGGCTGCCGCGTCCCGCAACGCGCGGAACTCGGACCAGAAACGGGCCGAAGAACTCTGCTGATCCATGCTTCCGTCCAAGTGTTCCGGCGAACCCGGTGCCCGGAAAATCCGCCTGCTTGCCTGATGACCAGTCAGTTTGCCACTTGTGCGGAAAAGTTCACATCGCCGGAACGCCGGGCCCGTGACAGAACTGGAGGCAAGAGGTTCGACGGTTCGAAGCGGAGGATCCACATGTCATTCCTGCCTGACCTGCTGCAGGGCGGCACCGTCCTGGCGGGCGTCACCGGGGCGAGCTACGCGGCGACCGTGGCGGCCGTGGCGCTGGTGTCGGTCCTCGCCAGGAGCCCGCAGCGGCGGCGCGACGCCCGGGAGACGCTGAGGCTGCTGCTACGGAGGCGGGGCAGTTGACCCCGGCGGCGGACGGGCGCTCCCGGCGCTCCCGGGCGGGGACAGGCGCTCAGCCCGGGATGAGCGCCTCCCACTGGGCGCGGGTCGGGCCGTCGTACTCCGGCGAGAAGTCGGGGTTGGCGGCCAGCCAGGCGGTGACGTGCCGGTCCACCTCGTCGGTGCCGTAGGCGTCGTCGGCCGTCTGCAGCAGGTGGCGGACCTTGGCCCGGGCCCTCATGACGACCGGATCGTCGAAGGCGCAGGCGGCCACCGCGGCAGCCCGCCGCTCCGGGGGCGGGGCGCTCTCGGCGAGGCGCTGCTCGGCGGCGCGGTCGGACGCGACCTGCGCGTCGAACCACGGGCGGAGGGCGCGCGTCGTCCAGGAGTGGTAGTCGGCGGGGTCGGCGGCGATCCGGTCGACGCGGCCGGCGAGGTACTGGCCGGCGAGCAGACCGAGGGCCACGCCGTGGCCCATCGTGGGGTTGGTGTGGATGAGGCTGTCCCCGGCGTTGACCAGGCCGGTGACGACGGGCCCTTCGGCGTCGGCGAGGGACGTCCAGCGGTTGTCCAGGCCGGCCATCGGCAGGACGGCCGACCGCGGTTCGGGGTCGAGGCCGAGCCAGGCGGCGGTGGCGGGGAAGCGGCGGGCGGCGGCCTCGAACACGGCGGGGTCGGTGAGCGCGCCGCGGGTCGGATCGCCCGTGGAGAGCACCAGGTTCACCGCGAGGGTGTCGTTGTCGGAGGGGAAGACGCCGGCGAGTGCGTACGGCGCGGCCGAGCCGTTCTTCACCCTCCCGGGGTCGCGCGGGCCGTCGCCGCGCAGGCGGTACCAGCGGCACAGGTAGGCGAGCCCGGTGCGGTGGCTGTCGACGACGGGCGGGCGGCAGCCGGCCGCGACCAGCCAGCCGGGGACGGGCGAGCGACGGCCGGACGCGTCGACGACGAGGTCCGCCCGGTGCGTCCCGCTGTCCACCTGCACGCCGGTGACCCGGGCGGGGCGGCCCTCCTCGACGGTGAGGGCCCGCACCCGGCAGCCCCGCCGCACGTCGACGGTGCGTTCCCGCTGCACGGCCGCGGTCAGGGCGGCCTCCAGAACGATGCGGCGGGTGCGCAGCGTCACCAGCTCCTCGTCGCCGTCCCGGTGCGGCGGGTGCTCGCCGAACCAGTCGAACTCGTGGTACTCCCGGGCCCCGCGTGCCAGCAGGTCCGCGTGGACGTCGGGTATCTCGGTGCGCAGCACGGCGCGCACGGGAGCGAGGAGCGAGTGGGGCTGGACGGCCTGCGGGATGCGGGGCCTGTTCCAGTGGAAGAAGTCCTGTTCCAGGTCGTCCCCGGCCTGCCGCGCGTCCTGCTCGAACAAGGTGACCGCGTGGCCCCGCCGACCGAGCATGAGCGCCGTTCCCAGCCCGCTGATGCCCCCACCGATCACTGCAACCCGAGCCACTGAGCTCCCCTTCGCGTCGTGTTGCGGAACGATGCTACCGCTTGGTGATCTTCGATCGACCACCGGGATCGACCGCCGGGATCGACCGCCGGGATCGACCACCGCGGTGCGGGGGCGTCCGCCGCCGCGCGGGAGCAGGTGCGGGAGCAGGTGCCGGCGCGGGTGCGGTCCCGGCGGCCGACCTATCGGCCGGCCGCGGACAGGAAGCCCTCGACCGTCGCCGTGAACGCCCGAGGGTCGTCCAGCCACGGGTAGTGGCCGGCGCCCGGCTGGACGGCCGGCGTCAGGTCGGCGAAGAGCGGCGCGGCGTCGGCGGCGGCCCTGGCCGTCGGCCACAGGTCCACCTCGCCCACGAGGAGCAGCACCGGGCAGTGCACGGCGCCCAGGCGGCGCCGGAGCTCCCCGGTGTCGGGCGCGTAGCCCTTGTAGTAGTGCTCGCTGACGGGGAGCGCGCGCTGGGCGGGATCGGCGGCGGCGTGGGCGCTGGCGGCGTCGTCCCAGCGGCCGTACATCAGCGGCTCGAAGGCGAACCGGTGCGGCGCGGCCTCGGCGAAGCTGTTCGCGGCCTTCATGTGCCGGTGCGCCGTGACGGCCTCGGCGTGCCAGGGTTCGGCCGCCCGGGCGGCGATCACCTCCTCCACGCCGGTGTCGGAGGGCAGCCCGACGGCGGCGAAGGAGGGGGTGACCAGGGTCAGGCTGTCCAGCCGGTCGGGGTGGGCGGCGGCGTAGAGCATGGCCAGGCTGCCGCCGGCGGAGTGGCCGAGCAGGTCGATGCGGTCCAGGCCGAGGTGGCGGCGCAGCGCCTCGACGTCGGCGACCAGGCGGTCGACGCGGTAGGTGGCCGGGTCGGCGGGCGCCGCCGAGGCGCCGGTGCCGCGGGTGTCGGGCAGGATCAGGGTGCGGTGGGCGGACAGCCCGCCGAGGTCGCCGAGGTACTCGGCGGCGCGGCCGGGGCCGCCGGGGAGGCAGAGCAGCGGCGGGCCGTCGCCGACGGTGCGGAAGGCGAGCGTGGTTCCGTCGTACGAGGTGAAGAACTCCATGGCGGACAGCCTGCGGGGCGCCGGCGGGGCCCGGCTATCGTTCAGCCAGGGCTAAACGATCGAGGGGCGGGGCGGGCGTGGCGGTGGAGATCCGGCTCTCGGCCGCCGAGGTGGCGCGGGTGCGGCTCGCGGTGTCGCCGCTGGCCGAGACGGTGTTCGGGGTGCGGGCGGCGCTCGGTGTCGCCGGTCACGAGGTGCACCGGCCGTGGGTGCGCGAGGCGCGACCGGTGCTGGCGGGGGAGCCTGAGCTGCCGCTGCTGCGGACGCTGCTCGGAGGCTGCCTGCCGTCCTTCCTGTTCCCGGTGCCCGAGGAGCGCCTGCCGTCGTTCGACGCCGAGCTGACGGGCTTGCGGGCGACGGACCCGGCGTACGTCGCGGCGGAGTGCGCCGCCGCGCTGGGCGCCCGGGCCGCCGGGAGCCTGCCGGCGCCGGCGGAGCTGCTGGACCGCGTCGCCGGTGCGCTGGAGCGCTGCCACGCCCGGCTGGTGGCCCCGCACTGGGGGCGGATGCGGGCGGTGCTGGAGGCGGACCTGGGCCGGCGGGCGGTGACGCTGGTGGACGGCGGAGTGGAGGGGCTCTTCGCCCAGTTGCACGGCGATGTGGTGTGGCGGGAGGGCGAGTTGGTGGTGCACGGGCGCCGCCGCTCGGGTGCGGCGTGGACGGTCGAGGCGGGCGGGCACGGGCTGGTGCTGATGCCGTCCGTCTTCGGCTGGCCGGACGTGATCGTCGACCACTCCCCGCGCACCGCCGCCTCCATCCGCTACCCGGCGTCCGGCGTCGGGCTGCTCTGGGAACAGCCCCGCCCGACGTCCGCCGGCCTCGCCGCCGTCCTCGGCCGCACCCGCGCCGCACTGCTCGCCGAACTCGGCGAACCGCTGAGCACCCCCGACCTCGCCGCCCGGGTGGGGGTCACCGCCGGCGCCGTCTCCCAGCACCTGGGCGCGCTGCGCGACGCGGGACTGGTGACGACCCGCCGCACCGGCCGCACGGCCGTGCACCTGCGCACCCGGACGGGCACGGCGCTCACGGCCGAGCCTACGGACTGACGGACTGACGGACTGACGGACTGACGGACCGGCGGGCCGGCCGGTCAGTTGATGCCGTCGATGATGCGGAAGTCGCGCTCGTAGCCGTCGGGGAGGGCCGCCAGGGCCTTCTGGTACGCCTCGCTCTCGTATGCCGCGACGGCCTGTTCGAAGCTGTCGAACTCGATCAGGACGACGCGTTGCGTGATTCCGGCCTCGTGGGCGACGACTCGACCGCCACGGGACGGGAGGAGGGACAGGTTGCGCCCGCCGCCGGCCCGGACAGCCGCACCGGCCAGCTCGTCGTAGGCGGTCAGGCTCTCAGGATCGGAAAGGGCGGGGTAGACACTGACCCAGTAGCCCTTGGCCATGGAAAACCTCCTGTGTTCGGCCGGACACGTCCGACGTCGAATCGACACGCGGATCGATCGGTCCCGGCACGTGCAGGTTAGGGCTCGACGTGCGGTCGGGGGAAAGACCGGCTCGGGATAGCCTCAGAACGGATCGTTATCAATCGGCGGGGAGGGGCACGTGGCGCCGGATACGGTGAGCCTGCGGTACTTCCTGGTGCTGGCCCAGGAGTTGAACTTCACCCGCGCGGCCGCACGGATCGGTGTCGCGCAGCCCGCACTCAGTGCCCGGATGCGCCGACTGGAGGCGGAACTCGGTACGGCCCTGCTGGTCCGCAACACGCGTAACGTCGTCCTGACCACGGCCGGTGCGGCTTTGGCGGAGTCCGCGCCGCCCGCGCTGGCGGCGCTGGACCGGGCCTGGGGCACCGCCCGGAGCGCGGCCGCCGGTGAACTGGGCACGCTGCGCATCGGATACAGCCTCAGCGCCGGGGCCGAGACGGTACCGGCCCTGGTGGACAGGCTGATTCGCGACAACAGCGGAATCGAAGTCGGCGCGGTCCCGATGGCGACACCGGAGATCTCCCCCGCGGTCGCCGACGGCCGCATCGATGCCGGGATCACCCGCGGTGAACAACCGGGCCGTGGCGTGCGCCGGTTCCTGTTGCGGCGTGCGCGCATCGGGGTCCAGTTGGCGCAGCACCATCCGCTGGCCGGACACCCGGAGATCGAGATCGCCGACGCGGCCGCGTATCCGCTGCGACTCCCGGACCGTGCGGCCAACCCCGTGATCCACGATCAGCTGTCCGCAGTGTTCCGAGACGCCCGACCGCACCCCCGATTCCACACGCCCGCAGTCTCTTTCGACATGTCTCAGCGCGACCTGCGCGACGGGGTCACCCTCGCCCCGGCCGGAGAAGCCGCGGCCACGGCACAACCGGCCGGTCTCACCTGGCGACCACTGCGGGGCGCGCCCAGCCTGACGGTCCACCTGGTCCTCCCACGCGAGCAGTCGCCGCTGCACCGCCGCATCCGTGCCGTCGCCAGAACCCTGGCGCACGAGCTGCACTGGCTGCCGGACTGACGCGCTGGAGGTCAAGCGAGAGGGACGTCGTTCGACGCCGAGCCGACGGAGTGACGGGCCGGGCGTCACAGGGCCCCGGGACTATGCTGCGGCTGGACGGTTGCGGGGAGGGGAGTTGATGCCGGCCGTGGACGGTGGCAAGGACAGAGACGAGGACGAGGTCGGGGAAGGCGAGGAGCTCGCGCCGGAGCCGGAAGGGCTGGACGACGCGGAGGCCTGGACGGAGTTCGTGGAGGACGTGCCCCGGCGGTCCTCCGGGCGGATGGGGCTGTTCTCGTGTCTGGCCTTCGTGGTGGTCGTGCTCGCCCTGGTGGCGGGAGGCGTGGTCTGGGTGCTCCAGGACCAGTTGTTCCGCCCCTTCGGGGACAGCCGGGCCTGCAAGGGCAGCGACACCGCGTTGCCCCGGAGCATCTCGCCCGGGGGAACGGGGATTCCCGCCGACGCTTCGGACATCCACTACTTCACCAAGGCCGGCGTCGCCCGGGTCTCCTTTCTGAGCGATCAGATGCCGGACTACCTGCGCCGTGGGGGGTTCGTCCCGGAGCAGAAGCCCCTGTTCGTCGAGAGTTACGAAAGCGGTCCGTTCGCCCTGGGGCCGGGGGAAGGGGAGCTGCCCGAGGGGCTCTGCGGTCCGGCTCTCAAGGGGCCGGCCTGGAGCTACCAGAGACTGAGCCCGGGCACGGTGGTCGGTGTTCTGGTCGAACGTTCTCCTGACAAGGGCAAGGACTTTCGCGCCCCGGCCCGCGCCATCGTCTCCTTCGACGTCCGCTGAGCCGGGGCGGAAGAGGCCCTGCCCGGTGGGGCAGGGCCTTCGCCCGTCCGTCAGGCGGTGAAGTCGGGGGAGCCGGTTTTGACGGCCTTGGCGAATGCGGCCCATTCGGCGTGGTCGAAGGCGAGGTGGGGGCGGGTGAGGTCCTTGTCGTCGCCCAGCCAGACGTCGCCGTTGGGGAAGCGGGCGATGATCACGCAGTTGCCGTTGGAGTCCCCGGAGAAGGGGGACTTGGTCCAGTTCGCGTCGGCGGGGTTGTGGTCGTAGGGGTCGTGGCGGTCGGTCACGGAGGTCTCCTACGGGTGTGAGTGAAGGCCCTGCCCGGAGTGGGCAGGGCCTTCGTTGGTCAGGCGGTGAAGTTGGGGGAGCCGGCTTCGATGGCCTTGGCGAAGGCGGCCCATTCGGCGTGGTCGAAGGCGAGGTGGGGGCGGGTGAGGTCCTTGTCGTCGCCGAGCCAGACGTCGCCGTTGGGGAAGCGGGCGATGATCACGCAGTTGCCGTTGCCGTCGCCGGAGAAGGGGGACTTCGTCCAGTCGGCGTCGGCGGGACTGTGGTCGTAAGGGTCGTGCTTCTCGCTCACTTCAGCTCTTCCAACTTGCGTTCAAGGGCGGTGATGGTGTCGTCGGGAGACAACGCATGCCGCTTGACCCGCGCGAAGGCTCGCTCGGCTCGTCGAACGTCGCGTCCCGTTCTACGCGGGAGCATACCGCCGACAGCTTCGATGAATACGAAGCCATTTTCGGTATCGCCCGGGAACCGCATGAGAGTGATGCCCGATGAGAGGATGCCCGGGCGTCCGGCGCTCAGCGGCACCATGCGCAACGTGACGTTGGCGAATCGCGCGACCTTGATGGCGTGGCGGATCTGCTTCGCGAGGACGGACTGATCGCCTGCGATGAGCAGCGCGACCTCGCCGAAGTAGGCGTCCAGGCTGAGGACCGGATCTTCCGTGAGCCGACGTTGGCGAAGGATGCGGACCTCTGCTCCAGCCTCGACGCGTTCCTCGTTGGGCGAGTCGAGACCGGCGGCGATCATCTCCTTCGCATAGTGCTCGGTTTGGATCAGGCCTGGGAATCCGGAAGGGAAGTAGTCCAGCATGTGCGATGCCTCGGCTTCGAGCGCGAGGTACTCCGCGAAGGCCGGCGTGATCGCTTCGGCGTAGTCGAGGTTGCGCCACCACTGCTTCGGCGGGCCGCTGCCGAGGAGGTTCTCGTAGTACTCCCGGTCCGCGCCGCCGATTCCGTAGTAGTCCAGCAGTGTCGCGAGGTCCTTGGGACCGACGGGCTGCTCGGCTCGCTCCATCTTGCTGAGCCTGGCCGCGCTCCAGCCCTTCAGACCGCGCGTCACCTCCAGGAGCTTCTTGTTCTGCTCCAGCCGCAGGGCTCGCAGTTCATCGCCGAGTCTGATCTGCCGGATCGTGGAGAGGTCGGTGGTCAAGTGGGTCCCTCCCTTCGGATGTTGATGACCAGTCTTGCTCCAAGCGGTGGCCGTTCTCAAGCCGCTTTCAAGATCCACCGATTTTCTAAGGCGTTCTGTTGCTTTTTCGAATCACGAGGATCCACACTCAACGTGACCGCACGGACACGCTTCTGACGGAGTGTCCTGCACGCGCCGAAGGGGCTCGCCATGTCCACTTTGAGCAGACCTGTCCTCCGCACCTGGGAGGCCGCCCTCACCGAGCACCGCACCTCGGTGCGGACCGCTCGCCGCCAGATCCGTGACCAACTGACCTCCTGGGGCTGGGCGGGGGAGCGGGTCGACGGCCTCGTCCTGATCGTCTCCGAGCTGGTGACCAACGCCGTCGTCCACGCCTGCCAGGGTCACGGCGAAGTCCGCCTCTACCTGCAGGAGTTCGACGGCGACTGTCGGCTCGAAGTCTGGGACCCGCGCTTCGACCTCCCGCTCCAGGAGCGCCGCCCCCGCCGGTTCGGCGAGGGCGGCCGGGGCATCGAGATGGTCCGCGAACTCGCCTTCGACTTCGGCGTCGTGGTCAGGCGCGGCGCCGGCAAGCGCGTGTGGGTGCGCGTCCTGCTCGACCAGGACGACAATCCCCCACCACCGCTCCGGAGTTGACCCGAATGTGTAACAGCAGCAACCGCCCCGCCCCCGTCGAAGTCGTAGCCGTCGCCATCGTGCTCGCCGCCAGTGCCGGTCTCGCCTTCCTCGCCTCCTCGCTCGTGGAACCCGTCTCCGCCGACCTCATCTGGTGGATGACGTTCGCCACTGCCGTGAACCGGGGCGTCAGTTGGTCCGACGACTTCCTCGACAACCGCCGCCACAACAGGGAGTAGCACCTCTCCATGCACCCCGCCGCCATCGCCTACCAGTACCCCGAACGCCTCCACGCGCGCTGCGAGATCGCCGGCGTCCGCCGCCTCGTCCTCCAGCCCGGGTACGAGACCGCCGTCGTCGTCCCGGACGGAGCCTGGGAGCCGCTTCCCGACGGCTACCCCGAGCGGTTCGCGCCCGGCATCTTCACCCGGGACAGCGGGCTGGTCGAACTCTTCCGCGTCCCCGACACCGTCTTCGACCTCCCCACCCTCACCGCCCTCGTGCACGAGCTCGGCGACCCGATCCCCGTCACCCTCGGTGAGACCTGCGACGCCCCCGGCCTGCCCGTCACCCACGTCAGCCCAGACTCGGGCCTCCGCTCCGGCCTGCACGTCGACAACCACCAGAACCTCGCCTACGCGGACCGCGAGAGCGCCCGCCGGCGCCTCTGCGTCAACCTCGGACCCGGCAGCCGCTACCTCCTCCTCACCGACACCGACATCAAGTCCGTCTGCCGCACCGTCCACGACCGCTACGAGAGCCACCACCCGGCCACCGCCGACCTGCGCCGCTACGTCACCCTCCGCCGCCCCCTGCGCGTCCTCCGCCTGCGTATAGACCCCGGAGAGGGCTGGTTCGCGCCGACCGCCGTCCTCCCGTACGACGAGTCGACCGACGGCCAGACGCAGCACTCCGTGACCGGCTCCTGGCTCGGCCACTGGGGGCGCGGGGTCTTCGGGCCACTGATCTGACCGGTTCGACCGGGTGTGTCACGCTGGTGGGTGGGGTGGGCATGGAGCACGACCGAGGTCGGGAGGCCCGCGATGGCCGAGATCAGGGTGAACGGGGTGTCGCTGTACTACGAGACCCGGGGCGCCGGGCCCGGCCTGGTGCTGGTCCACGGATCGTGGACCGACGCCGACGGCTGGTCCCGCGTGCTGCCCGGCCTCGCCGAGCAGACCACCGTCGTCGCCTACGACCGGCGCGGGCACAGCCGCAGCGAGGACCTGCTCACCCAGGGTTCCGTCTACGAGGACGCCGCCGACCTGGCCGGTTTGATCCGGGGCCTCGGCCTCGCACCCGCCTACGTCTGCGGGGACTCCTACGGTTCGCTCGTCGCGCTCCGCCTGGCCGCCGCCCGTCCGGACCTGTTGCGCGGCGTGGCCGTCCACGAACCGCCCGCCACCGGCGTGCTGCTCGCCGACCCCGAACTGCGGCCGATCGGCGTGGCCTTCGCGGAGCGGATCTCCGCCGTCCGGGAGCTGCTGGAACAGGCCGAGTCGGCCGCCGCCGCCGAACTCTACGTGGACACCATCGCCCTCGGCCCGGGGGCGTGGGAGCAGCTGCCCGCGCCGGTGCGGCACACGTACATCCGCAACGCACCGACGTACCTGGACGAGCTGCGCGACCCCGACGCGCTGGACCTCGACCTCACCGCGCTGAACCGCTTCACCGAGCCCGTGCTGCTCACCCAGAGCGACGACAGCCAGCCGATGTACGGGGAGGTGCTGGACCTGATCGATCTCTCGCTGCCGAAGCCGGAACGCCACCTCTACCACGGCGCCGGTCACGCTCCGCATCTGTCGCAACCGGAGGAGTGGGTGCGGGTCATGCTCCCGCGCGTCTTGGGGTGAGGCGCGCGGGAGGGGCGTGAAAGTCGCGGCGCGCGCCCAGCTGCGCGCCGTGCACCCGTGCCCGTCAGGCGCTCTCCGCGCTCTCGGCGTGCTCGGCGGTGAAGCGGTCCTGTGCGGCGAGCACGGCGTCACCGTGGACGGCGGACCAGGCACCCAGCGCCCGGATCGGGTCGATCAGGGCCGCACCGGCCGCCGTCAGGGCGTAGTCGACCCGGGGCGGGCTCTCGGCGTAGCGGCGGCGCTCGACCAGCCCGTTGTACTCCAGCCGCCGCAGCGCGTCGTTGAGCACCTTGGGGCTGATCCCGCCGATCCGGGACAGCATCGCGCGCGGCCGCATCGGACCCTGCTCGCCGAGGATGTAGACCACGACGCTGTCCCAGCGGTTCGCGATCACCTCGAACGCGATCCGCGCGCGGCAGTCGGCCGCGAACACGCCCCCGCCGAGGTCGTCCGGCTCGGGCCCGTCCCCGGGGACGGGGGCGGCGACGGGGATGGGGCCGGGCCCGTCGCCCGGCCCGTTCCCGTCACTCGACCCGGTCGCGCCGTCCGGTCCGATCTGCCCCCGTCGGCGCCGCTGGGCCCCGGTGTCTCCCCTGTCTCCCCTGTCTCCCATGTGGACATCCTGCCCCCTCCGATACCTACCGGATGGTGTGCATCGGCCCACCTACTGTCCGGAGTGCGGCAGTCGGCCGTGATCGGGACAGCGGTGGGGAGTTCGGCATGCGGATCGGCATTCTCGGAACGGGCGCCATGGCGGCGGGACTCGGCGGAGCCTGGGTGCGCGCCGGGCACGAGGTCCTGGTGGGCGGGCGCGACTCCGGCGCGGCACTGAGGACGGCCGCCCGCATCCGCGCCGCAGGCAGCGGGGGGCTGGCGGACGCGGCCCGGTTCGGCGAGGCCGTGCTGGTCGCCCTGCCCGCCGAGGCCGCGACGGAGGTGGTCGGCCGACTGGCCGGGGACCTGGCCGGCCGGACCGTCCTCGACTGCACCGTGCCCATGGCACCCGGCAGGGGAGGCCCGGTCGTGACCACGTCCGGCGCCGGCGACTCCGTCGCGGTGCGGCTCGCGGCGGCAGCCCCGGGCGCGCGGGTGGCCAAGGTCTTCGGCATCTGCCACGAGAGCATCTGGACCATGCCGCACCCGGCCTTCGTGGGCACGCCGCTCACCGTGCCGTTCTGCGCCGACGCGGAGGGCGCGGCGGAACTGGTCACCACACTGGTCGAGTCCATGGGCTGCACGCCTGTCCCCTGCGGCGGGCTGGACCGGGCGGCACTGCTGGAGGCGGTCGCGGTGTTCGCGATCGGCGTGTGGTGGGGCGGCGGCGAGGCCCGACACGCCTTCCCGGAACCCGCGTTGGCGCCCGGCGCGGTGGACGACGACCAGTTCTGACCCGGGGGCGGACGCGGCGGGGAAGGCGGACGCGGCGGGGGACGGCGGCGGACGGCGGCGGACGGTTGGGGGAGGCGGGGGCGGTGGGGGAAGGCTGGGAACGGCTGGGGGCACCGCTGCTCACCGCGGGCCGCGCCCGTGCAGGGCTCACCGCTTCGGGGAGGTGAGCCCTGCACGGGCGGTCCGGTCAGGTGGTCGGAATCCCGCCAGGCCGCCCGGCGGCGGACTCGGCGGGAGGAACGGCGCCGGGGGCGTCTGCCGTTCCGCGGAACGGTCCGGCGGCGGCCTGCGGACCGGCGGGGGCGGGGCGCCCTACAGCACGACCTCGTCGAGCTTGCCGGTGGCCACGTCGAAGACGAAGCCGCGCACCGCCTCCGTCTTCGGGACGAACGGGCTGTTCCTGATCCGGGCGACCGACTGCCGCACGTCCGTCTCCAGATCGGCGAAGGCCTCGGCGGCCCACGGCGGTTTGACGCCGGTCTCCTCGCGGATCGACTCGCGGAACGCGTCGTCCCCGAAGGTCAGCATCCCGCAGTCGGTGTGGTGGATGAGGATGATCTCCTCGGTGCCGAGCAGCCGCTGGCTGATGGCCAGTGAGCGGATCGCGTCGTCGGTCGCCACACCGCCCGCGTTGCGGATCACGTGCGAGTCGCCCTCGTTCAGTCCGAGGACGCCGTAGACGTTCAACCGGGCGTCCATGCAGGCGAGTACGGCGGTCCGACGGGCCGGGGGCAGCGGCAGGGGACCCTCGAAGCCGGCGGCGTAGGCGGCGTTGTTGTGGAGGTAGTGCTCGGTGGCGGAGCTGAATGCGGACACGGCTGTCCCCTTGGGGAAGGAAGGTGAACGGGAGGACGGGCACCGACGGGCGGAGGCGTACGGGCCTCGACGCCCGGACCGTGCGGCCGGCGGGAGCGGGCGCGGTCAGCGGCCGGCGGGACAGCCCGCGCCGGCGATGTAGCCGTAGTCCACGTGACGACGGCGGACAAGGTCGGTCATACCGCGACGGTAGTGCGCCGAACGGGCACGGCGCCAGGAGAATGCCCAAACCCCACCCGAACGAGGGGAGTTCGCCGTTCCGCCGGGGAGCACCCGCCGGGCCGCGCGTCCCCACCCCCGCGGACGGTCCGTGACGGCCGCGCGGTCCCTGCCCGACCGGGGCCGGGGCGCGAAGCCGGCGAAGGCGTGGGGTCGGCGACGGCGTGGAGCGGCGGGTCACGGTGTGGTGCCGGGGCCGCCCACCCTCCCCCTGGCAGGATGGCGGCATGGAACGTGTGCTTGGCATCGGTGGATACTTCCTGCGGGCCGCTGACCCGGACTCCCTGGGCGCGTGGTACCGCGACTGCCTGGGCCTCGACGCGGACGAGAACGGCCTGTGGAGTCAGGAAGCCGGGCCGACGGTGTTCGCGGCGTTCGAGTCCGGGACGGACTACTTCGGCCCCCGTTCCCAGCAGACCATGCTCAACTTCCGCGTCCGCGACCTCGACGCGATGCTCGCGCAGCTGCGCGCGAAGGGGGCCGACGTGGCCGAGGAGAAGCAGGAGATGGAGGGCGTCGGCCGGTTCGGCTGGGTCACCGACCCCGAGGGCAACCGGATCGAGCTGTGGCAGCCCGCCTGACCGGCCAGGACCGGTGAGGACTGCCCGCCGCCGGCGAGCAGTGCCCGCCGCCGTCCACCCGGCCGGTGTTGCGGTCGGGGTGACGCCGTGGCAGCGTGCGGCGAATGGACGACGAGCAGCGGGCGACGGCGGTAACGGCCCTGGCACAGGCGGTACGGCTCCGGGAGGAGGGCACCCGGGAGGCGTGCGAGCAGCTGATCCGCCTGTCGGACCGCCACCCGCAGGACGCCGCGATCGCCTACCAGGCGGCATGGGCGCACGACTCCCTCGGCCTGGAGGCCGAGGCCGTGCCCTGCTACGAACGGGCGCTGGCCGGCTCCGGCCTGTCCGAGACCGAGCGCCACGGAGCGCTGCTGGGACTCGGCAGCACCTACCGGGTGCTGGGCCGCTACGAGTCGTCGCTGGCGACACTGCGCCGCGGCCTGGCGGAGTTCCCCGGGGACGCCGCCCTCCGCACCTTCCTGGCGATGGCGCTGTACAACGTCGGCGAGTCCCGCGAAGCGGTGCGGACGCTGCTCCAGGTGACGGGGGAGACCAGCGCGGACCCCGGTGTGCAGAAGTACCGCCGGGCGGTCGAGTACTACGCCGACCACCTGGACGAGACGCAGTAGGCAGGCGCCGCTCTGGTGACAAATCGGCTGCCGGAGAACGGCGTTCGCCGTAGGGTCACCCGGATGACCGGTCGAACTGATCCGAACCCACCGCAGGATGCCGGAGACGGCGCCGCATCACCCGTCCCGACCAACGTCGTGGGCCTGTCCCCGGTGTTCACCGACCCGTTGTGGCGGATCGCCGTCCGCCTGAACCCGGTGGAAGCGGCCCTGCTCCGCACCGAACCGCTGCGGCGCCTGCACTTCGTGGCGCACGGCGGCGCCTCGACGATCAGCACCCTGCAGTCGTACTCCAGACTCGAACACACCCTCGGAGCGCTCGCGCTGGTCGCGCACTTCCACCCCGAGGACGAACTCCTGCGGGTCGCCGCCCTGTTGCACGACATCGGCCACCTGCCCCTCAGCCACACCTTCGAGGGCCTCGCAGGCCTCGACCACCACGCGATCGGCCTGCAACTGCTGCGGACCGACCCGATCCGTCCCGTGCTGGAGGAACACGGGATCGGCGCCGAGGCCGTCGCCGCCGAACTCGGCCCGCAGTCGTCCTCGCCGCTCACCAACCGCAGCGGCCTGCTGAACCTCGACCACCTCGACTCCTACGTGCGCAGCGGGCGTGCGGCCGGGCGCCTCGACACCGATCCGGCCGCGATGCTGGGCCGGCTCCGCCTCAAGGACGCGGCGGTGTCGACCGACCGCGGGACCGCCGCGTCACTCGTCGGCCTGATCCGCGCGGAGGCCCGGCTGCACACCTCGTGGGACAACGTGGGTCCGGTCTCGGTGGTCCGCCGCCTGGCCCGCCGGCTGCTCGACGGCACGACCCTCGCCCCGGCCCGGCTCGCCCGGCTGACCGACGCTCAGCTGTGGGCCGCCTTCGACTCCTGCGCGGACACGCGGGCGGAGAGCGCCATGATCCGGTACGAGCCGCACCGGTTGAGGGTCACGCCCGGCGGCGCTCCCGGGGACGACGCCGGGTGGGAGTTCTCGCTGCGCAAGATCTACAGTTCCGCGCCGCTGGTGGACGGGCAGCGGATCGAGCACTCCGCGCCCGAACTCGCCGCCGAGCTGGACGCCCTGGGATCACTGCCCACCACGTTCCACGTCCGGTGGGACTGAGGCATCCACAGGGCCGTGGCGGCAGGCCCGCGGCCGCGCTATGTCCGCGACCACGGGCCCGGTTGTGCCCGCTGGAGCGCGAGCACGACCGACAGAAGCGTCACAGGTGAGCGTCCTACGCGTTCGGGTCCCACTCCGCGAGCCGCTCCATCGGCTCGGTGTCGCCGGTGAGCTCCAGGCAGTAGAGCGGGGTGCGGTCGTAGAAGTAGAGGACCAGTTCGCTCGCTGCGCCTCGTATCACCAGGACGCCCGGCTCCGCGTCGGCGGCGAGGTCGTCGCAGCGGACGCCGTCGGCGTCGAGGGTCAGGCGCCAGGAGCGGCCCTCGGTCGCGTGCAGGTCGATGGTCGCCGGCTTGAACGGCCAGGGGACGCTCGTCGCCGAGACGGTCGTCAGGAACTCGTCGACGCCCTCGACCGCGACGTCCGTCGGCAGCGGCTCCGCGGCGCCCAGGATGAGCTGGACGTCGTAGGTGTGGACGGCGATCTCCTGGATCTGGTGCCGGGCCAGGGCTCCGCTGGTCTCCGGGGCCTGCGAGCGGCCCCACCAGGTCCAGCAGCCGCGGTCCGGGCCGGCCTCGCGCAGCGCGTCGAGCATGAGCTCGGTCGACTCGGCGAGCCAGGCGTCCAGGGCTTCGCGGTCGCGGGGCGCGGTCGGGGCACCCTTCGGGCTCGTCTTCGCCGGGGGCTCGGCTCCCGGGCCCGCCGCGACGATGGCGGCCTGGCGGCGGCGGCCGTCGCCGAGGTGCTGCACCAGCTCGCGCAGCGTCCAGTCCGGGCAGGTCGGTACCTGGACGTCGAGGTCGGGGGCGGACGCGATCGCGGCGCGGAACGCGGCCGAGCGGTCTTCGATCAGCCGCAGGACCTCGGGAAACTCCAAAATGTTTTGCACGTCGGTTGTGTATCACGGCGCTCCGACCGCCGGGTAGCGAATTATGTCGGACGAACGCGTCCGACGGCCGGGCGGAGTGCCGCCGCGTCAGAGCAGCAGCGACGCAACACCGGCTGGAGCGGACCGGCCGCTACTGGGCCGTCATGGTGTACGAGTTGCAGGTGTACGTCGACTCGGTGGCGCCCGCCGGTGCCGGGTCGGAGCGGCCGGCGTGGCCCCCGGCTGCGACCGCTGTCTGACCGCGGCCTGGCCGCTGCGTGGCCGCGGCCGGATGCGGCTGGTACTCCGGTAGGACTTCGGTGTCGTGCCTTTCGGAGGCTCCGCGACCGGCATCAAGTACCGCTCCGAGGAAGCCTGTTGAGGATCAGGCCAGATCGCGCATGTGGCGGATGGGGCTGGTCAGGAGGATGGCGGGGCTCGCCACGGAGGCCAGGGCGAGCAGGAGGAGTGCCGTGCGGGGGCCGAAGGCCGAGGCGGCGGCGCCGGCGGCGAGGGCGCCGACCGGGATGGTGCTCCAGGAGACGAAGCGCGCGGTGGCCGTCACCCGGGACAGCAGCTCCGGCGGGGTCCGGGTCTGGCGGTGGGTGCGGGTGACGACGGCGGTGACCACGACGCCGCCGTAGAAGCCGGCGCTGCCGAGGGCGAAGACCGGCATCGTCCAGCCGGACCCGGCCAGGGGCAGGAAGAAGGTGAAGGCGCCGGCGACGACCGCCGACCGGCACAGCGCACGCCCGCTGCCGATCCGGGCCACCAGGCGGGGGGTGAGGGAGGCGCCGATGACGCTGCCGACGCCGCCGGCGGTCATCAGGGCGCCGACCACGGCGGCCGGGGCTTCGAGGGTGCGGACCAGGAAGACCGGGGTGAGCGTCATCAGCCCGCCGTAGACGACGTTCACGGCGGTGGCGCCGGCGACGCACGGCCTGATCACCGGATGCCGGGCGACGAACTGCCAGCCCTCGCGGATCTGCTCGCGGAAGCCGGGGCGCCGGGAGGCGAACGCCGACGGTCCCGGCTGTTCGGCAGGGGGCAGGCTGCGCAGCAGTGCGGCCGAGGCGAGGTAGCTGACCGAGTCCAGCAGCATCGCCGCCGCGCCGCCCACGAGTTGCACCAGTACACCGCCCAACGACGGCCCCGCCAACTCGGTCGCGGCCACGCTGCCGGAGATCAGGCTGTTGCGGGAGGTGAGCTGCTCCTTGGCGACGACCGAGGGCAGGAAGGTCGAGTTGCCCACGTCGAAGAGGACGTTCGCGAGGCCGACCAGCAGCGCCACGACGATCAGCTGGGCGAGCCCGAGCACCCCGAGGGCCGCCGCGAGCGGCACCGAGGCGACGGCGGCGCAGCGGAGCAGGTCCATCGTGACCTGGAGGCCGCGCAGCGGCAGCCGCTGGACGAGGACGCCGGCGGGCAGTCCGAGCAGCAGCCAGGCGACGTAGGCGGCGGCCGTGATCAGACCGACCTGGACCGCCGACGCGTGCAGGGTGACCACGGCGATCAGCGGCAGTGCCACCACCGTCACCTGGTCGCCGAGGCGGCTGACCGTGGAGGCGGTCCAGTAGCGCCAGAACACCCCCGCGCGGTCGCCCCGTAGCGCCGTCGCTTCCGCCTCTGCCGTCTCTGTCATCTCTGCCGTCTCTGTCGCCTCTACCGTCTCTGCCGTTCGTGTCGGCACGCCCACCCCTTCGCAGGTCGGTCTCTCTCGGGAACTCGCATGGTCGGCGGCTGTGCGGACACGGGGCAGCGGCGGACGCCGACGGCGGTCCGGACGCCTGCGGCCGCGTTGCCTGTTCGGAGGCCGGGTGGTGAGCCCGGTGTGCGCGGTGTGCGCGGTGGGTCGGTCCCCGGCGGGAGCGTGAGCGGTCTTCTCGACGTTCTCGCGTACGGCGGTTCAGGCCACGAGGAGGCGCAGGCCGAGCTCCGCCGTGTCGAGGGCGACGAGGTCGCGGTTGCGATCGGCCCAGCGGCCGGAGGAGAGGTCGTCGCGGAGCATCGTCACCGCCCGCTGTTCGGCCTGCGGCCCGACCCTGGTCCAGACGGACACCGCACGGCGCACGTGTTCGTCCAGGTACGCCTCGGGGCGGCGCCAGTAGGCCTCGAAGAAGCCGTCGGCGCAGTCCCACGGGATGAGCACCGGCTCCGCGCGGCCGCCGATCGCGCGGGTCATGTCGGCGAGTGAGGGCCAGCCGACGAGGAGGTCGGCGAATTCGGGCAGGTAGTCGCGGGTGAGCCAGAACCGCTGGAGCCAACCGGTCGTACTGGCGTCGTACGTGAACACCACCACGCGCCGGGCCACCCGCTTGAGCTCGCGCAGCCCGGCGATCGGGTCCGGCCAGTGGTGGACGGTGCTGACCGCCATCGCGGCGTCGAAGGACCGGTCGGCGAAGGGCAGGCGCTCCGCGGTGGCGGCCACGCACGGGGCCGCGCCCGCGGGACGCTGCGCCCGCATGACCGCCGACGGCTCCACCGCCGTGACCTCGCGGTCCGGGGGTTCGTAGGAGCCGGTGCCGGCCCCGACGTTCAGGACCGTCCGGGCGTCCCCGAGCGCTTCCCAGATCCTCGCGGCGATCCGCGGCTCGGTGCGCCGCGTCGCCGGGTAGGCGGATCCGATGGTTTCGTACAACTGAGCGCCGAACACCTTGAGTTGTTCCTCCGGCGTGGTCCTGATCCCCATGGCCCGTGCCGTCAGTTCCCGGTCTATGGCCGTGAGCGTCGCGGCGGCGCGGTCGCGCTGTTCGACGAGCAGGCCGCGCAGCCGGTGGAGGTGCGCGACCGCGTCGGTGTTCGGGTCGTCGACCAGGTCCGCGATCTCGCGCAGCCCGAAGCCCAGCCGCCGGTAGGCGAGCACCTCGCGCAGCCGCTCCACGTCCTCGGGCGAGTAGGCCCGGTACCCGGACGCGGTTCGCGCGGACGGGTGCACGAGGCCGATCTCGTCGTAGTGATGCAGTGTGCGGACGCTCACGCCCGCCAGCTCGGCCACGCGTCCCACGATCAGGTGCTCTTCCACGCCGCCGACAATGCAGCATCACGCCACGTGAGGGTCAAGTGACACCGGCCCGGCGCGGCGGTCGAGCCGGGCTTTCTCCCGCTCCGACAGCGGTGCCAGCGGCGCCGGCGGCACCGGGCCGGTGTCGTCGTGGCGGGTGATGGGTCGTCCGGATCGGGCCACGAGCCGACCGTCACCGGTCGGTCCTGCGGACTCGCCGCCGTCGGGGACCGGAACCGTGATGCCCGAACACGACGGAGCCGGCGGGCGGCCTGTCAGGACCGGCCGGACGGCTCCCGGTGGGACCGGGACTGCTCGGGGCCGTTCCGGGCCGTTCGGGGCCGGCCCGGGACGCGTCACGGCCGGTCGTCGGCCGGCCGGGGGCCGAGCCTGCGGCGCAGGACGGGCCCGACGAGTTCGGCGACGCCCGGTTTGTACCGGCTGCGGTCGGCCCAGACGAGCAGGCCGAGCGCCGTGTGGTCGTCCGACGGCCCCGCGGAGGCGGCGGCCACCGGGTCCAGCCCGTCCAGAAGGCGGCGGACCAGCTCGCCCTCGCCGAACTCCGCCTCCATCGGCCGGGTCAGCCGCCCGAGCCAGCCCAGCAGGCGCGAGGCCCGCTCGGCCGGATCCGGGTGGTGCGCGGCCAGTGTCGCCCGCAGGTCCTCGACCTGCTCGGGCGGCAGCTTCGCGGCGTCCGACCCGGACACCCCGGTCAGCGCCGGCCAGAGGCACTCAGGCACCCGGCGGGTCGCGAGCAGGGCCGAGGCGTGCGGGCCGCGCCCCGCCCGGCGGAACTGCGGGCGGCCCGGGCGGCCCTCCACCAGGCCGAGACTCTCGGCGAGCGGCCCGGCGAACCGGGTCAGTCCGAGCGAGAAGCCGTGGCGGGCGAGCAGCAGGGCCGGGGCGAGCGGATCCGCCAGGACCAGGTCGTCCCGGAAGCGCTGCCGCTCCCACGAGAGCCGGTCGGTACCGTGCAGGGTGGCCCGGCCGAGCGGTTCGTCGTCGGCGCCCTGCAGGCTCAGCGTCAGGCTGCCGGGGCACCGGCAGATGTCGCCCTGGAACGCGCCCGTGCTCGTGGCGGTGCGCAGCTCGGAGAGCTGCTCGCGCGTGTCGATCAGCGCGAGCGGCTCCCGTTCCTCGGCCGGCGGCCCGTACTCCCCGCCGGCCAGGACCAGGACCGACCTCGTCCGCGGCCAGACCTCGTCCAGCCAGCTCTCCACCTGTCCGCGCACTCCGTGGACCCCCGGCCCGGATCGAGGGTGCGCTCCACTGGCGACCCGACGCGCCAAGCTACCGCCGACGGCGGCCCGGGGCGACGGGGTTTCGGTGGGGTGCTGAGGGGCTCAGGTGAGGTGCGACGGAAGGGAGGGGGGAGGAGGGCCTCCGGACGTCAGGCGGCGCCGAGGGAGGTGCGGACGGCGTCGGTCAGGCGGTCGGCGCGGGCGTCGCCGTAGCCGATCATGCGGTTGGAGAGGTACGCGAAGCCGATGCCGAACTCGTCGTCACCGAAGGCGAACTGGCCGCCCGAGCCCTCGTTGCCGAAGCTGCGCCCGCCGAGCATCGGGCGGGCCGCGTCCGAGCCCAGTACCACGCCGGAGCCCCAGCGGGAGCCCGAGTCGAAGCCCAGGAAGCTCTCGCCGGACGACACTTCGCGCAGCGCGTCGGTCACCGTCCCGGGGGAGAGGAGACGGCCCGGCCCGCCCTCGATCCCTGTGACGGCCGCCGCGTACACGCCCGCCAGGCCGGTCGCCGAGGCGACGGCACCCGCCCCGGGCAGTTCGAGCCGGTGCACGGCCGGGTCGTTCCAGCCGTGCGGCTGGTCCAGGCCGGGGAAGGCCAGCGCGCCGTTCATCGTCGCGATGCGCGTCAGCAGGTGCTCCGGGCCCGGCATCGGGGGGCGGCCCTCGGCCTCCGACAGTCGGGCCAGGCGAGGCAGTTCGTCCTCCGGCAGGCCGAGCCAGACGTCCAGCCCGCCGAACGGCTCGGCGACCGCCTCGCGGAAGAACCGGCTCGGGACCAGGCCGGTGATCCGGCGGATCACCTCGCCGACCACGAAGCCGAACGTGTGGCCGTGGTACTCGTACGCGGCGCCCGGCTCCCAGAGCGGCTCCTGCTCCTCGATCGCGCGGACGACGGGCGTCCAGGCGGCGATCTCCTCGAAGGAGAGCACGGCGTCCAGCACCGGGATGCCGGCCCGGTGGCCGAGCACCGACCGGGTGGTGACCGCCTCCTTGCCGTGGCGCGCGAACCCGGGCCAGTAGCGGGCGATCGGCGCGTCGAGGTCGAGCCGGCCCTGCTGGGCGAGCAGGTGGGCGCAGACCGCGACCAGGCCCTTGGCGCAGGAGAACACCGGGACGACGGTGTCCGCCTGCCAGGCCCGCCCGGTGCGCTCGTCCGCGACCCCGCCCCACAGCTCGACGACCTTCCGGCCGTCCGCGAAGACCGTGACCGCGGAGCCGAGCTCGGGGAAGTCGGCGTGGTTGCGGGCGAAGGCGTCGGCGACGGCGCCGAACCTCTCGTCGGCCCAGCCGTGGAGGCGCTGCATGGTGATTCGTCCTGTTCGTGGGAGGGGCACGGGCCGGCCGTGGCGATGATCTTCGGCCGGGTCACGGTATGCGCTACCGGGTGGCGAGCGGAAACGATTTGACGACGCGAAGCCAAGGGGGAGCGCCGGTGACGCTAGGGTGACCTCCGTGACAGGGGTGAACGGGGCACTGGTCGGGGGTCGCTACCAGCTGCGGGAGTTGATCGGCCAGGGCGGCATGGGGCGGGTCTGGCGCGGTTGGGACACCACCCTGGGGCGCGACGTCGCCGTGAAGGAGGTGCTGCTCCCGCAGGGCGTCACCGAGGCGGAACGCGAGCAGCTCGTCCAGCGCGTGCTGCGCGAGGCGCGGGCCGCCGCGCGGCTCAACCACCCCGGGATCATCACCGTGCACGACGTCGTCGAGCACGAGGGCACGCCGGTGATCGTGATGGAGTTCGTCACCGGTGTCTCGCTGGCCGCCGCGATCTCCCGGGACGGCGCGCTGCCCGTGGAGCGGGTCGCCGTGATCGGCGCGGCCATGGTCAAGGCGCTCCGGCAGGCCCACGCGGCCGGCATCGTCCACCGCGACCTCAAGCCGGACAACGTCCTGCTCATGGACGACCGGGTCATCCTCACCGACTTCGGCATCGCGCACATGGCGGATGCCACCACGGCGCTCACCCGCACCGGCGCGGTGATCGGCACGCCGGCCTACATGGCCCCCGAGCAGCTGGAGGGGAAGCCGCCGGCGCCCGCCAACGACCTGTGGTCGCTCGGTACGACGCTGTACGCGGCGGTCGAGGGCGAGACGCCGTTCAGCGGGGAGACGTTCGGGGCGCTGTGCGTCGCCGTGGTCACCAAGGAGCCGCGCCCGCCGCTGCGGGCCGCCGGGCTGGCACCGCTGCTGGGCGCGCTGCTGGCCAAGGACCCGGCGCGGCGGCCGACGGCGGAGCAGGCGCTCGCCGCGCTGGAGGCGGTGGTGCGGACGGGCGTGGTGACGGGGCCGGTGCGGCCGGCGGAGGCGTCGACGCCGACGGCCGCGGACGGGGAACCGTCGGCGGGCGGCGGGTGGCAGTCCGCGGTGGCCGGCGGGGCGTGGGTGCCGGGGCAGGCGGCCGCAGCTCCGGGGGCGGCCCACGGGGCGGTTGCCGGAGCGGCCCAGCCGTTCGGGGGAGGCGTCGGGAGCGCCGGGGGTGCCGGGAGCGCCGGGGGTGTCCAGGCGCCGACCGGGGCCTTCGGAGCTTCCGAGGGCGGGTTCGGCGGGTCGGGTTCGGGCGGTTACGGCGGCGGCTACGGGGCGCCGGGCGGCTACGGTGCCGGGCCCGAGGGCGGCTACGGTCCGCAGGGTGGCTACGGTCCGCAGGGCGGCTACGGCACACCTCAGCCGGGCTACGGGGTACCCGTTGCGGGCTACGGCACGCCGCCGGGCTACGGGGCACCGGCCGAGGGCTACCCGCCCCTGGCCCCGGGCGGCCACGGCACGCCCGTTCCCGTCACCGCGGCCCCGGCATCGGCTCCGGCCCCCACGGCGGCTCCGGCCCCCGCGGCCCGGCAGGCGCCGCACCCGGCGTCGGCGATGCTGGTGCGCTTCATCGGTTGCATGGCACTGATCTGGATCACCGGGTCGACCCTGCCCTGGAACTACCTCGACCGGATGGACCAGGACTTCGTGCCGATCGCCCTCGGCATCACGGCGGCGCTCGCCCTCGTGCACGCGGTGCCGCGCCCGCGCTGGCATCCGATGGCCGTCTGGGCGGTGGCCGTCGTCGCCGACGTGGGGCTCTGGTTCCTGACCGGCTCCCTGCTGGAGGCCTGGTTCGGCTACTGGGAGACCGGCTTCGGCAGCCTCCCGTGGCAGATCGCCGTCAACATGCTGATCCTCGGCACCGGCGCCTGGCTGCTCTGGCTGGTCGTCCCGGGGAGCCGTCAGGAGACGGCCCGCAGCCGGTCCTGACGGTCCTGACGGTCGTTCGGGCGGCGGGTGACCGTCACCGGCCGGCCACGGAGCCGGCCGCCCCGCCCTCCGGGGAGGCGAGTGCGGCCGTGATCACGCGGTCCAGCGCCCGCTCGAAGGTCGCGTCCGGATCGCTCGCCGGCGGCCCGGCGGTGGCGAACGCGGCCGCCAGGTGCGGGAACTCGCCGCTCCCGGCGGCGCGGGCGAGGTAACCCACCAGGTCCGCCTGCCACTTGGCGCCGGCCGCCGCCGTGCGCTCGTACTGCGCGTACTGGCAGACGAACCCGTTGAGCAGCGCCAGTGCCTCCATGCGCGTGCCGCCGTCCAGGCCGCTGGGCTCGGTGACGGCGAGGAAGTGGTCGGTGTAGCGCAGCGCGTTCGGGCCGAGGCCCGGGCGGGCGATCACCAGGGTGGGCAGCCAGGGGTGCCGGCGCAGCACGGCGAGCTGCTCGTGCCCGAGCCGGCGGAGGTCGGCGCGGCAGTCGCCGGTGGGGGCGAGGCCGCTGTAGTCGTACTCGCCGACGACGGCGTCGAGCATCAGGTCGAGCAGGTGCTCCTTCTTCGGCACGTAGTTGTAGAGCGACATGGTGCCCGCGCCGAGTGCGGCGGCCACCCGTCGCATGGAGACCGCGTCCAGGCCCTCGGCGTCCGCGATGGTGATCGCGGCGGCGGCGATCGACGCGCGGCTGTGGGCCGGGCGGGGGCCGCGGCCGGTGCGCTCGGGGCGCAGCCAGATCAGCTCCGGGGCCTCGACGGGTGCGGGCGTTCCGGGTGCGGGCGTTCGGGTGGCGGGGGTCCCGACGGCCGGCGTTCCGGTGGCGGGGGTCCCGGGCCGGTTGATCTCGGACGGGGGGTTGCTGGTCGGCACTGGTTGATCACCTCGGTTCCCCATCTTAGATACGTACGGCGTACGTAGTACGATGCGCTCGCACTCGCTTCTACGTACGCTGTACCTAATGAAGGGAAGAGGGCAGAGCCATGTCCGACACCAGCTGGAGCGCCGCCGTCGAGATGGCGGGCGTCGAGAAACGATTCGGCACCACCCGCGCCCTGCGCGGGCTCGACCTGACCGTCCCGGCCGGCACCGTCTGCGGCCTGCTCGGCCCCAACGGCGCCGGCAAGACCACCGCCGTCCGCGTCCTCGCCACCCTCGTCGCCCCCGACCGCGGCACCGCCCGCGTCGCCGGCCACGACGTGGTCCGCGAGCCCGAGGCCGTCCGCCGCAGCATCGGCCTGGCCGGCCAGCACGCGGCCGTCGACGAGGGCATCACCGGCCGCGACAACCTCCACCTCCTCGGCCGGCTGCACCACCTCGGCGCCCGCGCAGCCCGGGCCCGCGCCGACCGGCTCCTCGACGGCTTCGGCCTCGCCGAGGCCGCCGACCGGCTCGTCCGCACCTACTCCGGCGGCATGCGGCGCCGGCTCGACCTCGTCGCCAGCCTGGTCACCGCCCCGTCCGTGCTCTTCCTCGACGAACCCACCACCGGCCTCGACCCGCGCAGCCGCCAGCAGATCTGGGAGGCCGTGCGGGAGCTGGCGGACGGCGGCACCACCGTGCTGCTCACCACCCAGTACCTGGAGGAGGCCGACCGGCTCGCCGACACCGTTGTGGTCGTGGACCACGGCGCCGCCATCGCCACCGGCCCGCCCCCGCGGCTCAAGGCGGCGATCGGCAGCCGGGTCTCGGTCACCCTCGCGGACGCCGGGCAGCTCGGCCGGGCCGCCGTGGTGCTGGCGGCCCTCGCCGGGACCGGTGACGTGCGGGTGGACCACGCCGAACGGACCGTCGAGGCCGTCTCGCGCCCGGGCGTGGAGGTGCCGCTGCCCGGACTGGTGCGGGAGTTGGACGCGGTGGGGGTGGTGGCGCAGGACGTCGCGGTGCGTCCGCCGTCGCTCGACGACGTCTTCCTCGCGCTCACCGGAGGGGCCGGCGAGGATGCCGGTGGGGGCGCCGGCGAGGGTGCCGGCGCCGGCGGTGCCCGCAGGGCCGCCGGCGGGACCGCCGCCGGGGCGACGGGGCGGGCCGCCTGATGGCCGCCGCCGCGGCTCCGCCCGCCCTGCCCGCCGTGCCCGCCCCGGCGACCCCGTCCACCGCGGTCCGGCTGGTCTCCGACACCTGGTCGTCGATGCTCCGGGTCCTCCTCCACTACCGGCACTCGCCCGGGCTGTTGGCCGCCTCGCTCGCCGTTCCCGTGGTCATGGTGGTGGTCTTCGGGTACGTGTTCGGCAGCGCCATCGCGGTCCCGGCCTCCGCCGTCGACACCGCCGGCGCCGACCGGACCGCCGCCGCCACCGGCAACTACCGGGAGTTCCTGATGCCCGGCCTGTTCGCCATGGTGGCCGTCAACGGCATCATGCCCACCATGGTCGGCGCCGCCCGGGACGTCGGACGCGGCGTGACCGACCGGCTCCGCTCGATGCCCGTCTCCCGCACCGGCCTGCTGCTCGGTCAGACGCTCGCCGACCTGCTGGTCAGCGTGCTCGTCCTCGCGCTGCTGGCGGGCGTCGGGCTCCTCGCCGGCTGGCGGATCCGCGGCGGACTCGCGGACGCCGCCACGGCGTTCGGGCTGCTGCTGCTCTTCCGGTTCGCCATGACCTGGCTCGGCCAACTGCTCGGCCTAGCCGTCGGAAAGGAGGAGGCGGCCGGACAGCTCGCCGTCGCGGTCTTCCCGTTGGCGATGGTGACCAACGCCTTCGTGCCCACCGGCGGCATGCCCGGCTGGCTGCGCGCCGCCGCCGACTGGAACCCGATGAGCGCGGCGGTCCAGGCCTGCCGCGACCTCTTCGGCAACCCGTCCGCCCCCGGCTCCGCCTGGCCGATGCAGCACGCCACCCTGGCCACGCTGCTCTGGTGCGGGGCGCTGGTGGCGGTCTGCGGGCCGCTCGCCGTGAGGAGGTTCGCCACGCACGGCCGGTGACGGGCCGGTGTGCTGCACCTGCGGTACCCGGATGCCACGATACGAAATGTGCTGGACACCACAGCCGGTGCGTCGGAGGGTTGGGCCCCATGGAGTACACCCACCTCGGCCGCACCGGCCTCACCGTCTCCCGACTCTGCCTGGGCACCATGAACTTCGGCCCGCACACCGAGGAGACCGACGCCCATGTGATCATGGACAGCGCCCACGAACGGGGCATCAACTTCTTCGACACCGCCAACGGTTACGGGCGGGACGCCGAAGGAAACCACAAGGGCCGCACCGAGGAGATCATCGGTCGCTGGTTCGCCCAGGGCGGCGGACGCCGCGAGCGGACCGTGCTCGCCACCAAGGCCTACGCCCCGATGGGCGACTGGCCGAACGAGGGCCGGCTGTCCGCCCTCGCCGTCCGCCGCGCCGTCGAGGCCAGCCTGCGGCGCCTGAACACCGACCACATCGACCTGTTCCAGATGCACCACATCGACCGGGACACCCCCTGGGAGGAGATCTGGCAGGCGATGGAGGTCCTGGTCGCCCAGGGCAAGATCATCTACGTCGGCTCCAGCAACTTCGGCGGCTGGCACATCGCCCAGGCCCAGGAGGCCGCCCGCGCCCGCCACTTCCTCGGCCTGGTCAGCGAGCAGTCCCTCTACAACCTGCTCGACCGCACCATCGAACTGGAGGTCATCCCCGCCCTCCAGCACTACGGCCTCGGCCTGCTGCCCTGGTCCCCGCTCCGCAGCGGCGTCCTCGGCGGCGCCATCCGCAAGGAGCGCGAGGGCGGCCTCGTCCGCGGCGCCCTCCAGCACGCCGGCGAGATCCTCGGCGCCAACCGCGAACGCATCCAGGCCTACGAGGACCTCGCCGACGAGGTCGGCGAGCACCCCGCGGACCTCGCCCTCGCCTGGCTCCTGAGCCGCCCCGCCGTCACCGCCCCCATCGTCGGCCCCCGCACCCTGACCCACCTCGACGCCGCCGTCCACGCCCTCGACGTCAAGCTCGACGACGACCTCCTCGCCCGCCTCGACGAACTCTTCCCCGGCCACAAGCCGGCCCCGGAGGACTACGCCTGGTAGGACCGGTGGCCGGCCGCTGACCGCCGACCGCTGCCCTGTCGTCCCGTTGCCCCGTTACCCTGCCGTCCCGTTGCCCGCCGACACCCGAGAGCCGGTCGGTGTGCGGCGGGCTGCGGCGGGACGGGGTGGCGGGTGCCGCAGCCCGCCGCCCGGTGGCCGGTTGGACCGACCGGTGGGTAGCTGGTAGCACTGCGGACATGACGGAGAGGCCCGCAGGGCGGGGGAGTTACCACCACGGGGCGCTGCCCGAGGCGCTGGTCGGGGTGGCGTTCGAGCTGCTGGACGAGCAGGGCCAGGACAAGATCAGCATGCGTGAGGTGGCCCGGCGGGCCGGGGTGTCGGCCGGGGCGCCGTTCCGGCACTTCGCCGACCGGCAGGCGCTGTTGACGGCGGTGGCCGATCGGGTGCTGGTGGACTTCGAGCGCTGGCAGTGGACCGAGGTGGAGTCGAGCGAGGGGTCGGCGCTGCGTGCCATCGGGCTGGGCTTCGTCCGGTACGCGATCCGGTACCCGCACCGCTTCGAGCTGGTGCGTTCCCGGGTGTTCGCGCCGTCCCGGCATCCGGAGCTGCGGGAGCGGCTGTCCGGGCTGAACCAGGCGTACAGCGAGGTGATCGTCGCGGACCAGGAGGCCGGGAGGCTGCGGCCCGGTGATCCGGCGCTGGTCGGGCTGGCGGGGCAGGCGCTGGTGTACGGGCTGGCGCAGATGATCGCGGACGGGTACCTCCCGGTGGAGAAGGCGGAGGAGGTGGCCTCGCAGGTGCTGGACACCTTCGGGCGGGGAGTCGCCAACCGCCCCTGAACACAAGGCTCTTGTGCTTGCGCGGAGGGTTGACCGGGTCGGTGTGCGCTGATGTAATCACTGCTCACATGACGGCGGGCGACTGCGCCGACGGCGCAGGGAACCGGGGGCAGACGTGTTCGCGAAACCCACTCCGGGCTACACCACCGCGGCCGCGGCCGGGGACACCGTGGTCCTGCTCATCGGGATGCGGATCAACCGGTTCTGGGCCGTCCACCACTGGGGTCCGGTGATGCTGGCGATGTTCCGGATGCTCCACGAACTCGCCCGCGACCCGGGGCGGGGGCTGCGCGGGCGCATCATGCTGACCGCCTCGCCGCGCACGTACTACGTCGTCCAGTACTGGGAGTCGAAGGAGAGCCTGTACCGGTACGCGGCAGCGCCGGACGCCTTCCACCACAAGGCCTGGGGGATGCTCAACCGCAAGGTGAAGGCGGGCCGGGCGCGCGGGAACGTCGGCCTCTGGCACGAGACGTACGTCGTGCCGGAGGGGTCGTACGAGTCGATCTACTTCGACATGCCGCCCTTCGGGCTGGCGGGCGCCACCGGAGTGCTGCCGCTGGCGAGCCGGGGGCGGCGGGCCGCGGACCGGTTCGCCTTCCGGTCGGGGGCCGTCGGCGGGAAGGCGGCCGACGGGAAGGCCGCAGGAGGGAATGCAGCCGACGGGAAGGCCGCAGGTGGGAACGCGGCCGGTGCCCGCGATGGAGCGGCCGGGCCGGGGGACGCCGGGCCGGCGGGGGCCGGCCCCACGGGGGAGTAGGGGGGCAGCCGACCGCTGCCGGCGGCCGTCCGGCCACCACGCGGGCCCGTACCGCCCAGGCGGTACGGGCCCGAGCCGGTCGGGTCAGGCCGTCGCGGCCGGGAGTCCGATCGGGTTGATCGGGGGCAGTGCGGTGCGACAGAGCGTCGAGATCGGTTTGAGCGCGGCGACGAGCCGGTCGAGCTCCGCGCGCGGGTTGTTCTCCCAGACCCGGGCGGCGGCCAGGTCGGTGGCCGCCTCCAGCGCCTGGTGGCGGATCCGGCCGCACTCGGTGATGGTGCCGCGCTCGGTGATCCAGCCCCGTTCGATCAGCCGGGCGGAAGCCGCGTCCCACTCCTCGTCGGTCCAGCCGCGCAACGGCTGCAGCGCCTCGCGCCGCACGTCCAGGGCGCAGCGGACCACCAGGGCCTCGCAGCCGTCCAGCCCGGCGGAGACCAGGGCGGCGACGTGGCCGTCGCCGCGGTGCTCGCGCATCACGGTGGCGGCCTGCCAGAGCCGCCCGTACAGGCCGGTCGGGCGGGGCAGGGCGGCGTTGGCGGCGGCCAGGACCCGGCCGGCGCAGTCCAGCCTGTCGACGGCGGTCTCCAGCAGGTCGGCCACCAGCTCGACCTGGGCCGGGTTCACGTGCTCCAGCAGCCGGGTCAGGGCCGCCGAGGCGCCGGCGGCGCGGGCGGCGAGCGCGGTGTCCGGGTCGGCGAGCTTCCAGATCGCCGGGAGGGCGCGTTCGATCGGCGCGGGCGCGAAGTTGAAGAACGCGGCGATCACCGGCGGCGCGTCCACCGCGCCCAGCGGGGCGGCGCGGCCGCCGAAGTAGCCGCGGGCGACGCCGTGGAGTCCGGCCGCCTCGAACGCGGCGCGGCCCTCGGGGGTGAAGTAGGTGACGGCGTGCACGGGCTCGAAGAGCCACCACAGGGCGCGGGCGGGGTGGACCAGATCGGCCAACGGAGGACCTTCCTCGGAGGGCGCGCAGGGAGCGCGGGGGAACGGGGAGGTACGGGGTGGTGCGGGCGGTACCGGTGGTGCGGGCAGTGCAGGCGGCGTGGTGCGGTGTGGGGTACGGCGTGGTGCGGGCGGTGCGGTACGGCGGTCGCGGGTGCGGGTTTCGGTCGCGGTTTCGGTTGCGGGTTCGGGTGTGGGGTGGGGCCGGTGAGGGCACCGGTGCAGGTGCCGCACCGTACGGGGCTTGTCGTACAAGGCTGATGACCACGGCGGCGGTCACGATAACCCCGTCGGGGGTGTGATGAGGGTCACGGGGAGGTCTCGGTGGTGACCTCCCGGCGACGGAGCGCGAGATGATGGGGCGAGGCGCCCGGCTCCGGGTGCCCGGATCCTCGCAGGACGACCCTCACGGCCGGCCCGCGCGGGACGGCCCGCGCAGGACGCCCACCCGGGCGGCCCCGACCGGGCGGCCCGCGCAGAACGGCCCTCGCACGAAGGCAAGAAGAGGTAGCAGGCCCCATGGCGCAGATCAACCCCAGCATCCTGTCCGCGGACTTCGCCCGGCTCGCCGAGGAGGCCGAGGCCGTCAGGGGCTCGGACTGGCTGCACGTCGACGTGATGGACAACCACTTCGTGCCCAACCTGACGCTGGGCGTGCCGATCGTCGAGTCGCTCGCCCGGGCCACCGACATCCCGCTCGACTGCCACCTGATGATCGAGGACCCGGACCGCTGGGCCCCGCAGTACGTGGAGGCCGGGGCCGGTTCGGTCACCTTCCACGCCGAGGCGGCCGCCGCGCCGGTCCGGCTCGCCCGCGAGATCCGGGCCAAGGGCGCCCGCGCCTCGATGGCCCTCAAGCCGGCCACGCCGATCGAGCCGTACGAGGACCTGCTGCCCGAGCTGGACATGCTGCTGATCATGACCGTCGAGCCGGGCTTCGGCGGCCAGGCGTTCCTCGACATCATGCTGCCGAAGATCCGCCGCACCCGGGAGCTCATCGCCAAGCACGGTCTGGAGCTGTGGCTCCAGGTGGACGGCGGCGTGTCCGCGAGCACCATCGAGCGCTGCGCCGAGGCCGGGGCGGACGTCTTCGTGGCGGGCTCGGCGGTGTACGGCGCCGAGGACCCGGCCGCGGCGGTCGCCAAGCTCCGCGCGCTCGCGGACGGGGCGACCTCGGACGCCTGGTGGGCCTGCACGCACTGAGTGCATCGGGGGCCGGCGCGGCGGGGAGCCTCCTCGGCGGCCGGCCCGCGGGCCGCCGACCTGCCGGTTTCCGACCGTTCTCCACCACTCTCCACCACTTCTCCCCCTCCTCTTGACGGCTTGCGACCGGATCGGTGCGAACCGGCACGGCCACTCGACGTACAGTGCTGGCTGACTGTCGGAGGGGAGAACCGTGGACCTGGACCACCAGGGGAGTGGACGGACCGGAACGAGCGCCATGGCCGCCGTACCGCCGCCGCCGTCCTCGCCGCCCACCGTCGGCGCCGACGCGCCGCCCCCGGGAGCCGGAGACCCGCCCGCGGGCGCTCCGGGGCTGCCGGGTACGGCCGGGGCGCAGGGCGGGTCCGAGGCACAGGGCGGGGCCGGGCTGCCGGGTGTCTCCCGGCTGCTGGGACGGCGCGGGCTGCTGAGGGCGGGCCTGGGGCTCGGAGGCCTCGCCGTCGTCGGCACCGGCGCGGCGCTGGCACTCTCCGGCGACGGCTCCGAGCCTGGCTCCGCCGACGGCCCGTCGGGCATCCCGGGCGCCTCGGGCTCCCCGGGCTCCCCGGGCTCCCCCGGATCGGGAACCGCGTCCGGCGGGCCCGGCACCCCCTCGGCGACGGCCACCCCGGCCGGGCCGGCCGTCGTCCCCTCGCTCCGCAACGAGGAGCAGCGGTCCGCGGCCCGCAACGGCGCCACCGTGAAGATGATCACGATCGTGCCGCAGGGCCCCACCGTCCCGCCCGCCGCCGAACTGCCGGTCTGCGTCGCCCTGCACGGGCGCGGCGCCACCGCCCAGGCGTGGACCGACCTCGGGCTGCCGCAGGTCCTGGTCTCCGCCATCGCGGCCGGCGTCCCCCCGTTCGCCGTGGTCGCCCTCGACGGCGGCGACGCCACGTACTGGCGGCGCACGCCGTCCGGCGACGACCCGCAGCGGATGCTGCTCGAAGAGCTCCCCGGCTGGCTCGCCGCCCGGGGGCTGCGCGTGCCCGGCGCCGCGATGGGCATCTCGATGGGCGGCTTCGGCTCGCTGCGCTACGCCCGCAACCGGGGCGCGGGCTTCGGCCCGGTGGCCGCGCTCAGCCCGGCGCTGTTCCGCACCTGGGGCGACGCCCGGGCGGTCGGCGTCTTCAAGGACGAGGCCGACTGGCGCGAGCACGAGCCGCTGCTCCACCAGGACCAGCCGCACGGCCGCCCGATCGGCGTCTGGTGCGGCACCGAGGACCCGTTCTGCGACGCCGCCCGCAAGCTGGTCGGCGACACCGTCCAGGCCCGCTTCACCTCGGGGGCGCACGACGCCGCGTACTGGCGCCGGATCCTCCCGGACGTGGTCTCCTTCGTCGGGAACGCCCTGACGAACCGCGCCACCGGCTGACGGTCGGCGCGCCGGCCGCCCGTGCCGCCCGGAGCCCGGTCCGTCCATCCGTCCGTCCGTCCGGGTGGAGGATCACCCGGTCCTGGTGGAGGATCGTTCCCGACGACCCAGGGCCGGGCGAACCGGGCACCCGGACCCGCCGCCGCCCGGCCCTCCGGGCCCTCCCAGCGCGCCCGGCCCTCCCGACCCGTACGGTGGTGGATCCGCGACATGAGCAACCTCGATCTCAAGCCCGCCCCGACCAGCTGCGGCGGCGAGGCCGGCTCCGGCCCGGTGCGGGACCTCCTACCGGCCCGCGAAGTGGCGCTGGGCGAGAGCACCGTGGTGCGCCGGCTGCTGCCGAGCCTGGGCCGCCGGATGGTCGGCGCGTGGTGCTTCGTGGACCACTACGGGCCGGACGACATCGCCGACGAGCCGGGCATGCAGGTCCCGCCGCACCCGCACATGGGGCTGCAGACCGTCAGCTGGCTGCACCAGGGCGAGGTCCTGCACCGCGACAGCCTGGGCAGCCTGCAGACCGTCCGGCCCCGCGAACTCGGGCTGATGACCTCCGGCCGGGCGATCTCCCACTCCGAGGAGTCCCCCCGCCCGCACGCCCGCCACCTCCACGGAGCCCAGCTCTGGGTCGCCCTGCCCGACGCCCACCGCCACACCGACCCCGCCTTCGAACACCACCCCGACCTGCCCCGTGTCACCGCCCCCGGCCTCGACGCCACCGTCATCCTCGGCACCCTCGACACCGCCACCTCGCCCGGCACCACCCACACACCCCTCGTCGGCGCCGA